>JANWZQ010000075.1 GCA_025054835.1 Chthonomonadaceae bacterium
CTTTGCCCGTCGGTGCCACCCTGAAAAACCGGAGCAACTCGCAACGGCGTCCTGCCGGGACCGGGGTGAGGCGTCTGCCGGTGCCTGACACATCCTGACGCAGACGGCACGTCACCTGAACCCTTTGCAATTTCCGTGCCAAACGCAAGGATTTTCCCGGAAAATGTCAGATTACAGTACAGAGCCTGCCGATTGCGTTCCTCTCCCGTGTACCGGCGCGGATTGGCCCCTCTTTCTGGTATCCTGTTATCCTGAGGTATGCATTACGCCTGCTTCCGACATAGACCGTGATTCCTCTGCCGATCCAACCATGAACCACAACACACCGCTCTGGAAAGCCGCAGACCAGCTGGCGCGATTGAACGAGCTTCTCTCCGAAGAACCGGAAGAAAAAGAGCGCCCGTTGCGCCGAGATGTGCGCTCTCTGGGCCGCCTGCTTGGACAGACCCTTGTTGAACAGGCTGGACAGGAGCTACTGGAGAAGGTCGAGCGCATCCGTCTGCTCGCCATCGAGCATCGGGAGGCCACACACGCGCGCAGGGGCCAGCCACAGACTTTCCCCATAGCCCCGGAAATCATGCAACGTTGCGCTCAGGAAATCCAGTCGCTGGACATTGCCATGGCCTATCAGGTCACCAAGGCCTTCGCCATCTACTTTGAGCTGACCAATCTGGCAGAGGCCACCCACCGCAAACGCCGGTTGCGCGCCGCTCGCGTCAACACGGATCGCCCCCCGCAACCGGGTTCCCTGCGCGGCACGCTGTTGCGCCTGAAGCAGGCCGGCTACACCATCGAGCAGGCACTGGACTGCCTGCGCCGTGTGGAAGTGGTTCCGGTGTTCACAGCCCATCCTACCGAGGCTGCCCGCCGCACTGTCCTGTTCAAACGCCGGGAGATCGGGAACCAGCTGGAGCGCATTGACTGGTTACCTCTCACCGATAAAGAAGCGATGGAACGGGAAGCGATCATTGCCGCCAATATCTGTGCGCTCTGGCAAACTGATGAGGTGCGCCGCCGGCAACCACTGGTGCGCGACGAAATTCTAATGGGGCTGGACTACTTCCGCAACGGCCTCATTGATACGTTGCCTCGCCTCTACGAGGAGATCAGCGACGCCTTTCGGGACGTTTTCGGCGTGCACCTTCCCCCGGATGATCTGCCTACCCTGGTGCGTTTCGGCTCCTGGATCGGAGGAGACCGCGACGGCAACCCGTACGTCACACCGGAGGTCACCCGGGAGGCCCTGCACCTGGCCCGACAGACCATCCTGTCCCACTATCTGCAAGCCACGGAGACCCTTCTGGAGACGCTCAGTCCCTCCCGACATCAGGCCCCTGTCTCCGAGGCGTTGCAACAGGCGCTCGAGCGGTATCGCGAAACTGTGCGCTCTCTGGACGCCGAGGCTCGCCGGCGCCCGGAAGAGGAAGCCTACCGGTGTTTCCTCTCATTTGTCGTCCTGCGCCTGCGCCTCGCACGCGATCACCCGGCACACCCGGAGGCCTACCAGAACGCCAGAGAATACGAGGCAGATCTCCGCCTGGTGCAGCAGAGCCTGTTGCGACACCGCGGGGAGCGTCTGGCCCGACTGTACGTGGATCCGCTCCTGCGGCAGGTGGCCTCCTTTGGCTTCCATCTGGTCACGCTGGACATCCGGCAACACGCGCGTATCCATACACAGGCCGTTCAGGAACTGAACGCTGGATGGCACTCTGCACGCACCGCGGAGTCCCCGGTCGCGCCGGTCTCCCCGGAAACGCGCATGGTTCTGGCCACCCTGCGCACCGTTGCAGAACTCAAACGAGAGTACCCCCCGGAGTCAATCCGCACGTACATCATCAGTGGCACCCGGAGTGCCGAGGACGTTCTGCATCTTATCTGGCTGGCGCAGGTCGGTGGTGTATCGCTCGCGGCCACGGAGAATGATCCCGGCCTCATGCCCGTTCCGCTCTTCGAAACAATCCAGGACCTGCGCGCCTGCCCGGAGATCTGTCGTCAGCTATGGACCGATCCGGCCTATCAGCCTCTGCTGAACTCATGGGGGCGTCATCAGGAAGTGATGCTTGGCTACTCCGATTCCAACAAGGACGGTGGCATGTTCACCAGCACCTGGGAAACCTTCAAGGCGCACCGTGCCCTGCATCAGGTGGCCGCCGAGACCGGAGTCATCCTGCGCCTGTTCCACGGGCGGGGAGGCACAGTGGGACGTGGAGGGGGCCCGACGCATCAGGCGATTGCAGCCCAGCCTCCGGGCGCTTTCACAGGCGCCATCAAGATCACCGAGCAGGGAGAGGTGCTCAACTGGAAGTATGCCGACGCCATCATCGCCGAACGCAATCTGGAGCTGATGGTCGCCGCATCCCTGGAGGCCCTGACGCGCGCTGGAGGCTGGGGGGCCCGCATCGAACCCGGGTGGGAAGATGCCATGGAGCGCATGTCCGCGGACGCTCTCGCCTTCTACCGACAGCACATCATGGACAACCCCGATATCCTGCCCTACTTTGAGGCCGCAACCCCGGTACGCGAGCTGAGCCTGGTGCGTATCGGATCCCGACCGGCGCGCCGGAGCGCACAGGGTGGCCTGCAGGACCTGCGCGCCATCCCCTGGGTCTTCGGGTGGATGCAGGCCCGTCACCTCGTGCCCGGAGGCTTCGGAGTCGGATACGCTCTCCAGCGCTTCTGGGACGCCAGCCCCGAACATCCGGAACTCCTGCAGACAATGGCCCGGCGCTTCCCCATCTTTGAAGCCCTGCTGGCCAACACGGAGATGGGACTGGCCAAGGCGGATCTGGATATTGCCTATCGCTACGCCGAGCTGGTGCCCGACGCCGACCTGCGGGAACGCGTGTTCCGTCAGATCGCCGAAGAACACGAGCGCACCCGCATCATGATCCTGAAAATTACCGGGCAGTCTGAGCTGCTGGAGAACAAGCCAACACTGGCTCGCTCCATTCGCCTGCGTAATCCTTATGTGGACCCCATGAGCCTCATTCAGGTAGAGCTGTTGCGCCGCCGCCGCGCCGGAGAACAGAGCCCGGAACTGGACTACGCGCTTGCAGCCACCATCAACGGCATTGCTGCCGGACTGCGCAACACCGGTTGAGGAAAGCCACCGCCCCGGGCGCCCGCATACCTCCGGAAGGGCTTGTCGCAGTTCGTGCACAGGCCGGTGCGCTTCCAAAAGGCCCGATACGCTTGCACGCACTGCAACGCCGGCTGCCGGGCACCGTCACACGCAACAGGTATCATGGCCCCCTGCGTGGAAATGACCACCGGAAAGGAGGCATCGGTTTCAACTGTGGACCTACCATCAGACATTTCACGTCGTCACTTCCTCGTTCGCACCTTCACTGCCATGGCCATGGCAGGCGTTCCGGAGTGGTACATCCGGGAAGCAGTTGCCGCGGAACGTGCGCGCATCGCAGAGGAACCCCGCAGGATCGGTCCGAACGATCAGATCAATGTCGGCCTGATTGGCGCCGGAGGCAGCCGCGGTGGCTTCCGGCAGGGGCTCGGCGTGACGCGATGGGCCGCCAGTAAACCCGGCGTCCGGGTTGTCGCCGTCTGCGATGTGGACGGTAAGCATCTGGAGGAGGCCGCCGCTGCGTTCAACCCCACCCCGGCGAAATACCGGGACTTCCGGGAGCTGATTGCCCGTAAAGACATCGACGCAGTGATCATCGGCACACCGGATCACTGGCACGCCGTCATCGCCATTGCCGCAATGAAAGCCGGCAAGGACGTTTATTGTGAGAAGCCGCTCACCCTGTTCGTGGAGGAGGGCCGGCGCATGGTGCGCGTGGCCCGCGAGACCCGCCGGATCCTGCAGACGGGCAGTCAGCAACGTTCAGACGGCCGGTTCCGACTGGCCTGCGAGCTGGTTCGCAACGGGCGCATCGGCAAAATCAAGCGCGTTGTGACGCATCTCCCCGGTGGCCCCGTGGACGGCCCCTTCCCGGTACAGCCCGTACCACCGGACTTCGACTGGGACCTGTGGTTGGGTCCCGCCCCGTGGACCGAGTACGTTCCCCAGCGTACCCATGGCACTTTCCGGCACTGGCTTGAGTATTCCGGTGGGATGATTACCGACTGGGGCGCACATCACAACGACATTGCGCAGTGGGCTCTGGGGATGGACGAGTCCGGCCCCCGTACGGTGCAGGCCTATGGGCGCGGCCCCCGGATCGGCAAAGACTGCTACAACACGTTCCCGGAATTCTCCATCACCTACACCTACCCCGATAACATCACCATGATCTGCACCAATGAAGGGGAAAACGGGGTCGACTTCGAGGGAGAGAACGGTTCCATCTTCGTCAGTCGGAGCACAATCCGGGCCAGTGACCCGCGCATCCTGGAGGAGCCCCTGCCGGCCAGCGCCACCCGACTCTACGTCTCCAACGACCACATGCAGAACTTCCTGGACTGCATGCGCAGCCGGAAGCTGCCGATCTGCGACGTGGAGATCGGTCATCGTTCCGTGACCGTCTGTCACCTGGCCAATATCTCACTCCGCCTCGGCGGACGCCGGCTCGAGTGGGATCCCGTTGCGGAGAAGTTCAAGAACGACCGGGAGGCTAACGCTCTGCTCACCCGCCCGATGCGCAAGCCCTGGCATCTCTAGCGTGCACTCCCCCGGGAGGAGATAGCACTCCCGATGAAGTCTGCAATGTACCCCGATGGCCCGGCTAGGCGCTGAATGCGCCGCGAATCAATGTGATGCGTGCGGTGCCATCGGGGTGCATCTGCACTGCAGCCACATCGAAGCGACAACGAGGTTCTGGATCACTCCCGGCGTAGCAGGCAAGGTAGTGCTGAGCTACCTGAATGAGTCGGCTCTGCTTCGTGCCGGTCACGGCCTCCACAGGCGCACCGCAGGACCGGGTTCGTCGGGTCTTCACCTCCACGAAGACCAGAGTGCGCTCCTCCCCGGCTGGTTCCTCGGCGATCAGGTCCACCTCGCCTGCCGCGCAACGGTAGTTACGAGCCACAATGCGCCAGCCGAGCCGTTCCAGATAACGTGCGACCATGGCCTCGCCGGTCGCGCCCAGTTGCTTGCGGTGCCCCTTCGATCCTGCTTGCCCGCTCATCGGCAGCTCACCGTGCGACAGCTGCACTCGCTTCCGCTACCGGGCGGAACGAGCGCCGATGGATGGGGCAGGGCCCCCGGGCGCGCAACGCTGCCAGATGTTGCGGCGCGGAGTAGCCCTTGTGCGCCGCGAAGCCATACTCCGGGTACACTGTATCGTACGCCTGCATCAGGCGATCTCGCGTTACTTTGGCCACTACAGACGCGGCAGCAACCGAGGCCACGCGTGCGTCGCCCCCGACGATTGCTACCTGCGGCAGTGGGAATGGTAGTACAGGTAACCCGTCGATCACAGCGATATCCGCCCCCAGTCCCGGAGGCAGGTCCTCCACGGCCAGACGCATCGCCTCCTGCGCGGCCTGCAGGATATTGATCTCATCGATCCGCGATGCTTCCACAACCCCGATGCCAACCCCCCGTGCCTGTGCCATGATCCACGCGTAGAGTCGCTCTCGCTGTGCCGGGGTCAATGCCTTGGAGTCATCAATGCCGGGAGGTACCCCTTCGTAAGGCAGCACCACGGCGGCGGCCACAACCGGCCCGGCCAGCGCGCCTCGCCCGGCCTCGTCGATACCAGCGATACACCGGTACCCCTCTGCCCACAACACACGCTCCTCATGCCACCAGTCTCGCGATACGCTCATCGGTTGCACTCACCTGCTCAGATCAGCCATGTACGTTTACAAATATATGCGAGGTAGCAAAAAGCGCGTCCCCCGTGCGGGAGACGCGCCACGTGGGCCTGCTCACCTCAACGCAAAATACGGATCCGGTTCAGAGGGAGAAAGATACACATCGCCTTGCCGATCACTCGATCTCGCTTCAACGTGCCCCAGTAGCGGCTATCATTACTGTCATTACGGTTGTCGCCCATCACATACAGCTCGTTGGGCCCCAGCTTCAGGGGTTCCCCCACACCGAAACGCGCGCTCTCCGGCTCCTGCATGCGCATCGGTTCCTTGATGGCATAGCGCGCACCGGGAGGCGGGTTCCCATCCTTGTCTGCCACGGGCTCGTTCAGAGCAGTCCCGTTGCGATACACTTTGCCCCCTTTGATCTCAATGGTATCCCCGGGCAACCCGATCAACCGCTTGATCAGCACATTTTCCTGCGGTTCGCGTCCCCGATTAATTGCCTCCATATCCGCGTTCCTGGGGGCACGAAAGACGATGATGTCCCCGTGCTGCGGCTCACGGAAACGGTAGATCAACTTGTTCACAAAGATGTGATCATGGACCGTCTCTGCATGCACCTCTCCGGACGGGCTGGGGCCTGCATTGTGCCCGAGCAGAGTCGGCTCCATGGACTCGGAGGGGATATAAAACGCCTGCACGAAAAAGGGGCGAATGATCAGAAAGACCAGCACCCCGGCGATGATGAAGGACTCCAGGAGCTCGGCAAGGCCCCGCGCAAAGGGAGACAGTTCCACGGCGCCATTGCGGTCCGCTGACGCCAGTGACAGCGCCGGGCGCACCAGGATCACCCGGGCGATGGTCAGCACGAATGCAATGGTCACCACCATCCCCGCGCTCAGATTGGCCAGAAACTCGGTCGCGCCAGTTTCCCCCATGGATGTGTGTGGCCCTCTCAGCGCCTGGGATCGCGGTCTTCTTTGATGCGCGTTGCCTTACCGACCTTGCTGCGCAGGTAGTAGAGCTTGGCCCGGCGCACCTTGCCATAGCGCGCCACTTCGATCTTCTCGATCCGTGGCGAATGCAGCAGGAACGTCCGCTCCACGCCCACTCCGTGTGAGATTTTGCGCACGGTGAAGCAGGCCCGGTTGTTCTCGTTCCGCAGGGCGATCACCACCCCTTCGAAGACCTGAATGCGCTCTTTATCGCCTTCTACCACTTTGGCGTGCACGCGCACTGTGTCTCCCTGCCGGAACTTTGGCAGTGGCGCGCGTTGCTCCACGCTCACCCTGTCCGCGTCAGAGAAAGGACGCTTTTTCTCTTTCGCCTCCTGCTCACGACGGCGGTTCTCGTTATTGGCCCAGATCTCAGCAGAACGAGCCACTTCCTGCCGCTCGATCTCCCGGATCACCTCATATCCCAGTGCCATACGTTTCCTCTCATTGGTTATCTGCTTCTACGCAGTCCACGGTTGTCTCTGTTTCGCACGTTGCCGATGGCAGGTGTTGCGCGCGGCGCAGAGCCTCCAGAGCCTCCGGTGGAGCCTGCGGCTCCTCGGCGCTCAACAGATAGAGATCCTCGGTGCTCAGTTGCAAACGCGCGAACAGGTCCGGCCTGTGGGCCCGCGTTTCTCGCAACTGATGCCACCGACGCCAGCGCGCAATCAGGGCATGATTGCCACAGAGTAGTATATCCGGAACGGCCCAGTTTCTGAACACACGGGGCCGGGTATAGTGCGGATATTCCAGCAAACCTTCTGCAAACGTATCCTTTTCCGGTGCCTCTGCATCGCCCAGCGCACCGGCCTGCAGGCGGGTCACGGCATCCACAATGACCAGCGCGGGTAACTCCCCTCCGGTCAGAACATAATCCCCGATGGAGATCACATCCGTCACCAGATGCTGGCGCACCCGGTCATCCACCCCCTCGTAGTGCCCGCACAGCAGGATCAAATGCGCCTCCTGCGCCAGCAGACGGGCCATCTGCTGGTTGAACGTCTGCCCGCGCGGGTCGGTCAGAATGACCCGCGGACGAACGGGCGCCTCCATGTCGACCAGTGCATCCAGCGCACGCGCGATCGGCTCGATCTTCATCACCATGCCTCCTCCGCCTCCGTAGGGCACGTCATCGGTGGTGCGGTGCCGATCGAGCGCGTAGTCCCGCAGATTGACGACCTGGATCTCAACCAGTCCGCGTTCGCGCGCCCGCTTGACGATGCTGTGGTCCAGCACCCCCGCCACCATTTCCGGGAACACGGTAATGATATCGATCCGCATGAAACGCCGGGCCCGCCACGCTACAGGATCACTTCCGCCTCACCGGGCAGCAGACCGGGCGTTGGCGTAACCACGATCCGCTTCGCTGTGATATCCACATGGCGCACAACTTCTCGTATCGCCGGAAGCAGGATCTCATCTCTACCTTCACCGATCACATACACGTCGTGCGCTCCACCACGCAGCACACCGGTCAGCAATCCAAGCTGCGTCCCCTCCGGAGTTTCTACGGCACAGCCGATCAGGTCATGAATGTAGAACTCGTTTTCCTCCAGAGCGATCGCATCCTGCCGACGGATCTGCACACGCATCTGCCGCAGGGCCTCGGCATCAGAGATCGAATCAACCCCCTCCAGCTTTAACAGGGCCTGTCCTTTATGCAGGCGAACCCCTTCCACACGAAACAGACGTGCTTCACCGGAGGCGCCACGCAAACAGACCTGCGACAGATGCCAGAAACGTTCGGGGAAATCGGTCTCCATTCGCACTTTGACCTCGCCAGAGCGTCCGAACGGAGCCACGACCTCCCCGATCGTCCAGTTCCAATCCTGATGGGTCATGGTGGCTGAGGGAATGCGTCTCGGCGTGACACTCAGGAAAACCGGAAGTAATAGCACTACGTTTCACGCCACAGACTGCGGACTTCCGCTGTCCTGCGCCGACTGGCACGCGTCAACTGTGCGTTGCCCGAACCCACGCACGGGAGCCCCACAGAAGACGTTCGGCGCACAGCGGTCCGAATGGCGGCCCGCCGAAAAGCGTTCCGCCGGAGCGCAATGCCTACGCGATGATCTCCACGTAGACCTTGCGCTTGTGCTTCATGGCCGCCGCCTTCGCGACGGTACGCAGGGCGTTGGCAATCCTTCCCTGTTTCCCGATGACTTTGCCCAGATCACCGGGAGCCACCCGCACCTCATAGGTTGTTGCCTCCTCCTGAGCAACCTCTGTGACGTTGACCTGATCGGGTTCATCAACCAAGGCTTTAACCAGATACTCGATGAGGCTTTGCAACGTAGTACTCCTTTTCTCCAGGTTCCCTGACAGTCAGGTACGTGCTACGATCCGGCCCGCCGGGCCGCCTTGGCCGCCTCGAACTGGTCCAGAATGCCCTGCTTCTTCAGCAAGGCCCGGGCAATGTCGGTCGGCTGCGCCCCGTGACCGAGCCAGCGCAGAGCCTTCTCCGCGTCAATGTGCACCGCGGGAGGATCCACGCAGGGGTTGTAGTGCCCGATGGTCTCGATGAAGCGCCCGTCTCGTGGGGAGGTGCTGTTCGCCACCACCACACGGTAGAAGGGCCGCTTCTTCGCCCCCATACGTTTCAGTCGTATCTTGACTGGCAAACTTCTGCTCCTTTCCATTCAGAACCGCCGCGCCGCTGATAGCGCAACACCAGAAAGAGGATGTGGCAGATACTGCTACCTGCCCCGGACGCATCGTTGCATGTACCCCGGGACAGGAGCCGCACTTTGCACACAGGCAGTGCCATACCGTCGCTGCGAGCCGACGACAGGTGACGTGGAAAAGAGGCAGATGCAGGACACTGCTACGCTATTATTGTACGCCATCTGTCCCCGGTCTCTGCAATCTTCGTACCAAAATACGCAAAATTAACGGCCAAAGGGGAACTTCTTCCAGCCCCGGCCCCCCTTGGGCATTTTCGGTCGGCTTCCAGAGGGCAACGCAGGGGTTCCACTGCCCTTCAACCCGCCTGCCGCGCTTCCCATACCCGGCCACTTCCTGCGCCCCCCCGGACCGGCCCCCTCCATCATGACCTGGATCGCCTTCTTCATCTGCTCGAATTCGTTCAGAAACTGGTTCACTTCCTGTACCGTGTGCCCGGAGCCCGCGGCGATTCGTCGACGCCGACTGCCATTGAGGATCGACGGATTGCTCCGCTCCTGAGGAGTCATGGAACGTACAATCGCTTCCTTGCGCGCCAGCAATTTCGGATCGATGTTCACTCCCTCCAGCATCTTGCTGTTCACACCGGGCAACAGCTTCAGCACATTCTCCAGAGGGCCCAGTTTCTTGACCTGCTGCAACTGCTCTAGAAAGTCATTCAAGTCAAACTTGCGCTCGCGCAGCTTCCGCTCCAATTCCGCGGCCTTCTTTTCGTCGACCGCTTCCTGCGCCTTCTCGATCAGGCTCAGGATGTCCCCCATGCCCAGAATGCGCGAGGCCATCCGGTCGGGGTAGAACGGCTCCAGCGCATCCAGCTTCTCGCCAGTGCCCATAAACTTGATGGGCACACCGGTCACCTCCCGGATCGAGATCGCTGCACCGCCGCGGGTGTCGCCGTCCATTTTGGTCATCACGAACCCGGTCAGGCCCAGTCGCGCGTGAAACTGCTGGGCGAAATTCACCGCGTCCTGCCCGACCATGGCGTCAACCACCAGCAGGATCTCATGCGGCTGCACCCACGCCTTCATCTGGCCCAGCTCATCCATGAGATCCTCATCGATGTGCAGACGCCCTGCCGTGTCCAGCAACACGATGTCGTGCCCGTTCTGTTGCGCGTGCGCCACTGCCTGCCGCGCGATCGTCGGCGGCGCCTTATCCAGCTCCGGAGGCAACGTGAACACCGGTACCCGGATCTGCTCCCCCAGAACCTGCAGCTGCTTGATAGCCGCCGGACGATAGATGTCGCAGGCCACCATCAGGGGGTTGCGTCCCTGCTTCTTGTAGTGCAACGCCAGCTTGCCACAGAGCGTCGTCTTGCCGGCACCCTGCAGACCACAGAGCATCAGGATGGTTGGCGGTGTCGGCGACAGCTGCACCCGCGTGTCCGTGCCACCCAGCAGAGCGATCAACTCGTCATGGACGATCTTGATGACCTGTTGTGCCGGCGACAGCGACTCCAGCACGTCCGAACCGACAGCTTTCTCCCTGACGCGCGCCACAAAGTCCTTGACCACTTTGTAGTGCACGTCGGCCTCCAGCAAGGCCAGACGCACCTCACGCATGGCCTCGTTAACGTCCGCCTCCGTCACGCGTCCTCGATTGCGCAGACGCTGGAAGACGCTCTGCAGTTTTTCAGAAAGACTGTCGAACACGGCTCGCTCCTGCCCTGTCACTCCGTGAACCGGGCTGCCCCTCGGGGCCAAAGCAGTATACCGGAACCGACCTGCTTTGTCAACAGGAGTCAGACACCTGAGGAAACCGCGCGCACGCTGTCGAACAGCAGGACACGTGCTCCCGACACGCAACCGCGACAGGAGAACCGTGATGCCCATGCGCCCCGGAAACGCAGACACCAGTCGCCATCGCTTCACACGCTTAGCACAACAGCATCAGGACGCAGTGTACCGGCAGATGGTCCGGGTCTGCGGCAACCACGACGACGCACTCGATGTGTTGCAGGAGGCTCTGATCAAAGCCTATCGTGCGATCGACACGCTCCGGACCGACGTCGCTTTCCGCGTCTGGCTCGCTCGCATCGCGCGCAACGTCTGCACACGCCTCCGCGCCCGGGAAGCCCTCCTCCCCCTGCTCTCTCTGGACGCTTCCGAAGGGCAGTCCGATTCGATCGCATCGCTCTCTGAAGAGCAGGTCTCCCCCGAAACCACAGTGATCCAGAATGAGTTACACAACCTCATCCAGCAGGCCGTAGCCTCGCTCCCCCCGAACCTCCGGGAAGTTTACTGGCTTCGGGACGTGGAGGGGCTTTCCACCGAGGAAACTGCCTCCCGGCTGAACCTCACCGAGGCCACAGTGAAAGCCCGCCTCCATCGCGCACGCGCACGCCTGCGCGAACGACTCAACGCCCTCTTTCTGGATGAATCCTGAAAAATTCCCACGATTCGCATGAATCCTCCGCGCGCAGCACAGGCTCTTTACAGATGGAAGTCAGCGAGATAACGCAATAACGAAAGGAGCACAGGCCGGACAGAACGGCCTGCATGCGCAGTAGTTGCATGTACGACATGATGATGGGCCTTCTGGGTGGCCTGCTAATCGGTGTAACCCTTGCGCTTACAGGTGGTGGCGGCAGCATGGTCGCCATGCCGGCCCTCACAGTCGGTCTGCATCTCTCGCTCGCGCAGGCTGCGCCCGTCTCGCTGATGATCGTGGGGCTTTCGGCTATTGCTGGATGGTGGGAGGCCGCGCGCAAAGGGCAGCTGGCCTGGAGTGCTATCGCGCGCTTTGCACTGGTCGCCATGCCGGCCCTGATCCTGGCGCGGCGGGTTGCCACGCACCTGCCCGACGCGGGCCTGTCCGCAGGTTTCGGCCTGCTGGCGCTCTGGATTGCAGCCCGGCCGCCCGAGTCCCGGCCCGGAGGGCCGCCCATTACCACCGCACGCTTCTTCGTGATCGCGGCGGTCACTGGAATGATGGCCGGTCTGTTCGGCGCCGGAGGTGGCTTCCTGATCACGCCCGCGCTCGCACTGGGAGCCGGAATGGACCTGCGGACCGCGATCCCGAACGCACTCGTGGTTATCACGGCCTTCGGCATCTTCGGTATCCTGGCCTCTGCAGGACAATGGTCGCACACGACCTGGAGCGCGCCGGTGTTGCTCATGCTCACGGTGGCCGTGCTGACGGGATGGATCGGGGGTCGCTGGCGCACCCGCCTGGCACCGGGGATCATCCGTACGCTCTTCCAGCTGGTTGTGGGAGCTGCCGGGTGCATCATGCTGGCGCGCGCGTTGCAAAACCTTCTGTGAGCCTGCGCACAAGACACTGAAGGAGGATAGGAAAAAGTATGCAAACCCTGACGGTACAGGAGCTGGACCGCCGACTGAAGTCCGGAGAAATTCTGCAACTGGTTGACGTGCGATCGCCGGACGAGTACCGCGCGGGACATATCCCCGGCGCGATCAACATCCCGATGGACCGTTGTGAGGCGCGACTGGATGACCTGCACGCCTCGGTACCCGTGGTGCTCATCTGCCAGAGTGGCCGTCGCGCCAGTATGACGCACGAACTGCTCTCGGCACATCGAGCCGACATGATGGTGCTCGAGGGAGGCACCGCCGCATGGATGGCACAGGGACTACCCGTCGTACGTGACACCGTGGCCCGATGGAGTCTCGAACGTCAGACCCGTCTGGTGATCGGCATCCTGGTACTCAGCACCAGCATCGCCAGCCTGTTCTGGCCTCCGGCCATCGCCGTGCCCATCTTCATGGGTGCCGGTCTGATTTTCGCCGGACTCACTGATATCTGCGGGCTCGGGCTCCTGCTGGCAAAGATGCCATGGAACCGTCCTCAGACGCCATCGCCCTGCAACCCGAAACCGGCAACTTCTCGATAATGTGAAAGCACGTTGCAACGCATGAAGTAGAAGTGAGGCATTCAGAGGAGGAGTATCAGAACCGATGTATCGTGTAGAAACCATTGTGACGCCCGGATTGGCTCAGAACAGCTACATGATCCTGAGCGGCAACGAGGCTGCTGTCATCGATCCCCGACGGGATGTGCAGATCTACAAAGAGATCGCGGAACGCGAGGGCGTGCGCATCACGCACGTGTTCGAGACCCATTCCCACGCCGACTTCGTTAGCGGAGGGCCGCAACTGGCCGCGGAGACCGGTGCGACGCTCTACATCAGTGCGCTGGTCAACCCTAACGTGCCGCACCAGCCCTTGCATGACAACGACACGTTCCAGATCGGCGACGCCCGCATTGTCGCCCTGCACACCCCGGGGCACACGCCGGAGCACATGGCCTACTACGTCACCGACACAGCGGACCTGAGCGCGCCCCCCGCGCTCTTCTCTGGCGACCTGATGTTTGTCGGCGACCTGGGCCGGCCGGAACTGCTCGGTCAGGCGCTCGCCGAAGAGCTCGCTCCGAAACTCTACGACTCTGTCTTCGGCGTGATCGGCATGCTCCCGCCGGAGACGATCCTCTACCCCGGACACGGAGCAGGCAGCCTGTGCGGCCGCACACTCTCGGAGAAGCCAACGTCCACGCTGGGCGAGGAGTTCGCCACCAACCCGGCCCTGCAGATCCGGGACAAGCAGGAGTTCGTCGCCTACATGATGAGCGGGCAGCCACGTGTCCCGACCAACTTCTCCCGTATGGCAGCGCTCAACCGCGCCGGGGTTCCGTTGCTGCCTGAGCAGTTCCCTGCCCGGGAGTTCCGTGTGGAGGAGGTGGAAGCTGCGCTCCAGGATCCCACGTACCTCGTGGTCGACGCGCGCTCCCCGGAAGAGTACGCCGCCGGGCATATCCCGGGTAGCGTCTATCTCGGACTGGACCCCGGCCTGCCCACCTGGCTCGGCTGGCTCTTCTCACCTGACCGCAAAATCGTGGCCATCGTGCATGACGAGGCACAGGCACGCGACTACTTCGCATGGCTCGCCCGCGTCGGCTACGATAATCTGGTCGGCTACCTGCCCGGCGGGATCACGGCCTGGCAGGCCGCCGGCAAGCCTGTCGAGACCCTGACCGTTCTGCCTCCGGAGACCGTGCGCCATCAGGCTGAGCATCCCGGGGAGGCACAGATCATCGATGTGCGCACACCGCGGGAGTTCGCTGCGGGTACCCTTCCTGGCGCGCACAGCATCCCTCTGTGCGAACTGCCCGGCCGCATGCAGGAAGTCCCGACAGATCGCCCGGTGACCCTGATGTGCCAGGGCGGATACCGCGGAACGATCGCAGCCAGCCTGCTTCTGAACGCGGGCTACCGCAACGTAGCCAACGCTGCCGGCGGTTACGCGGCCGTTACCGCTGCCGAACCAGCGCTCACCCGGGCCTGAAAGTTCAGAAAGCAGCTCGATAGAAAGCGGCCTGCACTCTAGAGGTGAGAGTGCAGGCCGCCATACTTTCTCGCCCGCTCACGCGGAAGCAGCACGCCGCCGCAGATCCGCAAGGATCCGGGGCACTGCCACCTTCGGCTCCTCCTCCGCCTCATACTCCAGTATCAGATAGCCACGATATCCCGCGTGGCGCAGCATTCCCAGCACCCGGTCCAGATCCACCGGGCGCTTCTTCCCGTCCGGGGCTGTCAACTCCGTCTTGATGTGCGTGGTCACTGCGTAGGACACCGTGCGCATCAGATCTGCGTAGGGATCCGCTGTACGAAAGTTGCCGCAGTCCCATTTCATCGCCAGCCACTCCGAACGGATCGCCTCCAGAATCGCCAGCATCCCATCGGCCGTCGCGACCACGCCCCCATGGTTCTCCAGCGCCAGGATCACCCCGCGCTCCTCCGCAGTTGGCAGGCACTCCTGCAGGCACTCCACCACCCACCGACGACCGGTGTCCTCATCTACCCGGGGTTCCCGGGGCAACCCCCCGGCAAAGATCCGGATCTGCCGCGCGCCCATGTCCGCCGCATACCCGATCCACTGCCGCACCTGCGCGATCTGCCGCGCCCGCTCCTCTCCGGGAGGCAGGCAGAAGTTGTTACCGACCGCTGTGCCACAGACCTCCAGACCCAGTAGAAACGCCTGCCGGGTCAGCCGATGGATGTCCGCCAGTTTCACCGGCGAGGGGAAATAGTAGGAAGTCAGCTCCACGCCATCCAGATCCATCTGCGCCGATGCCTCCAGAAACCCGGCGTAGGTCATGGGCTGATTCCTGTCCTGCAGGTACTTGCGATAGGAGTAGCCGCAATTCCCTATTTTGAAGCGCGGTCCCCCGGCACGCGCCGGGATCTCGGAGCCAGAAGCCGTTCCTCCTCCCACCCCCATGGACATTACGCCTGCCATGCTCGCGCGCAACGCCTCACGCCGTGACGGAAGCTGCATCCCTTCACCCTCCTTTTCCTGCCCGGTTCCAACCGGCTACCCCCTCTAACGCCGGGAGATCTCCGCCCCGGACGCCCCCTCCCTGCACAGGAGTGTCTGCCCGGTGCGCACGTCCGTGTACGTATCCACCTGCCCGGAAGGCCACGTGATCCGCACACGCTCTACCTTTTCCAGCTGCCCCAGCCCGAAGGTGAGCGTGCGCTCCGAACACGACAGGAATCCAGCGCTACTCTTGACCCACTGCGTCTGTCGCACACCGCCTGCCTCCACCTCTACCTTCGCACCAATGCCATTCCGGTTGGAACGCACTCCCTCGGTACGCACACGCAGACAGCGATTCGCATTGCCTCCGTCATTGCGCAGCAGGCGTGCTCTTCCATCGTTCTCCATCAGCAACACGTCCAGATCGCCGTCCCCATCAATATCGGCATAGGCTGAGCCGCGGGTTACCATCGGTCGGACCAGATCGCGCCCGCGCTCCCGGCTCACCTCCACGAATTTCCCCCCCTGATTGCGGAACAGCAGCGGGGGCTCCGCGAATGTCATGTCTGGCTGGAATTTGTGCACGTTATCGTACAGATGCCCGTTGCACACCAGCGCATCCTGCCAGCCATCCAGATCGTAATCGAAAAAGAAAACTCCCCACCCCATCAATAGCAGGCTCGGGTTATGCACACCTGTCGCATGCGAGGCATCGGTGAACATCCCCCCGCCCTGATTCAGAAACAGCGACACTCCCTCCATTGCGAAGTTCGTGATGATCAGGCTCGGGCGCCCGGAACGGTCGATGTCCGCCGCATCGATCCCCATGCCCGCCTTCGCCGTGCCGTTCTCGCCCAGCGCAATCCCGGCAACCAGAGCCACCTCCTCGAAGGTACCATCCCCTCGATTGCGAAACAGGCAGTTCGGCTCCATATCGTTGGCCAGCGCGATGTCGGGCCACCCGTCCCCATCGTAATCCAGGATCACCACCCCCCAGGTCTTCCCGGGCTCGTTGATCACACCAGCCTCCCGGCTCACATCCCGGAAGCGGCCACTGCCCTCATTGTGATAGAGCCGCACCGACTCCCCATCGTACACGTTGGGCGTACAGTACGACTTGGTCCCCTTGTAAACGGAGCAGAACACGTCGGTCTCCGGTGTCCACTTGCAATAGTTGCCCACCACCAGATCCAGACGTCCGTCCCGGTCATAATCGAAGAAGGCGCAGCCGGAGCCCCACTTGCTCTCGTTGTGCACGCCAGCCTGCAGCGTCACATCCTGAAATTTGCCGGTCCCGTTCAGGTTCCGGAACAGACGCGAGGGCCCCATGATGCAGGTGATGTAGAGATCATCGTAGCCGTCGTTGTCGTAGTCCCCCACGGTGACCCCCATCGTATGCATCTCGATGTCCAGTCCAGAGCCCGCAGACACGTCTCGAAATCGGCCATTGCCCTCATTATGGTAGAGCGCGGTACGCGTCCGGCGGCGCCCCGTCTTCACATTGCGCCAGTCCGCGCCGTTCAGCAGCAGAATGTCCGGCCGGCCGTCGTTGTCATAGTCGAAAAACGCGCAGCCCGGTGTCTCGATCTCCGGCATATACTTCCGGCCCCGCGCCCCACTGAAGTGCGTGAAGTTGATGCCCGCCTGTTGCGTAATGTCCGTGAAGCGCACCCTGTCCGGCAGAGCCGCAAGACCTTCCGGCTTGCGTGCTGTTGCCGCGTGCTCTGTGCTGACCGAGGCCGACGATGCAGAGGCTGGTGCCTGCCCTTCTGAACCGGAAGCCTTGCCACCGGAACGGCAGCCACACAGGGCCACGCCCCATATTCCCAGCAGCAGAAGTGTCATCCTGCCGTTCGGCAAAGATCTCACTCGACTGTTCCTCCCATGTGCCATCGATGCACGCGATGATCAGTGCGCAGGCGCTGGCGCAACACCGGGCTGCCTCTGCTGCCGCTTGGCGCGCGCATCCGCTTCCAGCACGGCGCGTTGCCACCTCCGGAACGTGACCTCCTCGCGCCGCGCCGCCTCACGGTCCCCCATGCGCTGGTACACCCGCGCCAGATAGAGGTGGATCTCTCCCTTCCGGGGATTGGCCCTGAGCGCCTGCTGGAAGTAGGCCGCGGCGTCCGGGAACCGTTGCGCGTTCTGCGCGTTCATGCCCAGTTCAATCCAGATCGTCGTCTTGTCCTTTGCCATCTCCAGGGCGCGCTTCAGATACTCTTCCGCCCGATCGTACACCCGGGCGTAGGAGTACACCTTGCCCAGATGGTGCAGATAGGCATACTTGTTCGGTTCCGCCTCCAGCGCCAGCTCCGCATAACGGGCCGCACGGGCGTAATCGCCCCGCGTGCTGTACGCTCCGCTCAGCACAAAGTAAGCCAGCCCCCGATCCCCCGCACGCCGGATGTACTCCTCTACCAGACGACGTACCTCCTCCTCGGCCCCCTCACGGGATAGCAACAGGGCCAGTGAGAGGTAGGGGGGCGCCAGATCTGGCTCGAGCGCAATGGCCAGGCGGAACTGCTGGATCGCCTGCCGGTACTGCCGCATCTCCTGAAGGGCAAGCCCCCGGTAGTGATGCGCCAACCCGCTCCCCGGGGCCAGCTCCAGCTCCCGCCGGAAGGCGGCATCGGCCCGGGCCGCCTGCCCCTGGTTGTGATACAGCACCCCCAGGTTGTGATAGACCACCGGGGACTCCGGGGCCAGCCGGATCGCTGCCAGAAACTCCTTCTCCGCCTCCGCAGGTCGACCGGCAGCGGCCAGCGCCATACCATAGCGCGATCGTGCCTCGAAGTCCCGCGGCGACCGTTCAACCTCGGCACGCATGGCCGCCAGATCCGGCGCAACAGACGCAACGTTCTGTGCCGGTACTGCCGGTCGTGCCGCAGGCGTACCCTCCTCCGGAACCTCGAACCACGAACGAGGCAGGCTCAGGTAGGTCACGCCAACCACTGCCAGCACACCGAGCAACACCAGCAGGCGCTTGCGCGAAGCAGATTGTGTGGAGCCTGTTTGCGTCATCGATCTGCGTTACGGCCAGTCGCAACATCCGCCAGCCGGCCGGAGTGCGCATCACTATACCAGAGAGTACGCCAGAACGCAATCCATCGTCACGGTGTCCCCTTGCGCGCGCTCCGCAACGGGGCTCGCGAGGCCCGCCGTGTATAGATCTCCCGGTGCACGGCGCGTGCCGCCGCCACCATCTCCGGGTAGGGCGTGTCGGTCACAGTCAGGAAACCGATGTTGTAGTTCTCCCCGTCCAGCGCGCGGCCCGTCAGTGGTTCATCGGTCAGCTGGAACCAGTGGCACCCCACAAACGCCGGATGGTCCACCACGCTGCGCACGTAGTCCCGGTACATGGCCGCCCGCTCTTTCTGATCCGCCGCAGCCACAAGGCCGGTATGGAACATCCCGCGGTCCAGCGCACCGAAGTGAAACTCCCCGATGATGCAGGGCCGGTTTAACGCGTTCACAAAGTCCCACGCCGCAGGCTCCACACGTGGTTGATAGATGTTGAAGCTGACCACATCGCAGAACTCGGCGCTGGCTTCCACTGCCTCCGGCGTGCGCCACGCGAAGCGACACCCCAGATACAGGTGATCCGGATCCGAACGCTTCAGAGTGTCCCGCACCGTTCGAAAGTACTCCCGGGCCAGACTCCGCACGAAAGCGCTCAGGTCCTCCCGGGCCGCCGTGCGTGCCGGGGCTTGCAGCGAGATCGGCGCCTGCATCGCCTCCCAGGACGCGAAATCGGTTCCCCATGCTGCGTTCAACCGGGCGACCTCCCCGTATTTCTGGCGCAACTGGCTCAGAAACGCACGCTTGGCCGGGGACACGGGGGCCTCCGCGCTCAACGTGCCGAGGGCCAGACCGTAACGCCCTTCCTCACCGGAGTCGCCCCAGCTCAACTCGTTGTCCACAAAGTAACCGAGGCAGAACGGGTCCCCCTTGACCTTCGCAATCACGCTCTCCAGCGATCGCGCCACACTCTGTGCAAACCGCGGGTCGAACGGATCGTGCATTTTGCCCCAGTAGTCCGATCCGCTGCTGACCCGCGCATGATCCCCCTCGATGTGCGCGGTAGCCACATAGGGCACCTGCCGGTTGCCGTACAGACGGCTGTCCGACCAGTTGCCCACCGTGTTGAAGCCCCACGACTTCAAACGCCGCAACACAAAATTCAGCCAGACGGTCTCGTAATCCCGGCCGAACTTGCGTTCCAGATTGGCGTTCCGGAAGTTGAACGTGACCCCCTCCTTCACGGGCCCGGAGTGGACCTGGGTGACGTAGCCATAGTGCCGGGCCAGAGGATCGTCCTTCTCCGGCAACCATGCGAACATATACTCCCGGCCGGTGATGATCGTTGTATCAAACAGAGCCACACAGTCCATCCCCACCGAGAAGAACAGGCGTCCCTCCGGCGTCACCAACCACCACTTCCCGTCATACTTCTCCGCGCGGAAGAACCCCGTGGCTTTCAGCTGCGGGCCAGAAGCCCACCCGCCATATGCATCTCGATCCGGCAGGGCAGGGCGGCGCTTCAATTCTGCTTCCTCCTGCGCACGCCGCACCGCGAACTCCGACGCATCTTTCAGCTTCCCCGGCCAGTCCGCGTGCGCATACTGCCCGAACGGATCCACAATCCGCTCCAGAGACCCGCGTGGGGGCGCCAGCCGCACATGATCTACCAGCAACCGCACCGGCCGCACCGGCCGATGCAGAAAGATCTGGAAAGCGACCACGTGTCCCGGGTTGAACGTCTCGTCCCCGTACGCACCGATGCTCGTCCCCTGCGCCACAGGGGGCAGACCACGCATGCCAGACTTCATCGGGTCCGCACCAACCGGCATGAAGACCGTCATGGTCCTGCCGGGCCCGATGGTCCCGCTGCCCGTCCGGCAATGCTTGACTCCGTCGGCACGCGGGTCATCGTCCATGCGCACATAGAAAGAGACAGGCTCCTTGCCCGGGTTTGTCAGGTCCAGCAGTAGCCCGGCCGTGCGGCTCCAGTCCCACGGTTGTTTCGGGCGGAAGGTCACATTCGGCCACTCCATCGTCTGGAACTCGACTGCGAGGGCACGCTTCCCGTGTGTCACCCCCTGATTCACCGCAGTGACCCGCGTGTGATTGGCCTCCAGCGCCGTAACCTCCGCATCCGTTTCAAACGAATACAGGTCCATTCCAGAAGCTCCCAGCACCCCGCAGAGCAACAGCGCAGCATACCACCCCATGTTCGCACCTCCTGCCCCCGGCGCAGGCCGGGAGAAGACTGCTACTACTGCCTCCTTCCCGAACGCCCGGGCTGAATCCTTCTCTGGCCCATCGAACCGGCAATAGATGTGCGGAGAAAAGCATCGAAATTCCGTGAAAGGGCTTGACAGGAGTGTAGAAAAAGATGTACAGTAGACGAAGATGCGTCACATAAATTAGCAAGGCAGGGAGGATGCAACGGATGACCCGCGGTCTCACCGAGAAGCAGCAGAAGATACTGGCGTTCCTGGAAGAGTACGTCAACGAAAAAGGATACCCCCCCAGTATCCGCGAAATTGGAACTGCCTTCAACATCTCCAGCTTGCGCGGCGTCACAGTGCATCTGGACGCGCTGGAGCGCAAGGGCATGATCAAGCGCGCCAACACGTCGCGCTCCATTACTATCATCGGCAAGACCGGCGCCACCGCGCCCAGCCGGTACGTTGCCTTCGTGCCCCTGGTCGGCACCATTGCCGCAGGAGTGCCCATCACAGCCAGTCAGAACCTGGAGGGCTACGTTCCCGTGCCGAAGGAGCTGGTGCGGAACGCGCAGGGTGCTTTTGCTCTGCGCGTGCGCGGTGACTCCATGATTGGCGCGCATATCATGCCGCGGGATCTGGTGATCATCAAACCGCAGACCACAGCCGACAATGGTGACCTGGTCGCAGTGCTGCTGGGAGATGAGGCAACCGTCAAGCATATCCAGTTCACCGAGGACGGCGTGAAGTTGCTGGCCGCCAACCCGGCCTACGAGCCCATCGAGATCCGGCGGGAGGACAGCCGGATCATTGGCAAGGTGATCGGCCTGATCCGTGATTACGACGGGCACGGATACTGAACCGGTTTCCCTCACAGATATCCCGGCCTGCATCGTGCTCACGGATCGAGCGGGATCACCGGGAGATCTGTCACCATGAGAAGTACTGCAGCATGCCTCGGCACGTTGCTCCTGCTCCTGCCTGCACACGCATGGGGCGACTGGCCTACCGTGCGGGGCAACCCGCAACGCACCGGATACACGGAGGTTCCGGTGCGTCCTCCCTTTCAGATCCTCTGGGTGCGGCACTTCGCCCGGGAGCGCATCAGCTCTGCGGTTGAGCCCATTGTCATGAACCGGCGTGTCTTCATCGGCACGCATCAGGGAAATCTCTACGCGCTCCATGCGGAGACCGGTCAACCCCTCTGGCGCTACCGGACGCAGGGTGCCTTCCTCCACTCTCCAGCATGTGCCGATGAGCGGGTCATTGCTGGCAGCACCGATGGCGTCCTGCACGCGGTAGATGCACGCACAGGCAAGGCACAATGGCATCTCAGGACGGATAGCGGGGGCTTCGCAGCCTCCCCGACTCTGCACAACGGTCGGGCCTATATCGGCACGCGCCGGGGTACCCTCCTGGCAGTCGACATCCGCACCGGAAAGATCGCCTGGAGCACCCGCCTGCCCGCTCCCAGCCGACAGACCGCTGCCGTCGCCGGGGAGCGCCTCTACCTCGTTGCGGAAGACCTGCGGGCGCGTGCCTTCGATACCGCGACCGGCCGGACGCTCTGGACCTCCGATCCCCTGTCAGGACAGAGCAGCCGGGACTATTATCCTGTGATTGCCCGGGCCAACAACCGCACGTTCGTCGTTGTGCGCACCGCACCGTACCATCAGATATCTCAACGCCTGCACCGCGACGCGCATGAGCTCTGTCGGATCGCTGGTATCTCTCCGGGGTGGGAGGCCATTGAAGCGTGGTTGCGCAGCCCATCGGCCCGGGGAGACGCCATGCGCTGGAAACAGGAACAGGAGGCGCTCACGAAGTACCTGGAGGCCCATCGGGATGCGCGCACCTGCTACGTGCTGGACGCGGAGACGGGACGCCCGGCCTCTCAACCGCCGATCCTTTATGCGGCCGGATGTCAGGGGGTCCCGGCACCGCCTGTAGTTCTGCCCGACGGCCGGTTGTTCACCCTGTATCGCAGCGCGTATGGCAACTGGACGCTCGGCGTCGCGCCCATGGTCGCCCTGGGCTTTCTGGACCCGGCGACCGGAGCGATCACCCCGCTCGCCCACCGGCATGGCGAGACTCCCCCGTGGAACACCTTCTGGGGCACCGCGGACGAAAGCCAGAATGCAGTGATTGCCGGTCAGACTGCGCTCCTCGTCCACCAGAGCACCATCAGCGGGTTCGACTGGCAGACCGGCACACTGTTTCCCATCGCCGGCGATCGGGATAGCTGGGGTGGCTTCCGTAACCTGCTCTGGGCGCGCAACGAGTGGAACGGTCCGGCGCGTGGTGGCGTTGCTGTGGCCGACGGACGCCTCTACTGGCAGACGGGAAGCCGCGTGCTGTGCATCCAGTCGGATCGTGAGGGGACGTCTGCCCGCGACACAGCGATCGACGCCGCATCGTTGCCCGCAGAGCAGGTTCCGCAGGGCGATTTCAAAGTGGAGCGGGTCCGGAAGGAGCTCGCGGAAACAGTAGAAGAGTGGTTGAGCCAGCCATGGATGCCCCTCTGCATGGAGCCCGGTCTGGCCGGACGCGAGTTCGCTTTCGACCACTCCGGCGAGATCTTCGAAGCCCTGGCGTGGGCCTACCCGCATCTGCCGGGGCCGTTACAACAGAAGGTAAAAGCGGCTCTGTCGAAACTGTGGGCGGAGCATCCGCCGTACACAGCGGCCACACGTCTGCCCCTGCGACAGGGCGCGCCCCGGGAATGGTCCCCTGCCCCCGCGGATCTGCGCGAGCCCGCCGATGCGCCTCTCCCGCACCCCTTCGGCAATCTGTACGCCGTGTGGCTCTACGCGGAGCGCTGCGGAGAGTGGGCCCGGGTACGCGAGGCGTGGCCGCAAATGCAACAGAGCGTGCAGGAATTCCAACAGACCGGGTGGTCCCTGAACGGGCAGAAGGGAGATCTGTACGCGAATCGCTACCTGTCGGCATGGATCGCAGTGGAGAAGATGGCGCAACGCATGCAGGACATGGGGATGGCGCAACAGGCGCGTCAGGAGCGCGAGCGCCTGCAGAACGCCCTGCTGACCTGGTGGAAGCGTGCGGCCCGCGAGGTCAAGCTCACGGTGATCCCTTCCATCAAGGAGTGGGATGAGTTCCTGAGCCGTGCTGACGCTCTCTTTCTCAACATCCGGACCCACCGGACCAGGCCAGCCCTGCTGCAGGATTTGAACCCGGAGATCGCCGCCTTCCTGAAGCGGGAGGGTCTGGAGGATGTCCGGAAAGTTCTGGAGGTGTTCGAGGCACTCTGCCCGACGTGGCACCTGGTCGGTGAGGAGCGGCAGGTACACACCGGCGAGAACCTGTATGACCCGCCTGTGTTCGCGTTGAGCGCCTTCCGGGCCGCCGCATGGTTGCAGGACCTGCCTGTTGAAGCGCTCGCCTACCGTGCCGACATCCCCTTCTGCAAGGCCGATCTGTACCACATGCAGAAGCTAGCGATCTCGCTGGAGAAGGGCACGATGCGGCAGTAACAGGGAAGCGCAGAAGCAGCGGGGCCGCGGGCCCGGGCTGTGGGAGCCCCTTGTTATTGTAGAGGTAGCAGAGGACCGTTTCACGTGAACCGGTCCTCTGCTACTCTGGCCTCTGTCAGCAGGAGGGCCGGGAACAGAACCGGGCCACCGTTTCACGTGAAACGGTAGCCCTGTCAGCGGCGACGCGGCCGGCTTGACCTCCACGGTTGCGCCCTCGGCCTCCAGTTTTGCCTTGATCGCCTTGGCGTCGTCGGCATTGACGCCCTGTTTCACCTTGGAGGGCACGGTCTCTACCAGATCTTTGGACTCCTTGAGCCCGAGGCCGGTGATCTCCCGGATCACTTTGATAACGCCCAGGCGCTTCTCGCCGGCGGCCGTCAGGATCACATCGAACGACGTGACCTCCTCCGCGGCGGGGGCCGCCTCGGCGGCGGCAGCGGCCGGAGCCGCCCCGGGCATGGCGGCAACAGCTACCGGGGCCGCAGCGGACACCCCGAAGACCTCCTGCAACTGCTTGGACAGCTCGGACAGTTGCAACACTGACATGTTCTTGATCGCTTCAATGATCTCTTCGTTGGTCAGAGTAGACATGGTTCTCTCCTCAATACCGGGTCATGGCATCACGACGGTTCCGTTGCAGGAGCGGGTGAGCCCTGCTTGTCGGCAATCGCCTGAATGGTGCGCACGAACTCGCCAATGATGTTATCCAGGGTGAATACCAGTTCGCTGATCGGCGCGTTGATCGATCCGATGACCTGCGCGATGATCTGCTCTCTGGGTGGCAGCTTCGAGAGCGCGGTCACCTGCTCTGGCGTGTAGAGTTTGCCCTCGATCAATCCCGCTTTGACCTTGACCTCGGGCTTGTTGCGCACGTCGCGCAGGAAATCGAGAACGGCTTTGGCCGAGGCGACGATATCCTGCTGTGCAAACGCCACAGCGGTCGGACCGGTCAGCAGTTTCTCGAACTCTGGTGTCAGCCGGTCGCCCAGAGCACGCTGGAAGAGCGTGTTCTTGACGATATGGTACTCGGCGCCCACCGCGCGCAGCTTCTTGCGCAACTCCGTTACCTCGGCCACGGTCAGTCCCCGGTACTCGGTCAGGATCAGGCCCTGGCTTCTGGCGAGAATATCGCGCAATGCGGCTACCGTCTCCACTTTCTGCTGGTTGGGCATGGTTCTTCTCCTCGCTCGGTCACGAGCGTTACCTCCGGCTCGGCGCAGGGCAACAAAAAAGCCGGGCCCGCGCGGCGCTTCACGGCAGACGCGGCGAATCCCGGCGCAAGGGCTGGCGCAACCAGCCTGCGTGTGGCTCTCAGGAACTCGTCTCGACCTCGGCGGGCTCCCGGATGGGATTTAAGTCCGCCCCGTCATAAGAGGACGGGGGTCCGGACACCGGCTGTCTGCGGTGAGCATGAGCGGATACTTTCTGTAACCGCCGTTGATGATGGCATGCATCGGCCCCGGTTGTCAAGGGGATAGCCGCAGGGGAGATGCACACGCCGGCAGCTCACGTGCGGAGCAGCGTGTCCACAAAATCGGGCAGGGCAGGGAACACCTGCTCCGGGAGGGGTGGAGGAAATGTTTCGGGACGGTAGTGGCGGGTATGCCCGGTCAACACCAGGACGGTGTGACACCCGGCAGCATGCCCGGCAGCGATGTCGCGCGGGCTGTCACCGACCAGATAGCAGGCTGCAAGATCCAGTTGGAGCGCCCGAGCGGCCTGCCAGAGCAACCCGGGCAGGGGCTTGCGACAGTCGCACCCTGCGTCCGGGTGATGCGGGCAGAGGAAGATGCCGTCCAGATGGCCTCCGGTACGCGCAATGGCGGCCTGCAATTGCGCGTGGATGGCCTCGAGTTCCGGCAGAGTGAGTATGCCCTTTCCGACCCCGGCCTGATTGGTCACCACGGCAACCGCCCACCCGGCCCGGTTCAATCGTACCACGGCCTCGGCAGCTCCGGGTAGCAACCGCAGGTCCTGTGGGCGGGTGACGTAGGCGCCTGTCTCTTCCGTCAGCACGCCATCACGATCCAGAAGGACTGCACGTCGTCCTGCCATGCGGGGGCTACGGCTCTCCCTGTCGGGCTTCCTGGCGGGCCCGTTCCAGAAAGGCACAGAACGCTGCGTGCAGGATCACCATATGTACGTCCTCGATGCGTTGCATGCTCTCCGAGGGCACCACGATGCACTGCTGCGCCACCTCTTTCAGGCGGCCTCCGGAGAAGCCAGCCAGTCCGAAAGTGCGGGCCCGGCGCTGATTGGCGGCGAGGATCCCGTTGATCACGTTCGATGAGTTGCCACTTCCGGAGACGCCAATCACCAGATCTCCCGGTTCGGCCCAGCATTCCACCTGAGGGGCAAAGATGTTATCCCAGCGCGTGTCATTGGCCCATGCCATCATCAGGGGCGTGCTATCGGAGAGGCAGAGGGCACGGAGGGGGCGCCCGGTCTCCAGCTGGAGATTCTTCTGCAGGTCGTTCACGATATGACTGACGCTGCTGCTGGATCCACCATTGCCCATGAGCAGGGCGCGTCCTCCGTTACGCCAGACGGTGAGCAGAGCGTCCACCAGCGATTCTACCTGTGCGGGGTCGATCTGATCCAGAAGTTGCTTCAGGTCGTCCAGATAGGTGCGCAGGTAGTGATGCGTCTGTTGCATGGGTAGCATACCCTGTGCGAATGGATTTCAGAAAGGCAGTGGTGTGCCGGCGCCACTCTGTTGCGCGTGGTAGTAGACCAGGGTGGCGACAGCAACGTCTTCCATGGCCAGTCCTGTGGATTTGAACAGCACAATCTGGTCGCTGCCGGTACGCCCCGGGCAGGCGCCAGCGACCACATCCTTGAGCTCCGCCACCTGCTCCCAGCGGAAGAGGCGCTTCTCGTAGGGGGGCAGGAGATCGCCGGCTTCGATTTTTGCCTGCTCCACGGAGTCGACCACAATCAGCGCGCTCCGGCGCACGGTCTCTTCGTCGATCTCGCGCTTGATGAGCAGGTTGCTTCCCACGGCGGCCACGAAGGCGCCCGGCGCCAGCCACTCTCCCCGGAGCACCGGTGTGAGGGAGGTAGTGGCAGTGATCACAATGTCGCGCTCCTGTGCGGCCTGCTCCGGCGCGGTAGCCGGCACTACGGGAACACCAAGCCGGGCGGTCATCTGCTCGCAGAAGGTGTTGCGTCGGGCCTCGTTGCGACTGTAGGCGACAATCTCATGCACTTCGCGCACGGCGCAGACCGCCTCCAGCTGAGACTGCGCCTGCCATCCGGTGCCAAAGATGCCCACGCGCAATCCGGTGCTCTTCAGCGCGAGGTAGCGCGCTGCAACGCCTGTGGCCGCACCGGTGCGCACCTGCCCGAGCGTATCGGCCTCCATCACGGCGAGCAGGTCCCCGTTATCGGCGTTGTAGAGCCAGACCAGAAACCGGGTGGCGGGACGGAACGAGGTGTAGGCTTTGATCGCGAAGGTACGCAGTTCCATGTCGGCAGCGATCATGGTGTGGTAGGTGCCCTCGGGCAGGTGCAGGCGGCGGCGCGGCTGGTTGATCACCTCGCCCTGAGCCTGACGCCAGAAAGCGGCGTCCAGTGCGTCGATGGCCTCCGGCAGGTTCAGAAGCCGGGAGACTTCCTGTTCTGTGAGAAAGATCGCCACGGTTTCCCTCCCGTATGTTCCCGCACATCGGGCACGCGGACCGGGGGGCAGGTATTTCCGTTATCTCGCGCGAACACCCGGAACGAGAGGTTGCCTTCTGTGCTGACAGGCTGGCTCTCGGAGAACAGTATACCTTCTGGAAACTTTCCCTGCTGGAATTTTCTGCAGAAGAGAGGGTCGCATGGAATTCCTGCGCGTTTTGTTCTGCCTGATGCTGACCGCTGGCAGCATACAGGTGGCCTTTTCCGCTTCAAAGATCGACGTACGGGACTGTGGCGCCCGGGGAGACGGGAAGGCAGACGACACAGAGGCGTTTGAAACTGCGGTTCGGCAGGGCCGGGCACGCCGTGTCCCGGTGTTCGTGCCCCGGGGCACCTACCGGTTGCGCAGGCCAATCGTGCTGGAGGATCAGGCGTTGACCGGCCCGGATGCGGGCGCCTGGTGTGCGGATGCGGATGCGCTGCCGGTACTGCTGCCGCAGCATCGCGATGCGCCCGGGTTCATTCTCCGTGCCGGGGCGAGCCTGCAGGGGATCTGCATTCGCTATGCGTGGAAGCAGGAGCCGGAGAGTGGCCCTCCTGCGGTGCGCATCCAGGGCATCGGCGTGTATCTCTCCCGGTTGAAGCTGATGTACCCGTGGGATGGGATCCTCGCGGATGGCGTCAGCAATGTTGGGCGGCTCAACATGGAACACATTTTCATCGTCTCGCCGCGAAACATCGGAGTGCGCGTGACAGGAACGTGGGATGCCCCGACCCTGCGCAATATTGAGGTGTGGAACGCCGGACCCGTTCCACGCCCGTTGTCCCGGGGGATCGGGTTCGATCTGGGCAAGAACGATCTGATCCGCCTGTCGGACTGTTTTGTGTTTGCAATGCAGACCGGGTTTCTGCTGCGCGATACGATCCCCGGGTGCCGGGTTACAGGGGGCACGTGGGGTGTTCTGAACGGGTGTGCAACGGACTTCTGCAGCGTGGGGATCGCCGTGCAGGGGGAGCATACGGTGAGCATTTCCGGTGGAACGTTCTGGAACCACCATCAGGGCCTGATTGTAGATGGGTCACGCGCCCGGGTGCGCCTTTCGGGCGTGGAGCTCAAGTCGAACGGTGCCCCGGCAGTTGAGGTGCGTCAGGCGGATCAGGTGGTTCTGAGCGGTTGCAGTCTGCTGCGCACGATGGAGGCGCATGCGGGGCCGGCAGTCCATCTGCGGGGCGGGCGCACCACGCTGCAGGGGTGTCATCTGCAATCGATCGGCGACGGGATCGTGATGGGCGCGGAGGTGCTCTCGGCTCTGGTGCAGGGGAATACCCTGCAGGTGGGAGGGCGGACCGTGGTGAGGCCGGACCGCACAGAGGGAATACGCGTTGCGGAGAACCTGGAGGTGGCGTTTGCGCCTCCTGCTGGCGCAGGGCAGGAAGCGCAGAAGCCCTGACCGGGTGACGGGGAGCGCGCATTTGAGGACTGCGCTCACACGCTACCTGATGGGCACGGGCCGGTGAGGGGTGTCAGGCACGCCGGAGATGGAAGATCGTTATGATGTGTTGCTGATCGGTGGGGGGATTGTCGGGCTGGCGACAGCGTACCGGTTGCTGGAGCGCGTGCCGGGCCTCGCGCTGGCGGTGCTGGAGAAGGAACCGGAGATTGGCCAGCATCAAACCGGGCACAACAGCGGGGTGTTGCATGCCGGCCTGTACTACGCGCCGGGATCACGCAAGGCGCGGCTCTGCCGGGAAGGGAAGGCGGCCCTGGAGGCTTTCGCGGCAGACCACGGGATTCCTTTTGAGCATTGTGGCAAGCTGGTGGTGGCCCTCTCGGAGGAGGAATTGCCCCGCCTGCAGGCTCTGAAGGAACGGGGAATGGCCAATGGCGTGGAGGGGCTGGAAGAAGTTGGCCCCGAGCGGATGCGCGCGATCGAACCGTATGTGACCGGAGTACGTGCGCTCTGGTCGCCGAAGACCGGGATCATCGACTACCGGCGTGTGGCCTGCGCGCTGGCGCAGGAGATCGCGGGGCGCGGTGGACGGATCCTCACTGGTCAGCGCGTCACCGGGATCACGCCCCGGGCCGATGGAGTGGTTGTGCGTGCAGGCCCTCGTGAGTTCTTCTGCCGGAACGTGATCTCCTGCGCAGGGTTGCATTCTGATCGGATCGCCGCGATGACGGACGCGGCCGGCGCGATACAGATCGTTCCGTTCCGCGGCAGTTATTACACGTTGCGCCCGCAGGCCCGTCATCTGGTGCGCGGTCTGATCTATCCGGTTCCGGACCCGCGTTTCCCGTTTCTGGGCGTGCACTTCACGCGCACGATCAACGGGGAGGTGCTGGTCGGGCCGAACGCGGTGCTGGCGTTCGCCCGGGAGGGCTACCGTCGCACGGACTGTGTGCTGGCGGATCTGTGGCAGACTGTCACGTTTGCGGGCTTCCGGCGTCTGGCGCGCCGACACTGGCGGACGGGTTTGATGGAATTATGGCGGGACTGGTCGAAACCGGCTTTTGCGGCAGAACTGGCGCGTTTCATCCCGCAGATCCGTCCGGAAGACCTGCTACCGGGGCCGTCCGGGGTACGGGCACAGGCGGTCGACATGGAGGGCAATCTGGTAGACGATTTTGCGTTCGGTGAGAGCCCGCACGTGTTGCATGTGCGTAACGCTCCCTCGCCGGCAGCTACCGCCTCACTGGCCATTGGTCGGGAACTGGCGGAGATGGCCATAGCGCGCTTCTCGCTGTAGCGGCTCTTCTGACCGGCGCACATGCAGGAAATCCACGTTTGTCAGGACAACAAGCGACTGGAACTCCACTCTCGACGGAGGACGGGTACACGCGATGGCAGAGGAAGTGAAGTTTCTGGCGTTCGATCTGGGGGCGGAGAGCGGGCGCGGGGTGATCGGCTTCTTCGATGGCACGCGCCTGCGTCTGGAGGAAGTGCACCGTTTTCCCAATGGTCCGGTGCGCGCCGGCGACACGCTCTACTGGGATGTGCTGCGGCTCTTCTCGGAGATCCGGCAGGGCCTGGGACAGGCCGTAGCGCGTTCCGGCAGGGATCTGGCCGGGGTCGGGATCGATACCTGGGGTGTGGACTTCGGTCTGCTGGGGCGCGATGATCGTCTGCTGGGCAATCCACGTCACTACCGCGATCACGGCAACGATGGCATTCTGGAGGAGGCCTTCGCGGTCGTGCCCCGGGAGCAGATCTTCGAGCGCACCGGCATACAGTTCCTGCAGTTCAACACGTTGTTTCAATTGCTGGCACTGCGCCGGATGGGTTCTCCCCTGCTGGACGTAGCGCAAACTCTGCTCTTCATGCCCGATCTGCTCAACTTCTGGCTCACGGGGGTGAAAGTCAGCGAGTTCAGCATTGCCAGCACGTCGCAGATGCTCGATCCACGCCAGAGACGATGGGCCACGGATCTGCTGGAGGCTTTCGGGCTTCCCACTCATATCCTGACAGAGATCCTCGCTCCGGGAAGCGCGATTGGACCGCTGCGGTCCGACATCGCTGCGGAGTGCGGTTGCCACGGATTGACGGTGTTCGCGCCAGCCGAGCACGACACGGGTTCGGCGGTGGTGGCGGTCCCTGCTACAGATGCGGATAGCGCGTACATCAGCAGCGGAACGTGGTCGCTGATGGGCATTGAGTTGCCGGAGCCGCGGATCTCGGAAGCGACGCGTAACGCCAACTTCACCAACGAGGGAGGAGCGTGTGGCACCATCCGTCTGCTCAAGAACATCATGGGACTGTGGCTGGTGCAGTCCTGCCGGCGGGTGTGGGCCCGTCAGGGGCAGGAGTACGATTACTCGGAGTTGACGGAACAGGCGGCGGCCGCGCCCTCGTTCGGCCCGGTCCTGGAGCCGGACGATGTTTCCTTTCTGGCACCGGACGATATGACTGCGGCCATCGATGCGTTCTGCCGGCGCACCGGGCAGACGCCTCCGCAGGGGATCGGTGCTACGGTGCGCTGCTGTCTGGAGAGCCTGGCGCTGAAGTACCGGTGGGTGCTGGAACAGCTGGAGGCTTTCCGGGGGCAGCAGATCACGACGATCCATATTGTCGGCGGGGGCACGCAGAATCGCCTTCTGTGTCAGCTTACCGCGGATGCCACGGGCCGGCCTGTGGTCGCTGGCCCGGTAGAAGCGACCGCGATCGGCAACATTCTGATGCAGGCCATGGGTCGGGGACACATCCGCAGTCTGGATGAGGCCCGACAGGTTGTGCGGAACTCCTGCCCCTTGCAGACGTACGAGCCGGCCGCCCACCGCGATGCGTGGGACGCGGCCTACGCCCGTTATCTGGAGCTGCGCGCGGCCACCGGCAACGCGCAGACATAGTGGCCCGAGCAACGCTCTTGAGAACATCGAACCGTCACGCGCCAGAAGGCCCCGCAGTTCCGGGGAAAGCGCCCGGCAGAAGTGCTGTCCGGGTATTGCCCCGTCTGTGGCCCTTCTTTCGCCCCTACCGCTGGCAGATCGCCGCAGGGATCGCATTGCTGCTGCTGGCCACCCCCATGGGTGCCTTTCACCCACTGGTGTGGAAACAGATTGTGGACGATGTGATCGCACACCGCCACCCGGAGCGGCTCGGGTTCTGGTTGTGCGTGATGCTGGCGGTGCAGGGCACCGCTACCCTGCTGGAGGCATGGAAGAGCATTTTGCTGGAACGTGTGGGTCAGCAATTTGTGCGCGACCTGCGCAACGCGCTCTACGGCCGCCTGCAGCAGCAGTCCCTGGCCTATCATCATGACCATCGTGCCGGTGATCTGATCTCCCGCGTGATGGGCGACGTGGATGCGTTGCAGGAGGTGACGCTGCAGAGCATTGAGGGCGTGATCGGCAACGCGTTCAGTTTTCTGGTAGTCGCGGGGATCCTGATCGGTTTGAACTGGAAGCTGGGGCTTGTGACGCTGCTGCCGATTGCCGCAGTGTTCGTACTAACGCGCCTGTTCAACATGCGGGTGAAAGCGCTCTATCGGGAGACCCGGGACCGACTGGGGGACGTGCACGCCCGTCTTCAGGAGAACCTGAACGGCCTGACGCTGATCAAAGCGTTTGCCCGCGAGTCGTACGAGATGATGCGCTTCCAGCAGGCAACCGGACGCCATCTGGAGGCGAATTTCCGCGCGATCCGGGCACGCAATACCTTTTTCCCTGCAGTGCGCTTCATCGGCTTTTTGAGCAATGTGCTCTCGGTAGGATACGGCGCGTGGCTGGTACTGCAGGGGCAGTTCACCGTGGGTGGCCTGGTGGCCTATCGAGGATACTGGTGGCAACTGTTCGCGCCCATCAACAGTCTGGCGACCATCAATGAGCTATTGCAACGGGCCCATGCGGCGGGTAGCAGGGTCTTTGAGATCCTGGATGCCCCGGAGAGCGTGCAGGACGCCCCGGACGCGCAGGAACTGCACATCGGCCCGGGCACCAGCCGGGTGGAGTTCGACAACGTCTCCTTCGCGTACGGGGACCGACAGGTCCTGCATCAGGTCTCTTTCGTAGCAGAGCCCGGGGAGCTGGTCGCACTGGTGGGGCCGAGCGGGGCGGGAAAGACCACGGTGCTCAGTCTGATCCCGCGTTTCTGGGATGTGACCGACGGGGCCGTGCGTGTGGCCGGGCAGGATGTGCGGCGCGTGACCCAGCAGAGCCTGCGCCGGCACATGGCAATGGTGCTGCAGGAGACCTTCCTGTTCAATGGCTCGGTGCGAGAGAACATCCGCTACGGACGGCCCGATGCCACGCAGGACGAGATTGAGGAAGCGGCCCGCGCGGCCAACGCGCACGAGTTCATTCTGGCTCTGCCCGACGGGTATGACACGGAGATCGGCGAGCGGGGTGTGAAGCTCTCCGGGGGCCAGAGGCAACGACTCTCGATTGCACGTGCTTTTCTGGCCAACCCGGAGATCCTGATCCTGGACGAGCCGACCTCCTCGGTAGAACCGGAGAGCGAGGCGATCATCACGCAGGCGCTGGAGCGACTGATGCGCGGGCGTACCACCTTTGTGACCTCACACCGCTTCTCCCTGGTGCGCAACGCGGACAGGATCCTGGTCTTCGAGGCCGGTCAGCTCGTCGAGCAGGGGGATCACGATGCGTTGATGGCCTGCAATGGGCTGTACGCGCAGATGTACCACCTGCAGATGGGAGCGGACAACATGGCCTCGGAGGTCAGGGCGTTGCAGACGTCGGCGTCGCCTCCAGCACATACAGGGTAACGCTGTAGGGTGCGCACTGCACGCGCTGGCCGAAATCTGTGACCGCGCTCTCTGCCACGGTGACCTCGGGCGCCATACCGGGGCGATTGGCCGCCTGTGGCCCGGGACCGGTCAGCAAGTAGCGTCGCCCTTTGCCACTCAGGCGTGCGCCCTGCACAGTCAGGTCCAGCGACACCGATTCCTCCGTAGGGTTGACGATGCCGAGGGTGATGGTACGACGATCCTCGCTCCACGCGGCGGCCACGTCCAGCGGCTCTGGCGTCCCTGCAACCGTCACCGGTCGGGTACCGTACTCTCTGCGGTAGAGTTGCAGCACAAGGCCCGTCGTATCGAAGCAGGCATCGGTCCTGGAGGTCTTGATACATCCAATCACGTTGACGGTCTGCGCGTAATTGGCCATGTAGATGATGTCGGTGTTCCGGAAATACTCGTGCAGGCCGGCCGCGATGCCGAGGGCGTCTTTCAGGAAGTACTGTGTGCCGAGCTCCCCGTAGATTTCCGGGCCATACCAGTAGTTCCACTCATCCATGGCGATGCGGATGTCTTTGCCCTGCAGGCCGGGCAGGCGGCGGCGGTACTCCCGATGCGCCTCGGCCTTGGCCCGAATGGCGCGCGGCACCTGCGCCACATGCGCCAGAACGCCCGGTAGCTCCTGCGTATAGAAGTGCTCGCTGATCAGGTCCATGAAATCCGCGCATTGCCGGAGCATTCCCTCGGACCATGGCCCTCCGGCGTCCCCTACGGCGATGAGTTTGATCTTCGGGTCCACACGGCGCATCTTCCGGGCGAACTCATTGTGCTTGAGCGTGTAGTGTTCCAGGCTCATGTGCCCGAGCTGCCACGCGCCGTACATCTCATTGCCCACGCCCCACCAGATCACCTGGAACGGTGCGCGGTGCCCGTTTTTCGTGCGCCACCGCCCCATGGGCGTGTCGGGGGCGCCATTGGCGTACTCCACCAGTTGCGCGGCCGAGTATGCGTCGCCGAAGCCGGTGTTGACTACCACCAGGGGCTCGGCGTTGATCTCCCGGCAGAAATCGATGAACTCATGCAATCCGAAGTCGTTGTGTTCGATGCCACGCCATGCGGGATTGCGCAGGGGGGGCCGTCGATCCGGGTCGCCGATGCCGTTGCGCCAGTCATAACCGCTGACGAAGTTCCCCCCGGGCCAGCGATAGAGGGGCGCATTCAGCTCCTTGAGTAGCTGGAGCGTGTCCGGACGCATGCCGCGAACGTTGTCGGCCGGCATCAAAGAGACAGCGCCCACGCGCACCTGTCCGCGGCCCTCGGCGAGGATCTCCAATCGCCCCTGGTCTGTGCGTGCGCGCGCGGTGAAGCGCAACGCGGTTTTCTTGAAGGCAGGGCCGAGATTTTTGACCGTGACTGTCTGCCGATCCCGAGGCCCGCTCCCCCAGATCAGGTGGATGCGCACCGGTGCGGCAGCGGGGTCTCCTGCCAGCCAGATCCGCCCGACGTAGGTCTTGCCCGGGAGTAATGCCAGATCTCCCTGTGCGATCCCTCCCGGCCTCCCGCCGGGGACAGAGATCACCGGGGTGTGTTCCCCGACAAACGGCTCTCGTGTGTCCATGACGACCTGTGCGTCGCCGACCGGCTTCCACGGGGAGTCGCCTTTACCTACCGGGTCGAAGAACTTGCGGTCCTCGAGCATCTCTGCCCAGATGCCTCCGTAGATGCATCGCCCCAGATGTTCAATGAACTGGCTGTACAGATATCGGGAGATGGGCTCTCCGATCCTGTCGGCCTGAATGGTCACGGAAGGTTTCATCTCTCTGCTCGCAATGAGTTCTAGCTGCACGTCGTCGAACCACGCACGGCCCCTGGCGCGCCCGAATCCGCCGAAGAGGCAGTTGATCCAGAGCGCATCGTCCGCGCCGGTATCAAAGGTGATCTCCACACGCGTCCAGTCCTGCGTCCCGGTGATCGCCCGGGTGCGCTCAGGCCGGGCGTGCAGGTTGATCAGTGCTCCCAGTCCGCCGATCGGCATGACCTCTTCGGTCTTGATCCATGCTGACAGGCGGTAGGTAGCGAAAGGCCTGACCGGCACCCACAGGTACCAGCTGGCGTCGCCCCCGGTCTGCGAGGTGATCTGCACGCTCCGCCCGCCATCGTGCGCTATGTTACTGAGCGTGAACGTCGCCTGACCGGCCCAGACCCGGGTGCGCCAGCCCACCGGCTGATCGCCCTGCACCTGTTCGAAGGAGCCGTTGGGCACGATAGCGCCGGTTGTCCGGAGCGCGCCTCCTGCCAGGATCATGAGCCATGCCAGAGTGATACCACGAGCCATACTGCCTCTCATATGTGTTTCCTGCCTTTTTGCTATTTCGATTGAGATGCGGTGTGGATCGGATGCGTGCCCGCCATGAGGGCTGCTAACCGATAGCAGATCCCGTCTTTCAGAAGAGCAGGGAGTACTTCTGTTTGGCGTCTGTCTTTTCCTGCCTCGCGTGCACAGAGGAGTGCCCTGCACGCCACGTCCCCGGGTGGGGAACAATGTCCGGGCCCGCATCGTCGAATGGAAGTGCCGTTCCCCGGCGAGACGCCATTTTGCGATACCCTGAAAGCCTTTCGGTTCCTGAACCGCTTGTTTCCCCTGCCGACGGCCGGGACGAGAAGGCTTCCTTGCTGTGAAGGAGGCGCAATGGAGCCTGTGTGTCTGACGGTTCATCCGATCTATGGTGCCGTCTACAAGGACGGTGAGTATGTCTCAAAGGGCGCGATACTGGGCTTTTCTGTGGACACGCGCGATGTGGTTATTGCCCCTGTAAGTGGTTGGATCCGCCTGATCCCTTCCCCGGAAGCTTCCTCCAGCAGATCAGCGGTCTACGGATTACGTGTGGAGATCTGGCAGAACCCGGACGCTCTCGCACACACCGGGCAGGTTCCCACGATCTGACTCTCCAGCACCGTCGTTTTCCGTTCTTTCTCCTGCCGCCCCAGTAGAGACTTTGCGGGTATACTGCCAGTGTCAGGAGAAGAACGGAGATGCAACGTCAGAGGGGCCCGGAAGAAGAGCGTTTTGTCTCTCCCGAGGTACAGCCGGACGACAGCGAGCTTTCGTTGCGTCCACGGCGCCTGCGCGAGATGATCGGGCAGGCCCGGGTCCGGCAAAACCTGTCTATTGCCATCGAGGCCGCCCGGGCCCGAGGGGATGCCCTGGATCATGTTCTGCTGTACGGTCCCCCGGGTCTGGGCAAGACCACGCTGGCCAACATCATTGCCAACGAGATGGAGGCACCGATCCGTGTGACGACCGGGCCGGCGATTGAAAAGCCTGGAGACCTCGCCGCGATCCTGACCAGCCTCGAACCCAACAGCGTCTTCTTCGTGGACGAGATCCATCGGCTGAACCGTGCGGTAGAGGAGATCCTCTACCCGGCCATGGAGGACTTCAAGCTCGACATCATCATCGGGCGTGGGCCGAGTGCGCGCACCCTGCGTCTGGATCTTCCCCGGTTCACCCTGATTGGCGCGACCACCCGCGCCGGCCTGCTCTCCTCGCCCCTGCGCGACCGCTTCGGCATCCAGCATGGATTCGAACTCTACACAGTAGAAGAGCTGGACACCATCGTACGCCGCTCCGCGGACATTCTGGGTGTGCAGATCGACCCGCAGGGCTCTCTGGAGATCGCGCGCCGCTCTCGCGGGACTCCCCGCATTGCCAACCGGATGCTGCGGCGCGTGCGCGACTACGCGCAGGTGCGTGCCGAAGGTGTTATCACCGCGGCGGTCGCTGACGCCGCGCTTCAGATGTTGCAGATCGATGCTATCGGACTGGATGAGTTCGACCGTCGCTTCCTGCGCGCTATTCTTGAGAAGTTCGAAGGCGGCCCGGTCGGGCTGGAAACGCTGGCAGCTATGCTGGGCGAAGAGCGTGACACTATCGAGGATCTCTACGAGCCCTATCTGATGCAGCTGGGGTTCATTCACCGCACGCACCGGGGCCGGCAGGCAACACGCGCCGCGGCCGAGCATCTGGGCCTGCCATTTCCTGAAAAACCCGCTTCCCGGGACGGCCGTCCCGAAGGACCGCAAGCACAGCTGGATCTGGCGGGGTGGGCAGATGGCCCGGAGCACGACACCTGACGATGCAGAGGAACCCGCACCATGGATAACCTGACCATTGAGGACTGCCTGTCGCGCATCCGCCCGCGCCGCAGGATCACCGGGATCGCGGCCACGCTCCTGCCATTTGACGCACATGGTCGGATCGCCGAGGAGGCCTTTGTGGCACATCTGCGCCACACACATGTGCAGGGGCTCTACAACGCGGTGAATATGGATACCGGGTACGTTCAACTGCTGGACGACGCGCAGAAGCAACGGGTGCTGGAGCTGACCCGGGACGCTCTGGGCCCCGGGGTGCCGTTCTTCGCGGGCGCCTGTATGGAGGGTCGGGAAGGAGACATTGTATCGCTATATCGCCGGGAGATCGAGCGGATCGAACGCTACGGTGGCACACCGGTTCTGTTCCAGACGGCGCGCATGCATGCCCTGCCCCCGGTAGAGAAAGCGCACCTCTATCAGCAGCTGTGTGCCGGGTCGACACGCGTGCTGGCGTTTGAGCTCGGACGGATGTTTGCTCCCGGTGGCGAGATCTGGGATGAGGAGACATTCCTGCGCCTGCTGGAAATCCCTCAGATTGTGGGCGCCAAGCACTCGTCGCTGGATCGGAATACAGAGCTCCGCCGTCTCGCACTGCGCGATCGTTACCGCCCGGAATTCGCCATCTACACGGGCAATGATCTGGCGATCGACATGGTGATCTACGGCAGTGATTACCTGCTCGGTCTGGCGACGTTCTGCCCGGAGAAATTCGCCGAGCGCGATGCGCTGTGGCACTCCGGCGACCCGGGCTTCTTCCTGCTCAATGACGCCCTGCAACACCTGGGCAATGTAGCGTTCCGCGCTCCGGTGCCTGCCTACAGGCACTCGGCCGCCATTTTCCTGCATCGGCTGGGGCGCATTCCCACGCCGGCAACCCACCCGCACAGTCCCGCACGCCCCTCCTGGGAGGCGGAATTGCTGACGGACTGCATGGCCCGCCTGGGCCTTACCGGGAACTGACCGTCTGCGCTACCTCCGGTTCATCGAAATCGTCCAGATTGCGCCCCCGCGTCTCGGTCACGCAGGGCAGGACGAGCAACCCCAGCAGGGGCACGAAGCCCACGTAGAACAGGGTCTCCAGCGCACGCCCCTGTGCTGCAATGGTTCCTACGAGGAATGGTCCGGCAGAGGCGATGATCCGTCCCGCGTTGTAGCAGAAACCGGCTCCGGTGCCGCGCAACCGGGTTGGGAAGAGCTCTGGCAGATAGTACGTGAAGCTGCCGAACACGCCGAACACGGTGAGCCCGATCGGGAAATACATGATCAGGCGTTGTTGCGGGGGCATGGGCAGGCCAAACGCAGCCATGATCGCCGCAGCAGAGGCGATGAAGTAGATGGCGAACATCACCTTGCGGCCCAGGAATTTGGACGCCGGCACTGTCAGCAGTGTGCCGATCAGGCCCCCGATGTTGAAGTAGTTGGTCGCGGTTGCCTTCCAGACGCCGATGAAGCCCTGTTGCATGGCCGGCTCCAGGGCCTGAAACTCCGGGGCAGAGCGCGCCAGTTGCGCTGCGATCACAGGAATGAACGCATTGCAACTCCACCACGCGATGAGCGCAACCAGCGCCATGGCCAGCCCCCCCAGCGTGACGCGCCGGAACTGCGGCGTGAACAGGTCGGCGATCCGGGGCGGTTGCCCCCGGGAGACGGCCGCCTTCCATCGCTCTGGCTCTTTCACGAAGAGCCGGACCAGAAAGGCCACGGCCGCCGGAGCAAGCCCGCATAGAAACACGTAACGCCATGAGGTCTCCGGACGCCCGGGGAACATCACCGCGGTGATCTGATGCTCCACCACGGTAGCCAGAAACAGGCCGAGAGGCGCCGATGTGTAAAGCAACGCCCCGGCCTCCACCCGTCGTTTCTCCGGAACGACCTCGGCCACCATGGCCGCGCCAGCAGCCCACTCTCCCCCGATGCCCAGCCCGGCGATGATCCGGCAGAGCACCAGCATCTCCATGTTCGGCACGAAAGCGCACAGCGCAGTGCCAACGGAGTAGAGCAGCATGGTCAGGAGCAGCGTGCGGGTGCGGCCCAGGGCATCTGCGAACTTGCCGAACAGAATGCCACCAATGGCCCAGGTGAGCAACAGTACGGAGGAGAGCACGCCGGTCCAGTGTAACGTGGCCCTCTGCGCTTCCGGGGAACCGATGGGCAGGCCGAGCAGAGTCGGCACGCAGTTGGGTGCGACAAAGTTGAACAGCAGACCGTCAAAGACATCAAAGCCCCATCCCAGCCATGCGGCCAGCAGAACCGTCCACTGGTACCCGGTCATGTCCAGCAACAGGGGGCCTTTTGTGACACGGATCTCTTCGGAAGTCGTGTTCGCCATGGCACGTCTCTCGGTATCGTCTTCGGCGTCGATCTCCGTTATGTACCCGGGGACTGTGGCGGTACATTTTCGCGGCGCATCGGGGCGGTTCCTGCCCGGTTTCCAGAGGAACACCCATACGAGTGTCGTGAGGTACACTGCTTCCGGCCCCTGCAGGCAGCCGGGGCGGGAAGGAGGATTGGAATGAACGTTGGTATCATTGGCGCCGGCGGCATTGCGTACAAGCTGCATCTGCCGCAACTGACTGCGATCCCGGGGGTACAGGTGACGCATCTGGCCGGCCGTGAGGAGCACCGTCTGCGTATTCTGGCCGAGAAGTACGATGTGCCGCACTGCACCACGGACTATCAGGCACTGCTGGCGGACGATCGCGTGGACGCTGTGGTCGTCGCCCTGCCCCATCCATTGCACGTGCCGTTTGGCCTGCAGGTGTTGCAGGCCGGCAAGCATCTGCTCATGCAGAAGCCTCTCTGCGGGCGGATGGATGAGGCCGACCGCTTCGTGGAGGCCGTGGAACGTTCGGATCGGATTGTCTACTGCCTGCCGCACTTCGGGCCGGAGGTACGCAAAGCGCGGCAGTTGCTGCTGTCCGGAGCTATTGGCAAGTTCTCCGGCGCGTACTGCCGCGCCAGTCACGGAGGTCCGGAGGTTTACTACGCGGAGGTGCGCGATGCCTTTCAGGAAACCGGGGAGGAGCTCTGGTTCTTCAAAGAGGGCGAAGCGGCCGTTGGCGCCCTGTTTGACATGGGCGTATACGCGGTGGCCACGCTGGTAGCGATTGCGGGCAGTGTGCGCGCGGTTACTGGCATGATCGCCACGGTGGATAAGCCAACCACGCTGGAAGACACCGCCACGCTTGTCCTCCAGTTTGAGAACGGTGCCCCGGGTACAGCAGAGACCGGCTGGTGCGACCCGGCCCGCACGTGGCAGCTGCGCGTGCACGGCACCGCGGGCAAGCTGGTCTCTCCCGGTGAGAACGGAGCCCCGCTGACTCGCTGGGAGCCGGGCAGTTATACCCGCGAGGACGTCCCTGCCATCCCGCACGCCGTCGATTGCAGTGACATCCCGGTCGGCAATGCGCACGAGGAATGGGTACGGTGTATCCGCGAGAACCGGCAACCGGACCTGTGTCACGCATGGGCAGCGCGCCACGTGACGGAGGTGCTGCTTGCCGGGCTGGAGTCGGCACGTTCCGGGCAACGCGTCACCCTGCGCACCCGGGCCGAACGCGTGTGACTTCTTCTCCACGCAGGAGCGCGAGCGCCTGCGGGCTTTGCAGGAAGTGCCGGGGCCGTACGCGAAGTAAGGGTACATCATCAGGGGCATGTTATGTAAGGAGCACAGCAGGCAATGGGCGAAGGCGAACGATGGGGCGGGCCGAAACTGCAACGATTCCGCGACGCGGTACAGCGCGAGTTCGGGCGCAACCTGGAGAAAGCGACCCCGGCAAACGTGCGCGACTTTCTGGATCGGTTTCAGGAGGCCTCTTTCCACGAGTCCCGGGAGGCGACCGGCCAGACGCGCATCGAGCTCAACGAGACCAAAAGCACCTACGAAGAGATCCTGAAAGACTTTTTTGCACGCGTGCTGGAACGCCCCTCCGATGAGGCGCTCATTCTGCTCTGGACTCTCGCCTTCGAGATGTGCTTCTTCACGATCGAACAGCATGCGGCCGAACGCCTGCAGTCCCTGTTCGGTGAGTTTCCGGAAGACTGCTGACCCTGTTCCTGCGTGCCGCACGGGAACTCATGGAGCTCTCCGGACGTACAGGCGATAGGGTTTCCTGACCCGCGGTCAGGAGAGGCTCCATACGTCAGGCGAACATGCGACGTGGAGTGGCCGTGCGTGTCCCTCTCTGTCGCCAACTCGGGGTCCGTACCAGATGTCCGCAACCGCGCAACCGATACCGCTCCTTCTGGAAGACGAGACAAAGGCTGGCAACTACTTCGTCTCCAACTACCCGCCCTACTCTTTCTGGACACCGGATCGCGTGCCGGAAGCGCTGGCCGCGCTGGAACGCCCTCCCGCACCCGACACCGTACTGGGTGTGTATCTGCACATTCCCTTCTGCCGCAGGCGTTGCCATTTCTGCTACTTCCGGGTCTATACAGACAAGAATGCAGCGGAGATCCGTCGCTATCTGGACGCTGCCATTCAGGAGCTGACGCTCTACGCGCAACGCCCGTTCATTGGTGGCCGCAAGCCCCGGTTCATCTACTTTGGCGGTGGAACGCCCTCCTACCTGTCCACGCAACAACTGGGCTACCTGACGGAGGCAATGAAGCGGCTGCTCCCATGGGACGAGGCCGAGGAGATCACCTTTGAGTGTGAGCCGGGCACCCTGACCGAGGCAAAGCTCCGCTTCATTCGCGAGCTGGGTGTCACCCGGTTGAGCCTTGGAGTAGAACACTTTCAGGATCGGATCCTCAAGCTGAACGGGCGAGCACACGGCGCCGCAGAAATCGATCGGGCTTACGGATTTGCGCGCTCCATGGACTTCCCGCAGATCAACATCGATCTGATCGCCGGCATGATGGGCGACACCGATGCGGACTGGCAATTCGCTGTAGAGAAAACCATTGCGTTCCAGCCGGACAGCGTCACCATTTATCAGATGGAGATCCCGTACAACACCACGATCTTCCAGGAGATGAAGAGCCGCGGGGAGGAAGTGGCACCGGTTGCCTCGTGGAGCAAGAAGCGTGCGTGGGTGCAGCAGGCGTTCGCACAGCTGGAGGCTGCGGGCTACACCATCACCAGCGCGTACACGGCGGTTCGCAATCCGGAGAAGACACGCTTCCTCTACCGCGACCTGCTCTGGACGGGAGCGGACCTGCTGGGCCTGGGCGTTGCCTCTTTCTCGCACGTTGGCGGCACGCATTTCCAGAATCAACACCACTTCGAGCCCTACATCGCGGACCTGGAGCAGGGAAAGCTGCCGATCTACCGCGCGCTCACGCCCACTCCGGAAGAGCGTCTGATCCGGGAGCTGATCCTGCAGTCCAAGCTGGGAGTAGTCCGTCCGGAATACTTCCTGCACAAGTTCGGCGTTGACATCCGGGAGCGGTTCGCCGAGCCGATGGGCCGCATGCGAGACTGGGGGTACCTGCAGGACGATGGTCAGACCCTGCGCCTCACCCGGGAAGGGCTGCTCATCGCCGACCGATTGGTACACGAGTACTTCCTACCGCAACACCGCGACGCGCGCTACGCGTGACCCTGTGTTGCGCATCCAGACCCGAAAGGGACCTTGCCATGGGTTCGGACAGGAACCTGCTCTACCCGCTGAACACCTTCTATGCCCGTCGCGGCCTCCCTCTGCCGCCGGTAGCAGAGATCTCCGCGGCCGAGATCCCCCAGCCTTACCGGCAACTGCTGGCCGGCCCGCATGACATGACCCCGACTCTGGAGGCCTACCACGATGACGCGATCGACCTGAGAGTACTGGAACGCAGGTTGCACGAGGACACCCTCACCCGCCTTGTGGTGCTGATCCGGGAAAGCGATCAACGGCCTGTGGAGTTCGGAGCCATCGTCATCCACCTGCGTCATTTTCCTCCACACGCACGCCGGGACGTGGAGACCGGCAGGTTCCCTCTCGGGTCCATTCTGGCCCGATATCATCTGCAACATCACAGCTGCCCACAGGCGTTTCTGCGCGTCCATCCAGACACCCTGATGCAGGAAGCCCTGCAGCTGTCGGAACCTGCGATCCTTTACGGGCGGCGCAATTACCTGCTCACGCCACAGAGAGAAGTCCTCGCGGACATTCTGGAAGTGCTCCCCCCGGCATCCATGTAACTTTTCTGCCCTGTTCCGCGACTAACCCCGCAGTCCGGTGTGTTTCTTCCAGGAGGTTCAATCGTGCTAACGATACGGGGTCGCAACGGGGGTCGGTTCTGCGACGGCGTTTCCCGTCGGGACTTTCTGCGGATCGGGGGGCTCGCGCTGGGCGGACTCTCCCTGCCCCAGCTGCTGGCCATTGAGGCCAGAGCCGGCGTGCGGATAGGGCACAAAGCCATCATCATGGTGTACCTCCCCGGGGGTCCTCCGCATCAGGACATGTTTGATTTGAAGCCGGATGCGCCCGCAGAGATCCGGGGGGAGTTTCGACCGATCCGTACGAACGTTCCGGGGATCGAGATTTGCGAGCACCTGCCCCGGATAGCCCGGATGATG
>JANWZQ010000190.1 GCA_025054835.1 Chthonomonadaceae bacterium
CGCCGCTGTCATAGAGATTGCGAGCCATGTTCGCCAGCGCGCTGAAATAAGGCCCGATTTTCACCGCGATGGGAATGCGCACGCACTGCCGCACGTGCGCCACAGCATCCAGATACATGTACTCGGTGGTCAACCCGGTGATCTCCGGATTGGTCGCGATGTAGTACAGGTTCAACTCCAGCGCGTCGGCACCGGCCTGTTCGATCTGCTGCGCATACTCCATCCAGCCACCCCGGGAGATGCCGTTCAGGCTGGCAATGATCGGAATATCCACGGCCTGCCTGGCAGCGGCGATCAGATCCAGATACTCCTGCGGCCCGACACCGAAGTCACCCGGGTCCGGAAAGTAACTCAACGCCTCCGAGTAGCTCTCACTGCCGCGCGTCAGGTACTCATCCAGATGATAGCTCTCCAGAGTAATCTGCTCCTCAAAGAGCGAGTGCAGAACGACCGCCGCCGCCCCCGCATCCTCCAGACGGCGAATACCATCCAGAGTGCGCGTCAGAGGAGACGCGGAAGGCACAATCGGGTTCTTCAAAGAGAGTCCAAGATAGGTCGTGCTCAGATCCATCAGGTCATGCTCCTGCGGCAATGCCCGTTGCCGCCATCTTCTGGTAGATGTTCCACCGCTCCCACACGTCAGCCTGCGCCAGTTTCAGCAGCCGCGCGGCAGCCTCCGGGTCGCTCTGCTGCAACATACGGAAGCGCCCCTCCGTGTACAGATAGTCCTGTAACGGCAGAGACGGCGGCTTGCTGTCCAGCTGAAAGGGGTTCTCGCCGGCCCGTGCCAGATCCGGATGATACCGGTACAGAGGCCAGTAGCCCGTCTCCACCGCCAGCTTCTGCTGCTGCAACCCCTTCGCCATGTCGATACCATGCGCAATACAGTGGCTGTAGGCGATGATCAGCGACGGCCCCTCATAGGCCTCGGCCTCCATGAACGCCCGGAGCGTCTGCTGGTCGTTGGCCCCCATGGCCACCTGCGCCACATAGACGTTGCCATAGCCCATGATCAGACGCCCGAGATCCTTCTTGGGCCGGGTTTTACCTCCAGAGGCGAACTTGGCCACCGCCCCCCGCGCCGTGGACTTGGACGCCTGCCCCCCCGTATTGGAGTAGACCTCGGTATCCAGAACCAGCACATTGACGTTGTAGCCACTGGCCAGCACATGGTCCAGCCCCCCGTAGCCAATGTCATAGGCCCACCCATCACCCCCCACAATCCAGACGCTCCGGCGCACCAGCAGGTCAGCCAGCAAGTGCAGATCCCGGGCACGCGGTTGCGGCAGGCCCTCCAGCCGCTCACGCAACAGGGCAATGCGCTCCCGCTGCGCCCTGATGGCCCCGTCCGTCGTGGCGTTCGCGTGAGCCAGCAGGGCATCCACCAGCGCCGCCCCGATCAGCTCCCGGAACTCCTCCAGCAACCGGTGCACGTAGCGCGTCTGCTGATCCAGCGTCAGCCGCATGCCGAGCCCGAACTCCGCGTTGTCCTCGAACAGGGAGTTGCTCCACGCAGGCCCGCGTCCCTCACGATTGCGCGTCCACGGCGTTGTGGGCAGGTTCCCCCCGTAAATGCTGGAGCACCCGGTGGCATTGGCAATCAGAGCCCGATCCCCGAACAACTGGCTCAGCAAGCGCAGATAGGGCGTCTCCCCGCACCCGGAACAGGCCCCGGAAAACTCGAACAACGGCTGCAACAGCTGCACATTCTTGATGGTATTGAAACGCAACGTGCCGTCCCGGGGCACGTCCGGAATCCGCAGGAAGAAGTCCCAGTTCCGTGCCTCCTGCGCCCGCAACGGGCGCTGTGGCGCCATGTTCAACGCCTTCCGCCCCACGTTGGACCTGTCCCGGGCCGGGCAGACCTCCACGCAGAGCGTACATCCGGTGCAGTCCTCCACCGCAACCTGCACGGTGTACCGTTGCCCGGGCAGCTCCCTGAACTTCGCCGCCGCTGACCGGAACGCAGGCGGGGCCGCAGCGAGCAGAGACTCCGGGTACACCTTGGCCCGAATGGTCGCATGAGGGCAGACCAGAACACACTTGCCGCACTGAATGCACAGATCAGGCTCCCACACCGGCACCTCCAGAGCGATGTTGCGCTTCTCCCACTGCGCCGTACCGGTCGGGAAGGTGCCATCGGCCGGCAATGCGCTCACGGGCAGATGGTCGCCCCGCCCCGCAATCATCTCCGCCGTGACCTTCCGCACGAACTCCGGCGCATCCTCGGGAACCACAGGAGTCGGAGCCGCCGGCACGTCCACAACCGCATCGGTCGGCACGTCCACCGGGAAGAGCCCCTCCAGCGCCCGATCGACCGCGGCGCAATTGCGCTGCACCACCGCCTCCCCGCGCTTGCCGTAGGTGCGGCGAATGGCCTCCTTGATCCGGGCAATGGCCCGATCACGGGGCAGGACGCCACTCAGGGCGAAGAACGCGGTCTGCATCACGGTGTTGATCCGCCGCCCCATGCCAGTTGCTTTCGCCACGCCGTATCCGTCAATGACGTAGAGCTTCAGATGCTTCTGAACGATCTGCTGCTGCACGGCAGGAGGCAGGTGCTGCCAGACCTCACCCGGAGGGAAGGGGCTGTTGAGCAGCACGGTTGCGCCGGGCGCGGCCGCGTCCAGCACAGGGTAGCGCGCCAGAAAGTCGAAGTGGTGCACCGCAACAAAACTGGCCTTCTGGATCAGATACGCGCTCTGTATCGGACGGGGACCAAAACGCAGGTGCGAGATCGTCATGGAACCGGACTTCTTGGAGTCGTACACAAAGTAGCCCTGCGCGTAGTAGTCCGTGCCCTCGCCGATGATCTTGATCGAGTTCTTGTTCGCACCCACGGTGCCATCCGACCCCAGTCCCCAGAACACCGCGCGAACCGTATCCTCCGGCTCCAGACAGAAGTCGGGATCGTAGTCCAGACTGGTGTGGGTCACGTCATCGTGAATGCCCACGGTGAAATGGTTGCGTGGCTCGGGCCGACGCAGCTCCTCGAAGACCGCCAGCACCATGGCGGGAGTAAACTCTTTGGAGGAGAGGCCGTAGCGCCCGCCGATCACCCGGGGAATGGCGTGAAACGGCGCGATCCCGGTAGCAACTCCCTCGCACACGGCGGTCACCACATCCTGATAGAGCGGCTCACCGGTGCTGCCCGGCTCCTTGGTGCGGTCGAGCACGGCAATGCGCGTGGTTGTTGGCGGCAGAGCGCGCACGAACGCTTCAACATGGAAAGGACGGTACAGGCGTACCTTGAGCAGGCCGACCCGCTCGCCGCGTTCCAGCAAGTAACGCACCGTCTCCTCCACAGTCTCGGCGCCGGATCCCATGAGCACGATCACGCGCTCCGCGTTGGGCGCGCCCACGTAGTCGAACAGATGGTACACACGCCCGGTCAGGGCTGCGAACTGATCCATCGTCTGCTGCACAATCCCGGGGGTTCGCAGGTAGTACGGATTGGCAGCCTCCCGTCCCTGAAAGTAAACGTCCGGGTTCTGCGCGGTGCCACGGATCACCGGGCGCTCCGGCGAGAGCGCTCGTTGCCGGTGCGCCGCAACCAGATCCATATCGATCATGGCGCGCAGGTCCTCCTCACCCAGGGCCTCGATCTTCATGATCTCATGCGAGGTGCGAAAGCCATCGAATACGTGCAGGAAGGGGACACGTGCCCGGAGCGTGCTGGCCTGCGCGATGAGCGCAAAGTCCATCACTTCCTGCACAGAAGCCGCAAAGAGCATGGCCCATCCGGTGGTGCGGGCGGCCATGACATCGCTGTGGTCGCCGAAGATGGAGAGCCCGTGCGTCGCCAGGGACCGCGCGGAGATGTGAAACACGGTGCTGGTGAGCTCCCCGGCAATCTTATACATGTTCGGGATCATGAGCAGGAGGCCCTGACTGGCCGTGAACGTGGTCGTGAGCGCGCCGGTCTGCAACGCGCCGTGGATCGCTCCTGCCGCCCCCCCTTCCGACTGCATCTGCTGGATCAGAGGCACCTGCCCCCACAGATTGGGCTCCCCTGCTGCCGCCCACGCGTCCGACAGCTCGCCCATCGGAGAGGAGGGCGTGATCGGGTAGACGGCAATCACTTCGCTGGTCTTATAGGCAACATACGCAGCAGCCTCGTTGCCGTCTATGGTGACATACCTGCGTCCCATGCACGCTTCTCCATTTCCCCGGGTATCTTTCCGATGCGCCTCTGGAATGCTTCTCATTGTACCGATCGACAGGGGCACCTGCATCCGCGTTATGACGGATTCTGATAGCCCCGCCCTGCGCCCGAGGAGGCCCGCGCCGGCGTATGCGGAACCGGACGGGCGCTGCAGGACGTAACAGGTTTGGTCGCACGGTTGCACATAGGGAGGAGGACAGGAGATGGCAAGGTCTGTACTGGCAGGACTGTGCGCGATCCTGTTGAGCGCTCCGGTGGCGTCCCGGGCGCAGGAGAGCCGCCCTCTGTGGCGCATTCACCTGGAAACAGGGCCGGTGTGGCAGGGGCGGAACGAGGTGCAGGTGCCCGGTGACACGGGCACGCGCTTCGGTCTGAACCGGTTGATCGGGGCCGGGCCGTTTGCCAGTGTGCGCCTCAACGCGTTGACCGCGCCGGACCGTCGCACCGGATGGCGTTTCATCTACGCGCCGTTCCGCATCGATGGCACCGGCACTCTGGACGGTCCGACCGCTTTTGCGGGCAGTACGTTCGCGCCCGGCATCCCCGCGCGCGGGATCTATCAGTTCAACTCGTACCGGGTCTCCTACTGGTACCGGTTCCACCGGAGCCAGCGTATGGTCTGGCGTGCGGGCCTGACTCTGAAGATCCGGGATGCGCTCATCGCTCTGGAGCAGAACGGGCAGTACGCTTCCGAATATGATCTGGGTCTGGTGCCCCTGATCCACCTGAGTGGCGAATATCACTTTGCGCCGCGGTGGCATCTGCTGGTGGACTTTGATGGTCTGGCGGCACCGCAGGGCCGTGCGTTCGATCTGGGAGTGCATCTGGGTTATGACCTCTCGCCACGCCTGACCCTGACGCTGGGCTATCGTACGCTGGAAGGGGGTGCCGATAATCGCACTGTGTATAATTTCTCATGGTTCAACTACCTGAACACCGGCCTGCTCTACCGGTTCTGATCCTATCGCATCGCTCTGCACAACCGGGGATCGGGGATGCTCCCGGTGCACCGGGCGACAGGACCGTTTCACGTGAAACGCAGGTGTTGCGCGATCGTATCGGGCACGGAGATCCCTCGGAGGGGACCGACAGGGTTCGTTTCACGTGAAACGCGGGTGGCACAGTCTTGCAGCATACGGCCGAACGCGCGCGTGAGTCCTTCGTGGTGGCACAACCGTTTCACGTGAAACGGTGGCCTATCACGGAAAATTCCTGTTTCGGAAACGCCGCATCCGTTTCACGTGAAACATCGACCTATCCTGGAAAACTCCGAAGTCGGAAGAACCCGATCCGTTTCACGTGAAACGGGGGATCTGCTGGAGCATGCCGGGATCGGAACAGGCGCATCCGTTTCACGTGAAACACAGGTGTACTCTCCTGCCTGTCGTATGGCGGCACCACACACCCGTTCGGGAAGCGTTATGTAACCGTTTCACGTGAAACGCAGGCGCACATGCTGTGAGGACACCGGGAATGACGAAGGCGAGATTGACGAAAGAACGCTGCGTGACGGTGGCTGATGTTTCACGTGAAACGCCGGTGCCACGGATCCTGAGGGTTTCGGGCGCTGTCCACACGGTACTGCAGCGCTACAACCGTTTCACGTGAAACGCAGGCCCCTGTTGCTTGCCTCCAGGTTGCTTGCGTGGGCGCAGGGGTTTCACGTGAAACGCCGGCGTTCTCCCGGAGTCCCGGATGCAACATGCCCCGATGGCACGGGGCCATGCCTCTGTAGAAAGGCCAGATAGTATGCAACTGCACCCATTCGACCGGCCCGGAAGGTTCTGGCGTGGTAACCTGCACGGCCATTCCACACGCAGTGACGGCCGGCTCTCTCCGCAGGAGTACTGCAGGCTGTATCGCGATGCCGGCTATCATTTTGTGGCTCTGACGGATCACTTTCTGGAGCGGTACGACTTTCCCATCACCGATACTGCTGCCTACCGTACCCCGGAGTTCACCACATTGATCGGCGCGGAGTTGCACACCGGTCGTACCGAGCTGGGGCACCTCTGGCATATTCTGGCTGTGGGTCTGCCTCTCGATTTTGCTCCCTATCCCCCGGGGGAGACCGGTCCTGCGGTTGCCGCGCGCGCGCTGGCGGCCGGGGCGTTTGTGGCGGCCGCGCATCCGGCGTGGTACGGCCTGACGGAGCAGGATGTGCGCTCGCTGGGGGCGATCGACGCCATTGAGGTGTTCAACGGCACTGCGGCCGACCATAACGATAAACCGGATAGCCTGTACATGCTCGATTTGCTGCTGATGCGTGGCCAGCGCTACACGGCCTGCGCCACGGATGATACGCACAGCTTTCCGGATCGACACGACGCGTTGCGCGGGTGGGTGTGGGTGAAAAGTGAGACGCTGGCTCCGGATGCGTTGCTGCAGGCGCTTAAAGAGGGCGCGTACTACTCCAGCACGGGCCCGCAAATCCATGACATGGCCCTTGTGGGGCGCACACTGCACGTGCGTTGCTCCCCTGCCAGTCGGATCCTGGTTACCGGGTATGGCTATAGCAGCGTCTCGGTGCACGGGCACGGCCTGACGCAGGCGGAGTTGCCTCTGCAGGAGCTGGGTAACAGCCCCTTTTTCCGGGTGACCGTGCGTGACGCCCACGGAGGGCGCGCATGGTCCAATCCATTCTGGTTCTGAGGTGCAGCGTTGCCGGGCTCCGGCACAGGAGTTCTGGCGTGGGTGGCGCATATGGGCGGGATCTGTGGGAGCAAGTTCCATTCGCTGTGGCAGGCGGCCCTGCAGGAGCGACCGCCGGATCCGTCTGGCGCGGCGGGCTCGCTGGTGCACGCGATGGGCACCTGCCTGGGCGTGGAGACCGTGGAGTTCGACCGTGTGGGTCCGGTAGCTCTGTTTCTGCTCGATCTGAGTTCACTGGGCTTCAAGGGGATGGATGTCAATGTGGTGATGATCAGTCATCCCCCGGCCAGCGAGGAGGAAGCGCGACAGTTTGCCGATCTGATCACGGATTACAAGCACGCGGTCAAATCGGTCGGGTTCTGTTTTCATCTGGTGCTGCAGTGGGATCCTCCTGCGCCCAATCCTTATATCTCTTCGTATGTGGACCTGATCTATCTGTGTGGTCAGGATCTGGAACGGCTGGCGCATTCCGAGGTGCCGGCTTCGGTGTTGTTTGCCACCATTCGGCGGCAGGCGCCGCTGCAACGCCTCTGCCCGTTCAATACCACGCGTGAGGCCCGTGGTGGCATGTTCCGGGGCCGCAAGCGCGAGCTGGATCGGCTGATGCATGACCGGAGCACGCACTATGTGGTGACCGGCGCGCGCCGTATCGGGAAGACGTCGCTGCTGCGGCGGGCGGCGGACGCGTTGCGGACGAATCGGGAGATGGCCGATCGGGTGTTCTATTTCGATTGCTCTATCTGGGGCGATTTCTATGACTGCGCCCGTCGATTGACGCACACGCTCGATGCGCGACGTGAGTTGCGCATTGAGGAGAGTCATCGCAATCTCTCGTACCTGCTGGAGCGCCTGAGTTACAAGGGGAAGCGCCCGCTGCTGCTGTTTCTGGATGAGTGTGACCGTCTGGTGGATTATGAGAGCCAGACGCAGTGGCCTTTTCTGCGTGCCCTGCACGAGGCTGCTTCCTACAATCACGTTCGCCTGACCTTTGCTGGCTTCCGTTCGGTGGCTTCTCTGGCGCAGGGCTCGGAGCGCCTTTCGACCTATGGGTCCCCGTTTGATCGCTCTCTGGAGCGGCTGGAGTTGAGCCCGTTGACTCCGTCGGAAACGGAGGGTTTGCTCTGTGATCCGTTGCGCTCTGTGGATATTCTTCTGCGGGATCGGGAGGCGATGGCGCATCGGGTGCAGAAGAGTTCGGCCGGGCATCCGTTTCTGGTGCAGTTTTACGGGGAGCGTCTGTTTCAGCGGGCGGTGGAGAGAGATCCTCAGGAGGCCACGCTGGACGATGTGGAGGCTATTGAGGGTGGCTTTGAGCTCTCGGATTTCCTGCTGAAGCATTTTCTGAACAACACCATGGAGCGTGGCGAGCCGCAGGTGGAGGAGCAGATCTGCACGTTGCTGCTGGCGCACGCGGACGCGCCGCACGGCTGGACCGAGCAGGACTTCTGGCAGGCCTGTCAGCGTTATATTCCGGGACTGAGTCTGAACACCGTGCATCGCTCGCTGGCCAATCTGTTCCATGCCCGCGTTCTGCATTATGAGAACGGGCGTTACACGTTCACTTTTCCTCTGATGTGCCGGGCGTTGCGCCAGAACTATCCGCACATTGAGGCGCTGGTTGCTGGCATGCGTTCTTTTCTGCGCCTCGATTCTCCGGAAAATCTTGCGTAAAATGCCGTGGAAGCACTCTTGACAGGGGGGTGCCCCGGTTGTATACTGAAGAGGATGCCTCACGTGCAGTTTGAACGGGTCGAAATCGTCTCAGCGAGTGTTCGGTAGTTCGTGTTCCGGATTGCCCCCTTGTTTGGATCGTTTCCACTCCGGTTCGACGTGACGTGTGCCATCGGGGATGCGAGGCCCCCTGTCCTCGCGTGTGTATCCGTTAAGGAGTTTGGGAACGATGCCGAAACGTATCTATGTGGGCGGTCTGCCCTACTCGGCTACCGAGGAGGATCTGGAGAACCTTTTTGCGACTGCTGGCAACGTGAAAGAGGCCGTGGTCGTAACTGACCGCTTCACCGGACAGGCCAAAGGCTTCGGATTTGTCGAGATGGAGACAGACGCGGAGGCCGACATTGCCATCAGCACGCTGAACGGCGCTCAGATGGGCGGGCGCACGCTGACCGTCAATGAGGCGCGACCCCGTGAGGATCGCGGCGGACGGGGTAACTACGGCGGCGGCTCTGGCGGGCGCGGCTACGGTGGGCGTGGCGGGCGCGACCGCTACTGATGTCTTCCGTGCCGTTCCACGGGATCCGGGCCAGTACATGTAATCGCTGACAGTTCATACCGGAGTGCCACGAAGTGGCCTCCGGTTTCTTGCATTGCGGCTATGCCCGCACGCTGTGGAAAGCAGGACGGGCGCCAGAGGTTTCTTCTGGCGCCCGTCTCCCATAGATGCCGGCCCTAGTTGCCTGCGGCGAAGGGGTTCCACGGGGTGATGTCGTTGACCACCCGGTTGTAGGGTATGGCCTTGGTGTGCCCGTCGGCGAACTGGACGTTGATCTGCTCGGAGTGTCGCTGGCGTCCCAGCAGTTCCGCCTCCAGGTCGGAGGGTTCGCTGGCCGGTCCGGTGGGGCTGGCCCAGCGGAACAGGTAGGAGTTGCCGATGTTCTTCCAGTATCGCTGGTAGGATCCGGTCGGGTTGAAGTCACCGATCTGGATGGGGTTGCGTGGCAGCGCGCCGTAGTAGGAGCCGTCCAGCAGCACGTAGGTGTTGGCCGGCGCGTTCATGGCTGCGATGGCCAGGCCGAGGTCGGCCGGGAAGCAGTAGTTGTTGGCGGCGTAGGAGTTCTGGCCTCCGTAGCTGCAGAAGCGGAGCTCGGTGTCGGAGCAGTTGCGCGCGACGTTGACCCATGATCCCGGCTTGGACGGGCAGCGCCAGACATCGAAGTTCTTGATGTAGGGGTTGAGCAGCTGGTTGAAGAAGGTGCGGTTGACCGACTGGGTATGCCCCAGCGCGCTCAGTTCCGCGGCGAAGGGGTTGACGTCGCGCGTGCGGTAGGGGAACAGCATCTCGTCGTAGTCCTGTGCATACATCATGGTGGCCTTGCCGATCTGGTTCATGTTCGACAGGCAGGAGATCTGTCGGGCTTTGGCCCGCGCCTGTGCGAACACAGGGAACAGAATGGCGGCGAGGATCGCGATGATGGCGATGACGACGAGCAGTTCGATGAGTGTGAATGCAGTTGTTCTCCGGTTCAAGATGACCTCTCCTTCTCAGTGCGCCCTGTTACAGTACAGCATACCGGCTGCCGTTGTCTGGCAGCCGGGTTTATTGTAGCACATAGCGGTTGGAAATGTTTCTCTTCGGGTCTTTTCATCCGGTACAAACGAGAAAAATAGCAGTGTGTGCTGTTGATTGTGCTGTGTGCTTTGCAGTGTATCAGGTGCGATGCTGGCATGCTGTTACGGAGCATCCCACTGGCTGGCACCATTGAGATAGTATTGCAGAATGCGTGGATGATCCAGCGTGGACACCTCTACCTCTGTTTCGGCGGTGTCGTTGCCGAACAGGAAGAGTGTGGGCAGCAGTTGGGTTGTGAGGTATCTGGTCGGGACACGGATCTGCAGGGAGGCGATGTGCAGGGGGCGGGATGCGGCCAGCACAAATCCCCAGTCTCCGAAGGAGGGTACGTATGCGTGGTAGGGTGCTGTCTGTAACCCGGCGGCCCGCAACGTCCGGACGATACACCAGAAGGCGTCCCGTGAGAAGAAGGGGGAGCTGGCCTGTGTTACGAACACTCCGGAAGCCGACAGGTGCCTGCGTACCAGGCGGAAGAACTGCACCGAGTAGAGTTTGGCCAGCACGTCGGAGTTTGGATCCGGCAGATCGGCGATGATCACGTCGTACTGTGCGGAGGCGCGCTCGAGAAATCGGTAGGCGTCTTCGTGGATGCGTGTGACGCGGGGGTCGTGCAGCGCGCGCGCGTTGAGCGCGACGAGCGCGGGGAAGGTTCTGCCCAGCCGGGTCATTTCCGGGTCGATATCGACCAGCGTGATCTGCCGCACTGCGGGATGTTTCAGGACTTCACGCACGCCCAGGCCGTCGCCTCCGCCCAGCACCAGCACGTTCTCGGGTCGGGGACAGAGCGCCATGGCGGGATGCACCAGCGTTTCATGATAGCGGTATTCGTCCGGTGAGGCAAATTGCAGGTTCCCGTCCAGAAAGAGGCGCATGTCGCTGCGCCATCGGGTAATGACGATGCGCTGGTAGGGCGTCTGCCGGGTGTAGATGATCTCGTCTTCGTAGAGCCGGCTTTCTGCGAGGCTGACGAGTCCGGGTGCGAAGCCACAGGTGATCGCCAGCGTCAGGCCACACAGGCCGGACGCTCCGGTCCAGCACAGGGGGGTGGGCAGTTGTGCCGCAAACACGCGTACGTTCCAGAAGGCCACGCTTACATTGAGCAGACCGACGAGCAGGGCGGTGCGGGCCATGCCGAACGCAGGGAGCAGCACCAGTGGGAAGAGCAGGGAGCCCACCAGGGCGCCGATGTAGTCGAAGGAGAGTGCCTGCGCGATGATCTGGCGCAGGGTGCCGTAGCGCTTCAGGATCCGGGTGAGGAGGGGCAATTCCAGGCCGACCATGGTGCCGATGGCGATCAGCAGAGCGTACAGGCAGAGCCAGTAGGCCGGGCCGGCTGCGTAGGCCCAGAACAGCAGCAGCACGCTCAGGCCTCCCAGCATACCGATGGCGAGTTCGATGGCGATGAACCCTGTGAGCAGATTGCGATGGAAGCGTTGTGACAGGTGCGATCCGGCTCCCATGGCTCCGATGAACACGCCGATGGAGACGGAGAACTGGGTGACGCTGCTGCCCAGCAGGTAGGAGGAGACCGTGGCGATCAACAGCTCGTAGACCAGGCCGCAGGCTGCGATCACGAAGATGGATGCGAGCAGGGTGAGCGCTTCCCGGCGCGCCGTGGCATTGTGGGCGATGGGCGGCGGATCCGTCTGCTCTTCCGGGGTGCTGGTCCCGTCCTCATGCCAGTTCACGTGTTCTGTCACGGGATATGCATCAGGCCAGAATGGTCAGGGCGATGATGAGGCTGATCCCCAGCATCATTGCGGCGCAGACCAGCGCGACCGCGACGTTCTGTTTCTCGCAGACCTCGCGTTCCAGGTGGAACGGCGTCAGGGCGTCGAACAGTTTGAAGCCCACGATGGTCAGGATGGTTCCGAGCAACCCGAAGATGATGGTGGAGACGATGGAGTTGAGCAGGGTCGGCGCGTCCCAGACGGTTCGGGAGCGCTCGCCGACCTGCGCGAACGCTCTGACCGCCGCGGCGAGCATCATCATACCGCACGCGCTACCGTGCAGGATTGTTGCAAAACGTTTCACACTCGCATTCCTCCCTGTTTGATTTACTTGCCGAAGCCCGGTCCGCCTCCGTAGTAGGTGCGGGTGTGGAGGCTTCCCATGCGCACGCTTCGCGAGCGCGCCTGCGCCTGTGCTTCCGACGGCACTCCCCAGCCGTAGTAAGAGGCCAGCCATACCAGCACGAACGCGGCCACCATGACCGCTGTTGCCACGCGATATTTTCCGATCATCGGTCCGGTTTCCGTTCAGTCATCTGCGCTCTGCTGCGTTGCTTTTTCCAGTTTTTCCCACGAGCCCAGCACGAAGAAGAGGATGGCCACGAGGGAGGCACCGATACCGTAGACCAGCAGGTACGATGGGTAGGTGACTCCGGCCCGCAGTTCGTACCCGGCAGTGCCAAAGGTGCCGGGCGAGGGATCTTTCTCTGCGTACAGGTGCACGAAGTAGGGGCCCGGGTGCTGTACTGAGAAGTCGGTCTGTGCGTGCAGATCGCTTTCGTGCCAGTAGCCATCCGCGTCGTAGCCGCTCTCGTCCCAGAAGTCCCTCTGGGTGCCGATCAGTTCTGTGCCATCGGCGGCCTCCAGCACGCCTGCTACCCATGCGGAGGCGTTGTCCATGGACCCGTTGATCGCCAGTCGGTAGAGGCGTTGTCCCGGGTCCAGTGTGATCGGGCCGAAGCGCACTCCGTCCGGGCCAATGGCGTCAATCGGCACGGTGTTGCGATCGATCACTCTGCCGGAGGTCAGCGACATGCCGTATCCGATGAACGCGAGCAGGGCCAGTACCAGACAGACGGCGGCGAATAGCGTCTGGGACCGGCGTGTTGTCTCTCGCTGATCCATTTCCCGGACGATGTCTTTGAGGCCGAATGCGATGTAGACATCGCGCTCTGCCAGAGGCATACCACGATAGTATTCGATTTCATCCGCGGTCCACTCTATGGAGTAGAGGCGGTCCAGCCGTCTGGCATCGGCGTACATTGCGGTTTCGCCAATCTGTGCCCGGTAGGTCAGCTGGCCCTGTATGAACTCGATACGCTTCTGTGCTCTTTCGGTGATCACCAGTCCCGGCATGCCCATGGGGGGTGTCGTGCCGACCTGGAGCAGGGCCCATGCCTGCTCCGGGGTGAGTGGCTGTGCTGGCTGGAAGGCTTCCATGAGCTTCCACTCGCCCTCGTCGTATTCCAGAAATAGCACCCGGCCATCCTCGGAGACCAGTTCGAACTCGTCCCAGTAGTAGGTGCCATCTTCTTCCTGCATGCTCAGGACGACACGTCCGATGAGTTCGTATTGCCGGCCGAAGAAGGATGCCTTCATGCCGGGGCGCAGGGGGGTGCGGTTGGGGTGCGGGGGGAAATCGGGCAGGGTGGCCGTGTAGGTGAAGGCGCGCGGGATCTCTGCCCGGCAGTCCGGGCAACGGCGTGCCTCCACGCCCCCGGTCAATGGCACCATGCGACCGCATTGCGGGCATTGCGCTTGCGTGCGTCGCACTCTGTTCCTCCACCAGCGTTTTACGGTCAGGCCGATTATATCATGCATTCTGCGGGTTGACAAGCGTCTCCCCTACGGCGTACGCCATCGGGAAGGGAAGGCTGTACTTCACATCGAACAGGCGTCGTGATATGCTGCATGTCTCTGTACGCGGACTCTTTTCTGGAGGAGCGCTTTGAATTCGAGCCCGGCGACGGAACCGAATGTTTCTGAGGTGGATCCGGGTTGTCTGCCCGCATGGGAGGTGGACGATCTGCCGGAGCCCCGCCCGTTTCTTGCACGCAATCTGCTGGCGCTGATCGGACCGGGTATTGTGATGGCCGGTGCGTCTACCGGGACCGGGGAGTATATCATCGGGCCGCGCACTGCCGCGCAGTATCAGGGTGCGATGATGTGGGTGGTGTTGCTCTCGATACTGGCCCAGGTAGTACTGAACACGGAGGTGATGCGCTACACCCTGTGCACGGGTGAGCCCATCATGACGGGTTATCTGCGTTGCCGGCCGGGCCCGCGTTTCTGGTTGCTGTTCTATCTGTTTCTGGATGTGGCCGGGTGGCTTCCCACGCTTGCTTCGCTGGCTGCGCAGATCCTGATTGTGCTGGTGCAGGGGCTCACGCCGCAGGACACGATTCCGTCGGATGTTGTGCAGGCGTTGCGTATCGGTATTTTTCTGGCCTGCGCGGTTCTGGTGCTGTTTGGCGGCAAGGTGTACACCACGCTTCAGATTGTGCTGGGGGGCAAGTTTCTTTTTGTGCTTGTGTTCATGGTGTTCAGTACAGTTTTCTTCTGTTCGGCGGAGACGTGGTTGCGTATCTGGGGGGGCATGCTGGATCCGACGCGTCTGCCTCTGAATGCGGAGGGGAAGCCGGAGATCGACTGGGCGCTGGTGGCCTCGCTGGCGGGATTTGCCGGGGTTGGTGGGCTGGGTAACATTATGGTGAGCAACTATGTGCGTGAGAACGGGTGGGGCATGGGGCAGAAGGTCGGGGCTATTCCTTCTGCGTTTGGCGGTCAGCAGATTGAGCTGTCGCATATTGGCACGATCACGCGCAATACTCCGGAGAACCGCCGGCGTTTTGACGGGTGGTGTCGCTATTTGATCGCGGATCAGTATCTGATGTGGGCTCTGGGTTCCCTGATCGGTGTGATGCTGCCCTGTGTGCTGGGGGCGGAGTATCTGAACATCGATCGCTTGATCGACGCGAAGGACCAGTGGCGGGCTGCTGCAGCTCTGGCGCAGGATTTCGGTGAGGCGCAGGGCGAGGTCTTCCGCACGCTCACTCTGCTCTGCGGTCTGGTCATCATGATCCCGGGGCAATTTGGTGTGCTGGAGTCTGTGGCCCGGCGCTGGACGGACGCGTTCTGGTCGGGCAGTCGCCGTATGCGTCAGCTGGATACCCGGCGTGTCAAGCACGTTTACTACAGTTTTGCGTTTGCCTATGTGGTGTTCGGTGTCTGTTTCTACCTGTTCTTTCCCAATCTCTCCGGCACCACGATGATGACCATTGCGGGCAATCTGGCCAATTTTGCCATCGCTGTCACGATTTTTCACACGCTCTATGTGAACCGGCGTTTTCTTCCCCCGCTGATGCGTCCTTCGCGTGGCAAGCAGGTTGCTCTGGTTCTGGCCGGCCTGTTCTTCACTTCTATGTTCGGTCTGGTCTTCGAGCAACGTATCTGGCCCATTCTTTCCGGAGGCGGGCGGTGAGGTTTCTTTGCTTGCAAAGAGAACCCCCTTCCGGGGATGGAAGGGGGTTCGGGGAGAGAGGAGATTGGGGCGGGAAGCGCTCCCGTTGGTGCCACACAACGTACCGTGCCGGGCCCGGCCCAGAGCCGTGAGCACGATAGCCCTGCGCCGACGGGCAACAGTTCGCCAACGCAGTTGCAGAACGCCTCCCAATCCGTTTCTTCCCCTTCCCGGCGCCTCTCTTTACCGGGAAACGCACCGGTTTTGGGGCTCTTTGCCGGATTCTGGTTCGGGCGGGCAGGGTACCGGCACTAGAAGCGTGTGGCCGTCAGGTCCAGGGAAATCCGTTTGAAGAACGTGGAGTAGGTCAGCTGCAGTTCGCGGGCGCCGATGCGCCGGCCCAGTGTGAACTGTATGTCCCGAAAGCTCTGCCCCTCGAAGGTTTGCAGTGCTGCGGAGGCGATGAAGCGCCAGTTACGGTCGATCAGGTAGGTTGCATCGGCGAAGAAACTGGCGTCGGGTGCATCCAGAAACGCGCTGCCGAAGAGAGAGACTTCGAATCGGCGCTCTTTCACCAGGCTGTACATGATCCCCAGTCGGTGTGCTCCGGTGGAGATGAACTGGCCGGCAGGCTGGCGCACAAAGTCGTAGGTGAGGCTGAGGGTGCCCCCTCCCGGGATGGTGTGGTCCAGCGACAGATTGGCCAGCGTGGTGAGCCCGTTGCGCCGGTTGCTGGACCAGAGATGGCCCACGGAGAGCGAGGTGGCCAGGGTGGTTCGGGCGTCCAGAGCGATTGGTCTGGAGAACGCGCGCCACGTTACCGTCTGTGTGGTCTCGCTGATCAGGCCAATATCGCTGTTGCTGCTGCTGACGCGGGTGGATGCGAAGCTGGTGCCGATGGTTTGCAGGAAGTGCTTCGAGCCCAGCAGGTGGCGCGGCTGGGTTTCCCAGTAGACGTCGCCGCGGGTGCTGGTATCCTGTGTGCTGGAGAACGTGCGTCCGTAGGAGAAGTTGGCTCCCCAGCGGACCTTGCGCGACTGCTGGTTGAAGTTGCTGGTGGTGAACACCCCGTTGTGCTGCGGGAAGTCCAGATAAAAGGTGCCCTGTGACCCGATGTTGAATTCATGGTTGTGGGTCCAGCGGAAACTCCAGTCCCCCCGTGTCAGGCCGATGAAGCCGTACGCGCCCTCGTATCGTTGATTGCCCTGCTGGGAGTAGTCCTCGACGACATCCAGTGCCCAGCCGGGGTTGAAGGCGAAGTAGCCGCGTCCCAGGTTCTGCTGGTGGCGCAGGTAGACGATGCCGCGCTTGCGTGGCGAGAGCGCGTAGTACACCGGCAACTCCAGTCCGAAGCCGTTGGTGCCGATGCTGATGAACTGGTCCGAGAACAGCTCTTCGGAGTTGTATGGCAGCTCGTAGAACGGCAATGACAGGATCTGTACCTGATCCTGGAAGAACCTCGGGCGCCGGAACTGCAGGCGGTCGCCGGGGAAGTAGGTGATGCTGCGCGCTACAATCACCAGCTTTACCTGCAGCTCCGGGAGCATCATGTATGAGCTTGGAATGGGTGTGGGGCTGGGCACAACGCGCAGTGTTTCTCCGCTCACGTACACGTTCTGCAACCTGCCTTCCAGCTCGGCGAGCGCATACCCCTGTCCGGATTGCAGGCTGTAGTAGAGCTTGACCGCCCGGAAGGTTTTGCCGGCGCGTTTGAGGAGCACGTTGTGGTGTGCACGCACGATGTTGTCATCGCACCGGAGTTGCATCCGATCTGCGGTGATTTCGACGTTGCGGAACGTGATCCGCGCGCCTCCGTCCCGGCCATTGGCTTCGATCACCCGGTCGGTTGCGCTGTACGCCAGGTAGCTCGTACCGGTGACCGTGATGTAGGCGTTTCCCTGGAAGGTCGCTTCCGGGTCATCGGTGAAGACGATCTCAACCGGCGCGCTCCATCCGATGCCCGGCGCAAAGGCGGATACCTGCGCGACTCCGGTTACCACGCTGGTCAGGCGGGTGGTGGCCCGTCCGCCGAACGTCTGTGCGCTGGTCACCGCGAGCGTTCCCCGGTTGGTCTGGAACTGAATGAGGATCGGGCGATCGATCTGACGGCCTCCGGGATCCCGCACATCGGCGATGATCTCCGCCGCGTCATTCCCATTGGCGAGCAGTACGTTCCGGTTGGCCCGCAACACCACCACGCCCTGCCCCTGCGCACCTGCAACGCAGGGGAGCAGCGCTATCGCCATCCCGATGATGACCGGTAACGAGAGTGTAACTCGCAGCAACGCCTTCATTACGCAGCTATTGCTCCCCGGAAGCCAGCGTTCCCCCCTACGGCTTCTGCTCGGAGGGCTCCTGTGGTTTTTGCTCGGATGCCGGTTTTGCGGGCCGCAGCAGCTCGTTGATCATCTTCTCTGTCAGGGCCCGTGCGGCTTCCAGAGCGACTTCCAGTTGTTTCTTCCCCTTCGGTGCCTCCGGTCCTGTGATGCTCTCCCCTACTGCGCGGATGGCCTTCTTTTCCGGCGCGAAGTCGATCAAGCGTGCGCTCATCACCAGAGTGACCTGGTTCTTCTCCGGATCGTACTGGTAGTCATCGATGGAGGATACCAGCACGAGATCATGTCCTGCCAGCTGCGCGAGTTTTCTCACTTTTTCATCCGGGGAGAAGGGCCTGTCTGCTTCCGCAGTTGTCAGCGTGCCTTCGATGACCGCCCTCCGGATGGTCGGCAGCCCGCGCGAGTAGTAGACGGTTCGGTACCCGCCGACCGACTTCAGCCGGCTCTGGATCACGTCCACCACGATGTCCGTTAATTGCTCTGGATTGAACCCGTCGTCCGAGGTCTCGGCATTGGCGACATCGGGGGGAAACACCAGCACCACACGACGGGGCGCTTCCTCCGCCTTGCCGGACTTTTTCTGGCGGGATTTGCCCTGCGCATGCGCGGGATGGGACGGCAGGGCAACAGCGCCCGCAAGGACCAGTGTGAGCACCACCCCGATGGCCAGCAGACCTCGCCCGAGGAGGCCCGCGTTCCGGGGTTGCAGATTCGGGGGGAAAACAGCCCGCATGGATCTTTTTCTCCGTTGCTGGAAGCTACCGGGTTCTCGCGCTGTGCGAGAACCCGGCATGCGATGACTAACGGGTCAGTATGTAGGGACGGACCTGTCGGGTCGTCTGCCCGCTTTCGCCGACGACAATCAACTCCACGTTGTAGACGCCGCCGGGTAGCGAGACACCCTGCTGGTCACGCAGGTCCCAGACCACACTGCCGTTGTTACCACTGTCGGCTGCGCGGGTTCCGGCGGCCAGATTGCGCACCGTACGCCCGCGCCCGTCGCGAATGATCACCCGGGCTTCTGCGGGTTGCGAGAGCGTGTAGTTGATGGCCACGCTCGTCTCCGCACGCCCGCGCGTCCGGTTGGGCACCACGTCGAACGCCGTGATCTGGACACGGCCTGCGTTGCTGACAGGCTCCGCGATGATCTGCAGTCGCCGGGTGCCGCTCGTGCCCGTGTTGAACACGTAGGAAGACGTGTTACGCAGGTTGCGGCGGGCATTGGTGTCCAGGTCGACCAGTGTCAACTGGTACTGTCGCGGCACACTGGCGGCAATCTCCGGCCATGAGAGCGTCACTTCCTCATTGGCTCTGGGGGAACGGACGATCAGGTCCCAGACTTTTCTGGAGAGCGCGGGCGCGCGCAGGTCCTGCGCCAGGCGCGTTCCGGCCTCCGGCCCGTCGGTGCGCACGATGTCCAGTGTCAGCTTCTCGTGGATCATCGGGGGCTTGTCGTACTTGTAGATATCCATCCCGTCGGTCGCCCGGGGCGCAACGCCGATGTAGTTGGATAGATCGTTGCCCGAGGCACTCCGCGCGGCGATGCGCAGTCGCCAGTTGTCCACGGTTGCACGACCGAGGGTCGCCCCGGGGCCGCCCCCTGCCAGCACCGACCGGGTGACGGAGCCACCGGGTGTGTCCGCTCCGGGATAGATGAAGGTGAGCCCGGGGCGCAATACCCGGATCCAGTAGCCCTCGTACGGTTGCATCACGTAGCCGAAGTTGTCCAGCAGGTCATAGTCCTGCGTGATCGGGTTCCACCGATAGATGGCCGGGGAGACCCAGCGCCGCAGGTTGTCTGCTGCCTCGCTCAGGTAGTAGATCTGGAAGGTCTCCTGATCGAACACCTGGATCTCGGAGAAGCGGATGCCGTAGACGTAGGGGTTACCGATCTGGTTCCATCCTCGCGGGTAGTTGACCCGGAAGGTATCCGCGTTCGGCTGTGTTTGATTGGCCAGAGGCGGGTATTGCGCGGGATTGATGGTGCGGCGCACGTTATTCGGCAGATTGCTCAGGAACCAGTAGGCGAACCCCGGCTCAAACGTATTGACCGGCTCGTACTGTCCGGCCACCGGGTTGTAGCGTACCAGCTGGAAGTCCGGCGGGTTGTCACGCAGCCCGAGGATGGTCGAGGGCCGGGCGTTGCCGAAAACCAGCGGGAACGAGAGCATCTGATACAATCGCAACGGGTTATTTGTGGTGCCTACCAGCTCGATTGCGGGCGGTGCCGGCACCTCGATATCCCGCGTCACTGTCTTGCCGGATCCCAGGTTGCCCGCGACCGATACCGCAAAGCGGAGGGTGCCTGTTTTCTCTCCCGTCGGCACGACGTTCCACGAGACGCTGCCCTCGGCACCGGGGGAGATCCGATCCAGCTGTTTGGTCATCGTCTCGTTGGGCGCCAGTGCCAGCCCCTGCGGCAGGTTAATGGAGAAGTTGACAGGCCCGATGCTGAGTCCACCCGTTGGCAACAGATCTGTCAGGTTGGAGGCGTACGCGGTCACCTGGAACGGGTTGGGCACCGCTACTCCCTGATTGTTGTTCCGGTCGGTCTGGAAGCCGAGCGCGCTGGGCGCACTCACGCTCAGCGACAGAGGCGGGGTGAAATCGTTGTCGGTTGTGGAACGCCCGATCAGCGTGACGATGGTCCGGGTTGCGCTGGCCGGTACAATTTGCTCACTCCAGTAGAGCGCCACACCGGCATCCGGGGCCTGCACCGGACTGGTCAGCAAGATGCTGCTATCCGGCGTGTAGTTCCAGATCTGCTGGAAGTCATGCTGGATGGGGCCCTGCGCCTGCCCGTTGACGGGAGGAGGCGATGGATTGTACCCGTTCAAGCGCTCGACACGCGCGTAGGCAAATCGTGTGGGTGGCGTGGGTTCGCTCTGTGCAGAAGCGAACGGCCGTAACGTGCCCCGCAGGGAATGGATGGCGGCCGGCGCCGTCTGGGTTGCTGCAGCGACCTGATAGAACGTCTCCCATGTGGAGGGCACGAGACCGCCCGACAGCACGGTCTCGCGGCGCAGATACGGGTAGTTGGGAATGCGCAGGGGGCCATCGGCCGCCTGAGGCGGTGTCGCTCCGCCGACCATAATGGCCGCCAGGTTTGCCGGCGAGGTGTTGGGCGCCGCGACGATGTTCTGCACCATCGCCAGGCCGACGTTGTGCGCGCGTCCGGGGTTGCGGTTGGTGATGTTGAACTGCAGGCGCAACGTGTCGTGCACGAACGAAGCGATCATCTCGATCTCGATGCGATGATCGATGGTTACAGTGGTAGAACCACCGCCACCGCCGCCACCGCCGCCGACACCGCCACCACCACCGGTACCACCACCGGTGCCCTGTTTCTCGGTTGGCAGCGTGCGCCACCGCGCAACCAGGCGATTGCCGATGACAGTGGGCGGTTGCACCCATGTGCCGTTCCCGCCGTCTGTGCCGTCCCCATCGTCCTGCTGGTCACCGAAGATGTAATCCAGTCCGTTGCCCGCGGACCCGCCATCCACGCGCACGTAGATCCGGGTTCCGAAGTCCGGGGCGTCGTTGGCAGGCCGGATGGGCCCGGTAATCAGCAAGGGCCTGCGGGCATCCGGAGTGTTGCCACCCAGCGTGGCCAGTGCGATCCCTCCTGCCACATTGTCGCCCACCCCTACCAGCAGGTACAGGTAGTTGTTGGAAAGGCCCCGGTATAGATCATCGCCTGTTCCAACATCCTGCGCGCGGGCAGGCGTCGGGACCAGCGACATGCCCCAGACGACCGCCGCCAGCACGCCAAGAACTCTGGCACGTATTTTCATGGTTGTGTTCCACCCCATGAGCAAAGTCCTCCCTGTAAACCGGGAAATTGTGATTGACGTGGCCGGGGGAGCCATAACGCCAGAACCGGGGGGGACAGGAATGGTCCCGTGCGTTTCCACGATCGGCAATTCGCCACCTGTGTTATCCCTGTGTGCTGGTGGTGGGGGAGAGTGCGACAGAGCATCGGCCCTGCCGCACTCCCACGCTCCTGTGAGCACCTACCTTCCCGTCAGCACCAGAGGCCGCACCTCGCGCGTCACCTCACCCTCTGCAGTGATCGCTTTGATCTGCAGGATATAGGTGCCTGCGGGCAGTTCGCGCCCGGCGCTGTCCCTTCCGTTCCAGACCACACGGTTGTCCCCGCTGGGCACCGAGCGCGTGGGCGCGACCTGCGCCAGCATCCGACCGCCGAAGCTCAGGATCGCGACCTCCACACGCACGTCCTGTGAGACCGTGTAGCCGATCTCATAGACGGACGCGCTGCGCCCGTTTGCGGACCGTGCCGGGTTCACAAAGATGTTCGACACCACAGCACGCCCGGTGAGTCCTGTCGGCCGGGCAGTCAGTACGAACTGGCGTGGGCCTGCGCTGCGGCCCGTGTTGTACCGATAGGAGCTCTGATTGCGCAGGTCGATCGTCTGGCCCGTCGCTCGATCCGTGAGTGTCAGGCGATAGTTACGCGGCACCGCCCGCACGTCCGGCCACGAAAGCGTCACCTCCGCATTCGGCTGATCTGTATTGACCACCAGGTCCCACGTCCGCGTTCCCCCGATGGGTCGCAGGTCCTGCGCGTACAACCCCAGACCGTCGGGTGCGTTGGGTCGGGAGATGCCCAGCGACACGAACGGGGAGGGCAGGGGTGGCTTCGGCACTTTGGTGAGGTCGTCACCATCGGTAGCGCGTGTGGTCATGCCCACGAAGTTCTGGCTGTCCGTCAGAGATCCCACGCGGGCCTCCAGGCGCAACGCCCAGCTTCCCGGCCCGCTCACACCGGGTCGTGCGGATGTCACCCACTGGGTCGGCGATTCTGTGGAGGAGCCTGCAGAACGTCCCCGTGTGGTCGTACCGGCTCGTGTTGGCGTGAAGATGAGCGTCAGTACCTTGTTGGTCCGGATAACGCCCGACGTGCGTGGCCGCACAAAGATCCAGTGCCCCTCCCACGGAGCGAAGATGCCTCCGGGCAGTTGCTGCACCGTGTACTCCCCGCCGATGAAGCGGTAGACGTACGGCAGGATCAGCTTCTGGTCCACGGCCTGTTGCGCGGTGAGTCGCTCGCCCGTAGCTGTCTCCACCAGCACTGTATTGAACGAGACCGGGTAGGGGTAGGGATCACCGACCATATTCCACCCCTCGTGCAGGGGCACACGCACCTCCTGTCGGGACAGGTCGCGTCCGTGCGTGGCCACTGGAACGGCCACAGGGGTACGCACGAAGTAGGCCAGTCCCACCGGACGCACGTCGGAGATCGCTCCGGGCGCCCCCGCGGATGTTACCGCATCGACGGCCTGGAACTTCGCGTTGTCCGGGAATTCGCTGCCAGTAGCGGCCAGCACTGCATAGCGTCCTGCGGCGGTGGGCACGCTATCGCTGGCAACCGGCGTGTAGATCCAGCGGAACAGCGTGGCGTCGGGTCCGAGCAGCTGGAGCGCTTCCCGGAACTGTCCGGTCGGCGAGTCCGTGGCGCTCTCAAAATAGGGAATCGAGATGAAAGAAATTCCAGCTGGCACGACGTGTGGCGATATCACGAAGCGGATCTGGTCCTGCTGTGTGATACTGGTGTTCGGGTTCGTGCCACGCACCACGATGGTGTGCTCCCCGGTCCGGCGGAACTGTGCCGGCAGGCGGAATGCCAGCGTGTACTGCGGGAAGGCGCCGGTCGTCGTTCCGGACTCCACGCTGTTGAGGAGCAGACTCTCGGGTTGCTGCACGCCATCAATGGTGACAATCAGGTGTTCCGCATTGTCGGATGCCGACAGGGGCACGTTGCTGATCTGCAGGCGGATCATGGGCGCGAGCGTTTCGACCGGTTGCGTGCTGCCACCGGGATCGTTGGGATTGCCCTGCGCATCCGTTCCGAACGGTTCCAGCACTTTCACGCCTACCGAGACACGCAGCACCGAGTTGTACACGTCGAGACGCCCGTACCCGTACCGGGGATCCGGAACCACAGCCAGCCCGGTTCGATTGGCTCCCTCATACAGAGCGCGCAACGCCTGCTGGGCGGTGACACCGGGAATGGAGCGGATCATTGCGATTGCTGCGGTAACATGTGGCGCCGCTTGCGAGGTGCCTTCCACCCGGATGTAGGTACCGTTCGGGTTGTTGGCGTCGGGCGGCCCCAGTGTGAGAATGCCTCCCGGATCGTTCGGGTTGTTGGGATCGGCGATCTCGCCGCCGGGAGCCGACATCTCGATCTTGCCAGTATCCGAATAGGTAGTGACGATTCCGTTGTTGTTGAGCGCAGAGACTGCCACCACGAACGGATACGCACCCGGCAGGATCTGCCGGTTGCTCCCGCCATCATTACCCGACGCTGCCACCGGGATCACCCCGGCATCTGCCAGAGCCCGGATCGCCACGTAGTCGGGCCGGCTGGTGTCGTTCGGGTCACCTGCTCCACCGTAACTCATGTTGACGGCAACGATGTTGAGCGTTCGGTAGTTGGCAAGAATGTAGGCGTAGGAGTCGAGCAACGCGGTGAAATCGTAGTCACCACTCTGCGCCGGGCTTGCTTTCAGCGCCAGAACCTGCACGCCCTCCCAGCAGACGGCCGCCATGCCGATGCCGTTGTTGGTCGTCGCGTTGATGATCGCCGCGACGCCTGTGCCGTGGTCCGAGGTCTCATCCGTCACATCGTTGTCATCTCCGACCATATCGCGGCTCTCCGGCAGGAAGCGTCCGCGCGAGTCCTCGTGCTGGGGGCGGAAACCGGTGTCGATCACGGCCACATTCACACCCGGACGGCCCCGGGTGATCGCCCACGCCTGTGGCATGTTGATCGCCCGCAGGTTCGGTTGATCGCCTGCCTGATACCGGGGATCATTGGGCTCGGACCGTTGCTGGAAGGCCTTGAACAGGTAGTTGGGTCCCACCCAGCGCACCCGCCGATCCATTTTGAGCCGGGTGACCGTTTCCAGAGTCTCCGCATTGTTGCGCCTGGCCTCTGGCAATGTCAGCTTGTAGCAGTCTGTCAGCAGCAGAGGCTTCACCTGCGCCTGAACGGAGTTCGCCAGGGCGTCCACATCGGCCCGTGGCGTTCCGGGGTGCATGTAGAGCACGATCTGCCCGGGAACGAACTCCGCCTGCGCCTGCACGCGCGCAGCGAAAAACACTCCGAAGCACACTATGAAGGACAGCACCCGGCCTGCGTGCATAAGCCTGGGCAAGTAGTTCATGGTAGCAACTCCTTCAACGAGACGGCCCTGCAGACCGCCCGCTCGAGTCTCCGGCGTCGCGTGCGGAGGTGCGCAGCACGACGGTTACACCAGCACACGTCCTCAACAGGAAGATGGCACCTGGATCTATCAGAAAAGTGACCACATCAGCTCTCAAGAGTTACCGGTAACAGCGCCCTGCATGCAATGGCACACTATGCGCGTCGCTGTTGATCGTCACCCGGACTCCACAGCAGGATCTACCAGCCTGCGGGGAGGAAGGGAAGAGCGCGCATTACCTGCACCGATTCCCTTCCTCACACCTCAGAACGATTGCACGCTACTGCCGGTTGCGTCCGCGCCCGGTCAGGATATCCTGAATGGAGGGCACGCGATCACGCGGGGTCGCCATGCCGCTGGCCGTCTGACCGGGAACAGGCAGTGGCGCGTTGCGCGAGCGCAGACGCGTCCGCTCACGGTTCAGCAACGCCGCAGAACGGCCCCGTCCGGCACCGGGGTTCTGCGGAGGCCGCTCGGTACCCACAAAGCGGAACACGCGGCTGTACACGAAGCGGAACGCACGGTTACCGTCACCGGCATTGCGTGTGAGCCAGTTCAACGGCCCCGGCTGATCCGCATCGCGCCGCGCACCGATACGCCAGTAGATGGGCGGTGACGGTGTGCCACTGAAGATGTAGCTGGCGAACGCCGGGTCGTTGAGCAGCTCGGGCACCTGCGACAGATCAATCGGCGCATCGAGATTCTGCGGCGCCTCACCGTTCGGTGAAGTGGAGAGGACCTGCCGCCGGAAGATCAGGTTCGGGTTGGTGAAGGTGCGATCGGTCGAAATCTCCAGCTGGAACAGGTCCGCACCGGCCCGGCTGATCCATGTCGGATTGAACTGCGTGATGTTGATGGTCTGGTTATCGGTGGGCGTGGAGAGCAGAACGGGCGTGATCGGCGTGGCCTCGCCACTGGGTACCGGATCCGTCTCGATGCACTGCACCGCGGAGCCACCGGCGCCGACTCCACCACCGGCGAAGCCGCCGCCACCAATGCCACCACCGCCGATGCCACCGAAGCCGCCGCCACCAATGCCACCAAAACCGCCACCGCCAATGCCGCCGAAGCCGCCGCCCAGACCGCCGCCCAGACCGCCACCCAGACCGCCACCAACGCCACCGGTTGTGGACTGCACCACCTGCCGCAGCACGATCGCAGTCACCAGGTACTGATAGGTCCGTCCGGGCGTGAAGCCGGTATCCAGAGCGTCATCGGGGTCGAGTGTGCCACAGTTGGAGTTGGCCACACCGCCCTGACCGCCGCCAGCACCACCGCCGATACCGCCGCCGGCACCACCGCCGACACCGCCACCCAGGTTCGAGCCAGAACCAACCTGCCCGGTAAGTACCGTGGCACCGTTCAGGTAGGGGAAGAACGGCGACGGCCGGTCCACAAACTGGCGGATGTTGCCCGGGCTTGTGCCGATGGGCGCGCCAGCCACACCACCACCACCGCCTCCGGCACCACCACCGGCGCCGCCACCCACGCCCTGCCCGGTTCCGAGAGTCGGGCTGTACGGGAAGTCCGGGTTGCGGTAGATCTTGTATTGCAGGACGTTGGCCTGTCCGAAGATGTTATCGCCCCAGGTGATCCGCACCACCGGCACATCCCCTTCTGCGGCCGGCTCCGCAGTCACGTTGGTAACGGAAGTCTGCCCGCCACGCCCTGCGACAGCCAGCAACACGCCCAGGCCAATCACGCCCAGCGTACGCCCAACCGCACTGAAGTTGAACGAGCGCGTCTGTGTGGTAGGTGCCGTGCGTCCGGGCAGGGTGAGCACTGCTGGAGCGCGATAAACGACGCGCGCGGTGTCCTCGGGCCGGATACCGGCTCCCACATCCATGATCTCCGCTTCGGAGTCGGTTGCATACGCGCGCACAATGCGGATGCGTCCCTGCCGGGAGCGGCCCCCATTCGGCAGGTCCCGTGAGACAACCAGCTCGTCACCTACCTTCAGGCCATCACGAAGCCCGCGGTTCAGGACCACCACCTCGCTCACGATATTCAGGACGGTGGCTCCCACCAGCTGGCGCTGTACCGCCTGCTGCACTACCTTGGTAGCGACTTCCTCAATGGCACGTGTCTGCAATTCTTCTGGATCCGGGCTCTCACCGGGGCGAGCTTTCGCCTCTGCGTAGGCGATGCCGCCGTTGATGGGCTCCTGCGAGGCCACGTCGAGGAATGTGATGCTGATCCCCACAGAGACGGGCTTGCCGGCCACCAGCGGTCCCGAGCTCACCTCGCCCTGCACAATCGCATCCGCCCCCAGATTACGCGCGATGCGCAACAGGTCCGTCAGAGTGAAGTTAGCCGGCTGGCCCGGCACACTGGGCACGCGGATACCCAGCGTACGCGCCTCGGCCAGCACCTCGGAGGGCTGAAATACGTTGAAGCGGGCCCCTCCTGCATTGACCAGTTCATTGTAGACGGCAGCGGTCGCTGTATTGGCCAGGGCATCTACCGTGCCGGTCTTTTTATTTACCAGATCCGCCATGATCACCCGGAGCACCTGCTGGGGTTGTGCGCTTGCCGGGCCCCGCCCGATCGCCAGCAACGGGGCCGTCAGCGTCAGAGTCACCAGCCAGGCGATGGCGCGGGCGGCCGGGCTCCTGCGAAATGCTTTCACTCTTTGGTCTCCTCCTTAACAGATGCCTTTGTCCTGCCCAGAGACATCTTATGTTGCAAAGCGATTGCGCGTTGCCCGGCAGGAAGAGCCCCACCGGGCACAGCGGATGATGTTAGCGCGAGATCAGCAGTGGCGTCACACGGCGCACCGTGTTGCCCTGCTCGTCGGTTGCCTTGATTTCCACCAGATACTGATCGGCTGGCACGGGCGCTCCCTGATCTGTACGCAGATCCCACGTCACGCTTTCAGCGGAACCGGCGGAACGCCGGCGCCCCGGGTCGACGGTACGAATGCGTCGCCCACGTTGCAGGATGTTGACCTGCACGCTGGCGTCTGCCGTGACGCGATACGAGATCGATGCCGAGGTCACCGCACGTCCGGGACCGCCCGCATTGACCACAGCCGCCACATCCAGGATCTCCAGTTTCTGGCGGGTCGCGCGGCTGACCTCCAGTCGGAAGCGACGTGCGGTTACACCCGTAGCGTCCGCCGGGATAACGTAGTTCCCGCGCGTGCGCAGGTTGAAGGTCGTTTTGTTGTCCAGATCCGTCAGGATCAGGTTATGCTTCCCGGGCACCGTGGCCACGTTCGGCCAGGTCAGCGTGACCGGTGTGTTCGGCACGCTGGAGGTGACCGTGAACTCCCAGACGTGGGTTGCCGTTCCGGCCGAGCGCACATCCACGCTGTACTTGCCGGACCGATCGCCCCAATCGTTATGCTCGAACGCGAGGTTCACGCTCCGCGTGCCGACGGACGGGGGCGTCTCCAGTTTGAACCGGTCGTAGCCGTTGGTTGCGCTCTGTGCCACTCCCAGCGTGCCCGGAACTGCCGAGAATTCTCCTGCACGGGCGATCAGATCCAGCTTCCAGCCATCCCCGCGCCCGTTGGAGATGTTCAGGGCGCGCGTCGCGGGATCCAGTCGTGCGCTCCGGTCCTGCCGTGCCCCCGGAGTGACGATCAGGGTGACGGGTCGGAACGCCCGGATCCAGTAGCCGCGCCACGGATCCATGGTGTAGGAGACCAGATAGCCGCCGTTCTCGTAGGCCCAGAGTGCGCCCCCGATTGCCGGGTTGTTCCCCCCCTGCGCATTGACGATATCGCGTACCGTGCCATCCGCCTCGCGAACCTTCAATGCAAGGAAGTTCACCGGGAATCGGAATGGCGTGCCAATCAGGTTCCATCCGGCCTGCAGGGGTATCTCGAAATTGACGTTCTCATCGGCCGCCGTGCCGCGCTCGGTCAACGCGAGCGTCAGACTCGGGTCGGACGCCTCCATGAAGTAGCCCCGTCCCAGGCGGAAGGTGTCCGCAGGAGGCGTCGGAACCGACAGGTACCGCGACCCATCCCAGGTGACGAACAGGAATCCGCCACTGCTGACGCTGCCGGGTGGCACGTTGAATAGCTCGGTTACCGGCCGTGTGTAGTTGTACGGCGCGGACACCAGCGACAGCTGCCGGCTGAACGTAAACTCCGGATTCAGTGTGAAGTTGACGTTCCGGGCCTCGTTCTGCGACGGCACTGTCACGGTCACCGGGGGCGAGGGATCTGGCTGGAAGCCATCCCGACGGGCACGCACCTGTACCTGTCCCCCTGCCGGCACCCCGGTGATCCGATAGTTGAACCGGTAGCCGCTTTCGTTCTGCTCCGGTCCGGTCGTCACCACAACCGGATTGCCGTTCGCATCCCGGATCGGGTTGCCGTTGACATCGGTCAGAGTCACCGTGGCACCGATGATGGCCTGATCGTTGCCAGTGCGCACCAGACCGGAGATGCTACCGGGCGGGATGGGCAGCAGCTCAAAGTTGATGTTTGGCGTGTCCTGATTGCTGACAACGACCGCCGATACCGACGCGCTGGCGCCGAAGCCTACTGCGCTGGCCACCACGCCGTAGGTGCCGGGAACCACTCCGGTGATCTGGTAGTTGCCGTTCGCATCGGTCGTTGCCTGGAAGGACAGGCTGCCGGAGGTAGCTACCACCAGAGCACCCTGTATCGGCGCGCTGGTATCCCCGCGGATAACGCGTCCGCTGATGCTTCCGGGCAGTGGCCGCAACTGGAAGTCCACCCCCACGACGTCCTGGCTCGGTCCCACCTGTACGGCAGGCCTGGCGCCCGGTTCTCCACCACCGTAGCTGGGCGGGATGCTGCTGTCGTAACCCAGCTGGGCCAGATTGGTGACACGCACGATGTATCCGGCCTGACTGTTCGGGTCCGACGGGTCACTGATCACCGGAACGTTGCGAATGGTGTAGTTGCCCGCTGTATCGGTAGTAGCCGAGTACTGCTCGTTGGTCACCGGGTCGGTTGCCGTGACCACCGCGCCGGCCACCGGTTGCCCGCTGTCCTGCAGGGTCACTCTGCCGGAGATGCTACCGGCCTGCGCAGGCGTCAGGAACACATCGATGCGCCCCTGATAGCCCCCGTGGAACAGGGTGGCCTGCAGGTGCAGTGTGAAGAAGCCGGCGCGGAACGCATCGATGATATAGAGGCCATGCGCATCCAGTCCATTGAGCATGTAGGAACCATCGGACTGGCTGATGGCCGTAGCCGCCGTCTGTCCGGACACGGTGTCCACCGCCCGGATGAACACACGTCCGATGGGCGTGGCTCCGTTGATGCTGCGCACAAATCCGTACAACCGACCGGTACGCAGGTAGTCCCCCACGTTGTGCACCATCTCGGTGCGGCGGTTTTTGAGCGCGATGACGTTGTTGCCCGCGCTGAAGGACTCCGGATTGATCCCCTCCCAGCCGAAGGGTGAAAAGACGATCTTGCCCCGGGTCGTGGGGTTATCCAGCATCCACATGATCGCCTCGTTGGGCTCGGAGGTCTGCGAGGCGTAGCGCGCATCGATCCCCGCGGTCTTCGGGTTCGTACCTGCGGGCACGAACTCGGCGCCCTGCGGCACCGCGGTGAAGTCCACCACATCATAGGTGTCCTGATTGGGGCACATGAAGTTGCGCGTTGTGGAGGTGGTGCTGCCCAGATAGATCGCTGCGGAGGACGGCGGGTCGTACGGGATCGCGCCCGGATAGGAATGGAAACCGCCGTTGTACCACGACTGCGTGGAGATGGGGTGCGAGCCCTCCGCACGGAGCATGTTGATCTGCCGGAAAGTGGCCGGGTCCTGAGTGGGGAAGTCCTGCACGTAGTTGACCCGGAGCACCTGGCTCAGGAATGCGTTGGGTGCGCCGCCGCCAAGCGTGAGCCCCCAGGCTACATCCTGTCCGTTCACGAACAGGCGCCCCCCGCGTGCGACGAAGTTGCGCAGCTGATTCTGCACGCTGGTATCGAGCAGGGTGCCCGGTCCGACGAACAGGTCACCGGTGTAGGGCGCGTGCCAGATCACACACCGTTCTGCTACGACCTGCTGGCGGGGCGAGCTCCCTCCACTCAGCACATCCGGGGGTTGCACCTCGATGCGCGCGCCATACTGGTTCAGGATCGAGTCGGGAATGGGCCCGCGGCAGATGATCCGCCAGATGTCGTAGCGCCCGGTGACCGGGATGTTGGTACCATCGTCCGTCAGGCCGTCGGCGTAGGAGTTCTGCCCCAGCGTGGTGAGCACGTTGACCAGCGCGCCCAGCGTCATGTTCTGCTGGTAGGCGGTGGGCAGCAGGGCCTGATCCATCTCCGTCATCCAGCTCTCCGTGGGCCATGCGGCAAACGACTGACCGAAGCCGAACTGGGTTCCTGCACCGAAGTGCGTCAGAAAGAACTTCTGCCCGTGGTCATAGTCGCCCACGTAGAGGATCTGTCCGCGGGACTGGAATGGCTGGGTGGTGAACCCCCAGATATTGTCGTAGATCTTCCAGTTGGTGGTGATCTGCGGGTCGAACGGGTTGATCGCTCGATCGCGCACGATCACGTCCACAATCCAGTCGGAGGGCAGGCTGGCCGGTGTGCGCCATGCCCGGGTGTAGATCCCGTCACCCTTCCTTTCACCAGAGGGCTCATTACCCCGCTGGGTCGGGTCCGGATCGTCGAACGCCCCGTCATCGTAGAGCTGGAGCCAGAAATCGGGGTCCGGCGGGTTCAGGTGACCGGAGAAAGCCAGTTCATCGTCGATGCCCGGCACGTAGAGGTTCCATCCGGGCCATTCGGCGGGGATACTGCCGAAATGGGCGTAGGCTCCCGGGAAGCCGGGTTCCCGCCAGGTTGGCAATTCCAGGTTCGGGTTGATCGCCTGTGCATCCCACTCGTAGGGCGCGTTGACTGCGATGGTCGTCTGGTCCAGCGCACCGGGCCCGACAAAGTACACCTTGTGCTCCCGTCGGTCGAAAGACTGGGGCGCGCTGTTGGGGTTTTTGATCTGAATGTAGGCCGACTCGATGCCCGTCTCGTAGTCGACGAGGCGTACCCGGAAGCGGATCACATCGCCGGGCGAGAACTCGCGCTGCGGGATGTTCGGCGTGGCGTCGCGGCTCACCCCGATGATCTCATTGGTGTTGGGGTTGTACTTGAGCAGAGTCGGGGCATGAATATCGAAAATGGTGGACGCCCAGATGTTCAGGTTGGGCGGGTTTCCGGCAACGATCCGATCGCTCTGGAACGCGATGCGATAGTGCGAGATGTACTGCGGCCACGTCGGATAGTCCTCGTTGGAAGTATGGTTGGGGTCAAACGCGCGCGTGACCTCCGTGGCATCGATAGCGGTATCCGGCGTGCTGGTCTGCAGTTTCAGCGCAGGGTTACCCGGGGACTCCGGGGTGGTAACGGTGTAGGACCCGGGGGACGAGGGATCGGGGGCCACAGTAGCCCGCATCCAGTAGATGTCGAACGTGTTGACGACGGTATCCGGCACGTTGTCGTTGTTGGTGTCGGCGCGGTTGCTGGCAAAAGCGATCAGCTGGCGGGATGCACTGTTGCCGTTCGGGTCCGGATCGGTAGGCACGATCTGCAGGGGATCCGGCCGCAGGGTGGACCATGCCGGGTTCTTATTGCTGCTGTTCACCCCACCAAACGTTGCGCCAGTGATCTTCCTCCAGTTGGGTCGGAAGGGGTTGGGCGAGATGATGAAGATGTCGTCGTTGCTGGCGATGCCGGTCGGGGTGACAGGTCCCGCTCCCGAGGAGTATCCGGCGGCATTGGAGGTGAAAGCGATCAGATTGCCATCGGGCGACCATGCCGGGGCGTACTCGTTGGCGTTGCCGGAGGTCAATCGGGTGATCACACCGGTATCGGTGTTCACCACAAAAATGTCGTACGGCTGACCGGCTCCCAGCTGACCGGCGAAAGCGATCTGGCTGCCTCCCGGCGAGAATGTCGGGTGGCGCACGTCGGTGAAGGCAAACCCGGAGGGATTCACCCGGGTCAGGCTGCGCACCTCGCCGGTGTTGAAGAACAGCAGGAACAGCTGGAACCCGCTGGTGGTCGGGTTGGCCTGTCCGGGAGTGGTGATGGTGCCCCCGGCCACATACGCCAGACGGGAACCATCGGTGGAGACTGCCGGTTCGATTTTGTTCTCTGCCCCGGTGGTGATCTGGGTGACTCCAGAGCCATCCGGAAACATGCGGAAGATGTTGAACGCGCTGTCCGGGCGCGGGTTCGGACTGGTGTCGCTGATGCGGTTGCTGGAGAAGAAAATGAAGCGCTCGTCACTGGTCCAGAAGGGATGCTGGTCGTGAGCGGGCGCGGGATCCTGCGAGAACTGCTGCGCGGGGTTGCGCTTGGTGAGCAGGATGGTCTGCCGGGGCACCACGCTATCACCGGGCACACGCGTGCGTCCCCGGCCCAGACCGGTTTTCGGGTGGTTCGGATCCCACCGGCGGAGGGTGACTTCCCGGGGTACCGCGGTCATCGTCGTCGGGTCCCGGAACACATGTTGCTGCGGGCGCGCGGCACGAGTGCGGGACGTGAGCTTTGCGAACAGTCCGTTCGGGTCGCGCGCAGCATTTTGCGCGGAGGCCGTGACACAGGCCAGAAGCACTGCCAGCGCAGACAGCAGCGCGTGCAGGACGACGTGGATGGATCTGGCTCTCTTCAAGGCGAGTCCTACCTCCTGGTGAAACTCTGGCACGCTCTGGGGGGGAAACCTGCACGCCGGAAGGGGGGAATTCTACCGGCAGTTCAAGGGTGCGCGTCTCAGAACTCTCTCGGCGCGGTGTCCGAAGGCACCTTTAAACCATTGACGATTATAGCATAACGCGTGGCAGAGCGCAAGGTTTTTTCTGTTTTTCGCGCCGGATTTCCCGACGCACGCAACGGTTTCTGTGTCAGGAGATCCGGGCGCATTCTAAGCCACAGGCCCTCCTGATTGCACAGGCAGTTTCCCGGGTCTGGTGGACGCCCGGATGTGTGCGATGAACGCGTCTACCGCAGCAGCCAGTTGCTCTGGCGCACCGTCGTTTCGGATCACGTGGTCTGCGCGGGCCTCTTTGTCCTGCAGGGGCCACTGCGCCGCGATCCGCTGGCGAGCCTCTGCTTCCGTGAGGCCGTTCCGGGCCATCAGACGGGCGATCTGTACCGGCTCCGGAGCGCTCACAACCAGAACGGAGTCGAACCAGTCTGAGAGACCTGCTTCGTACAGCAGGGGCACTTCCACCGCGACCAGCGTGTCACCGGGCAGGTCCACCGTCGCCGCATCGATCTGTGCTCGTAGAAGTCGCAGCACAGGCGGATGCGTGATCCGATTGAGCGTCTGGCGCGCCTGCGGGTCCGCGAAGACCTTTTCGCCGAGGCGCTTGCGATCGAGGTTGCCATCGGGCAGAAGAACCTCGGAGCCGAAAGCTCCAGCGATGGCTTCCAGAACTTCCGGCGTGAGGGTTGCGCGGGCCGCCTCATCCGCACTGAACACGGTCACACCGCGCGCCTTCAGAAGGCGCATCACGGTGCTTTTGCCCGTTGCTACTCCACCGGTTACTCCCAGGATGTACGGTCGACACGGCGCAGCAGCCATGACATTCGGGCACGCTAGCGGCCTGCCTCTTCTTCGGGCACATCCGACTCGACCTCTGTGATCTCGACATCCAGTTCGGCCTCGTCGAAAGCTTCCTCCTCGCGCTCGGCGTAGCGCTGGGCGCGGCGGCGCTCCTTCTCGCGGCGGCGTTGCTCGGCCAGCTGCTCACCGAGTACGTCCCCGATAGTGAAGCGCGGCTCATCCGCAATGTAGCGCGTGTAGTCGTCATCCTCCTCACGCTCCGCGCTCCTGCCGCGCGCACGCCGCCCGCCTTCACGTCCGGGACGTGTTTCTTTAGGCTCACGGGGCTCGCGGGGTGCGACCTCCTCAACCGGCTGCAGGGCGCGCATGGACAGGGTCATCTTACGCTCTTCGGGCTTGAGACCGATGATTTTAACCTGCACTTCGTCGCCTACATTGACGCTCACTGTGCCCCGTCCCCCCGGCTGGCGCGGCAGCTCCGAGTTGGGGATAATCCCTTCGATCCCTCCATCGACCTGCACGAAGGCACCGAACGGCACGATACGGGTGACCGTGCCAGTGATCACATCGCCCTCGCTGTAGCGGTTGGGGATCTCCTGCCAGGGATCCGGCAGGATCTGCCGCAACCCCAGCGAGACCCGGTCGTTCTCCAGATCCAGCTTCAGGATGATCACATCGATCTCCTGTCCTTCCCGCACGACTTCCCGGGGATCGTTGATGCGCGTCCACGACATCTCGGAGATATGCAATAATCCGTCGATGCCACCGAGGTCGATGAAAGCGCCGTAGGGGGTGATGCGCCGCACGATGCCGGTACGGATCTGTCCGACTTCCAGACTGGCGCGGGTTTCTGCGCTTCTTCTAGCGCGGATTTCCTGCTCTGCCAGTTTGTTGGAGAGCACGACCTTGCGCCGTTCCTTGTCTACTTCAATGACTTTCAGGGGGATCGACTGGCCGACGTAGCGATCCAGGTTGTTTTTGGGGCTGCCGCTGCCGACGTGGGAAGCGGGCACAAACCCGCGAATGCCCAGGTCCACCACGAGACCGCCCTTGATCCGATCCTGCACCATCGCCATGATCGTCTCGTTGTTTTCTTTGGCCTGGAGGACCCGCTCCCACGCCTGCTCAAAGTCCGCGCGCTTCTTGGAGAGCACCGGGATGCCATCCTGATTTTCGGCCTCCAGCACATAGACCCGGATTTTTTCCCCGACCTTGACGATGTCCTCAATCGGGACATTCGGATCGCGGGAGAGCTCGTTCAGACGAATGATCCCTTCGGACTTGGCGCCGACGTCCACCATGACACCCTCGCGTTTATCCACCCGCATCACGATGCCTTCGATAACATCTCCCTCCTGCAGGCGGCGAAAGGACTCTTCGTAGTGCTGGCCCATGTCGCCCTGCCCGAGGTTCTGCATCGCCTGCTCGAACATTGCCTGATCCGAAACCCCGGCGCTTGTTTCCGGTGCTGCCGGGGTCTCGTTGACAACGGAAACGTCCTCTTCCGGACCAGAGGCAGGCTCTCCCGGGGCCACGGATCCGGTTGCACACTCCGTTTCGGCGGTGACTGCAGCGACAGGTTCGTCAGGGAACGTGTCGGCCACCGCATCCGACGCGACGGGCAGGTCCGGGGGGGATTCCGGGGTTGTGCCCGGGTCGGACTGGGAAGAAGCGACGCTTCTGGAGGTTATGCCATTGTCAGGGTGGAGATCGCCCGGAGGCTCGCTGTCTGGCATGACCGCCGTCACGTCCTGCTTCTCCTGAACCATGTCGTCAGACATATTGCGATCTGCTCCTCTCGGCATGGTGACGCGCAACGGGCTTCTGGCCTTTGCTGCCACGCCATGCCCGGTTGACGATGACGATGCCCGGATACACACAGGCGTTTCGGGAGAGTGATCCCGCGCATATTCGTCTCTATGCGATCGTTACCGTGATGGGAATGAGGGCCTGCCCGACACGCCTGCTTGCACTGGTATTTCTTACGAGCTGCAGGCGAGGGTGGGGTAAGGTTCACCTTATGTTATCGGAGTTCCTCCGTTTTTCCTGCCGCCACGTGTGAATTTTTCGGGAAAACAAGGGGCTTTCAGGGGGCCATACCAGCACTCCCCCTGCCTTCGCTATTATAGCATAATCGGAAGGGCCATACACAGGGGCGCAAAAATCCCGGCGTTGTCCTGCCCGGTACGGAACCGGCTCGCGCGAACTCACTCCATGGTTCTGTGCAGGCTCAGAGGCACCTTCTCGCGTTCCGGGGTCAACGCAGCGTGGCTCCTGCGCATTCCGGGACTTCCGGGACGCACCCGGAGCCAGTAGCGCCGGATCAGCACCCGGGCGATCGCTGCCATCGGGGCTGCGAAGAACATCCCCAGCAACGCGCCAATCTGCCCTCCGATCAGAACGCTTCCGACTTCCCCTCCCACGATCAGCACGACGATGATGACCACCGGATGCAACTCCATGCGATCGCCGATCAACAGGGGCATGATGAACTTGCTCTCCACGAAATGCAGCAGCGTGAAGAAGCCCAGCACAGCCAGCGCAACCGGCATCCCCTGACTGAGCCACGTGAGCAGAATGATGGGGATCCCCCCGATAATCGGTCCCACGATGGGAATAGCACGCGTGATCCCGGCCAGCAATCCCAGGATCAATGAGTAGGGCACCCGCAACCAGGCCAGGCCAACCCCGACCACCACGCCAGCCAGCAGACACAGGATGAACTGCCCGGCAACGAAGGAGCGCATGATCAGATTGAACTCATGCAGTACTCGCACCGTCTCCCGCAGGCGATTGCGTGGTACCAGTCCTACAAACTCGCGCTTCAGTTTGTGCCCGTCAATCAGAAAGTAGAAGGCGAGCACAGGTAGCAGCACAATCTCCACGATGTACTTCAGACTGTGCAGGGCCTTCTCACCGGTCTCGGTAGCGGTCTCCTCCAGACTGTCGATGAACTTCGACTCAACCAACCACTTCTCGATCCGGGCGGACGAGGCCCACTCGGGCGCAGAGGCATCGTAACGCTGCCGCATGGTGGCGATACGTTGCTGCAACTCCTGCTGACCGGCCTTGCTGGTCATCGCGCGAAACTGCGCCACAAACGGCGTGACCACCAGCTTACCACCGTACCACAGAAGCAGTCCGGCCAGAATAAACACGTACAGGGTCGCGTAGGTCCGCACGGCATGACGTCGCAGACGCACCTGAAGCGCCGGTGGAGAGGGGCGGCCCAGCACAACCTGCCGGTAATACCTCTGGAACGCCACTACCATGCTGGCCATGAAGGAGTGTAAACGCACAAAGGACGGGCGCCGGCAGAGCCACTCCACGATCGGGTCGAACACGTAGGCGAAGATGGCCGCGGCGATGAGCGTCGCGATCACGGAGCGCAGGCGATACCCTGCGTAGACGATGACAGCTACCAGCACCAGGCGACCCAGCAATCGCCAGATGACGTTTACGGTTCCCTCCGCACGCCCCATCCACACAGACATGCCCCGTGACCTCTGCTCTGCATACTTATAGTATCTGAATGACGAACGACCAACGCGGAATGTTGTCACGTTGGTCGTCCGTTACGCTCTGTGCCTGCCCGACCTGTTACATGCGCCGTCGACGCTGCGGATGGCGCCGTGGCGCCGACGGTCTGGAAGATGTGGCCCGTGGTGCAGGCGTCTGCACCGGGGCCCCCTCCACGTCCTCACCGTCTGACGCTTCCGTGGACTGTACAGGAGTTGCCGTCGGGGTTGCCGGGGCCACCAGAGGACGGTCACCCGGGTCGGTTTTCAACGTCCGTGTCGGGGCCGCACGCCCGGTCAGCGTTCCTCCACCGGCCACAGCCAGCCCCATATCCCGCTGCTTCCACAGCACCAGCAGCACGCTGGCGTTGAAAATCGACGAGTAGGTGCCACTGATGATACCGATCAACAACGCGCCAGTGAACTGGTGCACCGTCGGGCCACCAAAAAGAAACAGTGCCAGCAACGTGAGCACGACGGTCAACGATGTGTACACCGACCGCTTGAGCGTCTGGTCAATGGACCGATCCGCGATATCACTGAAGCTTTCATCTTTCTGTCGGTGGCTCAGGTTCTCCCGGATCCGGTCGAACACGATGATCGTATCGTGCACCGAAAAGCCGATGATGGTCAACATCGCGGTAACGAACAGGCCGTCTACCTGCCAGTTAGCCACCGCCCCCAGAATGGCAAAGGATCCCAGCACCACCAGAACGTCATGGATCAGGGCGATCACCGCACAGGTGCCATACTTCAGACCTTCCACAAAACCGCCAATGGCGAACCGGAACGCCAGGTAGAGCACAATCAGTACGGAGGCCAGGATCACCGACGTGAACGCATCCCGCACCAGCTCGCTGCTCACGGTCCCGCTCACGTTGGAGTAGGCAAACTGCTTGGTTCCCCCTCCCGGCGCAGGAGCCAGTGGCCCTACCCGGCTCACCAGCGCCTGCTCCACAGCAACACGCTCCGCATCGGTCAACTGTTTCATAGTGATGAACGCGGTCGACTCCGTGGATCCTGGCTCCGTAGAGACCACCACGCGACTATCCCTGTATGCCGGGTTGAGCGAGGTGAGTACACGCTGAATGCTGTCGGCAGAATGCCGTGTGGCAAATGGCGCCACAATCTCTGTGCCTCCACGGAAATCGATGCTGGGCTTGAGACCGCCCATCCCCACCGCGATCAGGCCGATCAGCACCAGAGTGCCAGAAAGCCCGAGCCAGAGCCATTTGCGCTTCATGACCTGCAGGCGGATTGGAGGCTTCCGGCTCAGGCCATAGAGCGCCGGGTTGGTCGCCCACGACATGCCCACCAGTGAGAAGAGGAAGGTGCGCGTCACGGTGATGGCCGTGAACATGCTGATCACGACACCGATGCCCAGCGTCAACGCAAACCCGCGGATCGGGCCCGTGCCATAGTTGAACAGGATCACGCAGGTCAGGATCGTACAGACGTTGGAGTCGAAGATGGCCGTGAATGCACGCTTGAAACCGGCGTCGATCGCAGCCCGCAGCGTCTTACCCGACAGGAGCTCCTCGCGCATGCGCTCGAAAATCAGAATGTTGGCATCCACGGCCATGCCGATCGAGAGGATGAATCCGGCGATACCGGGCAGGGTCAACGTAATCGGCACCAGCTTGAAGACCGCGAGGGAGAACACCGTGTAGAGCGCCAGCGCCACGTTGGCCAGGAACCCCGGCAGACGGTACCAGAGCAGCATGAACAGGACAACCAGCCCGAGACCGATCAGGCCGGCACGCGTGGTGGCGGCCACCGCTTCCTTGCCCAGTGTCGCCTCCAGCTTGCGGATCTCGATCTCCTCCAGTGGCACGGGCAGCGCGCCCGCGTTCAGCTGATCCGCCAGCATTTTGGCAGACTCCAGCGTGAAGTTCCCTTCGATCACTCCGCGATTGGAGATCACCGCGTTGATGGTCGGGGCGGTGAGCAAACGCTTGTCCAGAAAGATTGCCAAGTGTTTGCCCAGATTGGCCCGGGTGGTCTCCTCAAAGACACGCGCCCCCTCGGCATTGAACTCGAATTCAATCACCGGTTCGCCTGTGCCCGGGCTCAACACCACCTGACACCGGGGAAGCAGATCGCGCCCGGTCACAATGGGATCGCGACTGAAAATGGCGACCTCCATCTCCTCCGGGGTCAGGGGCTTGCCGGTCTCCTTGTTGATCAGCTCGTACCCCTGCCCATCTTTAGAGGGAACGAGATCCCAGATGGCCGGTGCCGAACCGTCTTTGCTGCCCAGTTGCGGCAGCAAATAGAACTCCAGAGCGGCCGTGGTTTTGATCTGTTCGCGTGCCTGATCGATGTTTTTCAGGCCGGGCAGCTCCACAACGATCTGATCCGGGGCTTTGGTGAGGATAGTCGGTTCGGCGACGCCCATCGCGTTGACGCGGTTCTCCATGATGCGTCGCACCGCTTCGAGGTTTTCGGCTCGCCACGGTTTCTTCTCCCGCTTCTCATACTCCTCCGTCCTGGCGCGCAGGGTCACTCGCAAACCACCCTGAATGTCCAGTCCGTAGTAAGTGCGGATCCTCGGATTGAACGTCACATAGGTGGCGGCGACTGCCAGCGCAAGGATGAACAGAAGCATCCAACGGTTCTGAATACCGGTCAAGACGAAACCTCCTGAGCGAACCTCATGATTGCAGCCAGCGGGGTTGACAGCGTGTCCTCGACGACCTGCAATACGCGTGACACACCAATAAGCGCGAGGGCACTCTCTGCCCCGCGCGCAAAACATCGTTCTATTATAGGGTGCGAGGCTCGGGAATGTCAAGCATGCTCCGCCACTGGAACCAGCCTCCAACAGCCTGATCACAATTCGGCGAACCTTGCGTGATATACGTGCAAAGAAAGACGACAAGGAAGGGGGGAACGTGCTGTCTAATTCTAAGCGCCGATCGTCGGAAAGCGAGAAGCATCGCATGAGTGCCACGCCTTCCCCCCTGTCCATTGCTGTGCTGGTCTCGGGTACCGGCCGGGGGTCCAATCTGGGTGCGTTGATCGACGCCTGTGCGCATGGTGAGATCCATGGCAAGATCGTTCTGGTCATTGGAACACGCCGGGACGCACCGGCTCTGGAGCGAGCGGACGCCGCCGGAGTTCCTGTCGCGGTGGTCTCACCCCGGCAGTACGCTGACGATGAGGAGGGCTACGCGAACGCCCTGTTGCGTCTGCTGGATCGCTCTCAGGTCGACCTGATCTGTCTGGCCGGCTACCTGCGCAAACTTCCCGCGAAGGTGGTGACCGCCTACGCCGGACGCATTCTCAACATCCATCCCTCGCTCCTGCCTCTGTTCGGCGGACAGGGCATGTACGGCCTGCACGTGCATCAGGCGGTGCTGGAGAGCGGTATGAAAGTGTCCGGTTGCACCGTGCACTTTGTGGACGAGCACTACGACACCGGGCCCATTGTGATCCAGACTCCGGTCCCTGTTCTGGACAACGATACCCCGGAGACACTGGCGGCACGGATCCTTCCAGAAGAACATCGTGCCTATGTGCGGGCTGTACAGCTGTTCGCGGCAGGCCGATTGCGCATCGACGGACGGCGTGTGCGCATCCTCCCGGAGACGCAGGCAGCACAAAGCGCCGATGAGCTTGAGATTGCAGCATATCAGGAACCGACAGTATCGGAAAGAAGGAAACCATGAGGAATCAACGCCTGTGGGCCGTCGCTTTCAGTCTTGTGTTGCTGGTCGGGGCAGGGACGCTCGCGGTGCGCGCCCGTGACAACACCCCCTCATCCCCGGTCATGGCCATGGTGGACATGAACCGGGTCTTTCAGGCATCCGATGCGCCTCAGAAACTGGCTCAGAAAACAGCGGAACTGGAGCAACAGGCCCTGCAGAAACTCCAGCAGATCGACAACGCGGCCTTCTTGCCTTTGCCAGAACTGCAGGAGTTGATTCGATTGCTGGCCCGAGCCACTCCCGGCCCGGAGGAACAGACCCGGCTGAAACAACTCCAGGAGATGGCAGACCGCCATGCGCGCCGTTTTCAGATGCTCACAGATCGGGGAGCGCTGAGCGATGCGGAGCGCAAAGAACTGGCGGACCTGACAGCTCGCCAGAGACAGATGGCACAGGTCCTGCCGCGCATCCGCGAGGATCTACAGGCGGATGTCGCCGCACGAGTTGACGCTGTGCGGCGGGACCTCTATGCCCGATTGCGCGAGGTGGTAGGCCAGGTTGCCCGCGAAAAGGGGGTCACACAGGTCTTCTCTGCGGAGGCTCTGGTCTACTCGGTCAACGACCTGACGCCACAGGTGATCCAGAAGCTGAAGAAGCCGTAACCCGGAGCGGCACCTTCGCCGTACACTCTCCTGCTGTCAGGGATCCAGTGCGAAAAGGCCAGTGCGCGGAGAGCCATGTGGATATCAGAAGACACCCTGCGCGTTCTGCGTCAGCATCGAGACCTGCTCTGTGACCTCTGGGTCACTGCGGCGCAGATGCAACTGCCGCATCTGGAACCCCGTGCGCTGCGGAGACGGGGCGCGCTCCGCCGCTGCGTGAGCAACACGCTGACAGCGCTCTGCAAAGCCCACCGGGAACCACGCACCATGCAGCGTCAGGCCCGGGTTACAGCCCGTTGCGACGCGTGTGCAGCGCAGTGGGCCGCACTTCCGTTGCCCTGGCCGGAACTGCATCGTCTGCATCAGCTTCTCGCCGATATCTTGCAGGATCATCTCTCCACGCAGGGCGCCAGCCCCCCGGATCTGATAGCCATCGCGGGCTTTCTGAACCATCTGGAGGCGCAGGCCGCCGGTCTGCGCCTGACAGAGCTGGAGCAACAGGCACAGAGCCGACGTGACGAGAACCTGGCAGGCCACTACCTGGCCGGCCGCTTCCTCGCCAACGCTTCGCATGAGTTACGTACCCCGTTGACCGTGATCCTGGGCTTCGCAGATCTGCTGCTGGAAGAGACCTATGGCCCGCTCTCCGTGTCACAGCGCGCTATTATCGGCCACATCGAGAACGCAACACGCAACCTGCAGGAGATCGTGAACAATCTGCTGGACCTGCTGAAGGTACGCACGGGAGAACTCCAGCTCTTCTACCGGCCCGTCGAGGTAATGCAACTGATCCATGAGATGTACTATCTTCTTTCCCCGCTGGCCGCTCGCAAGCGGGTGCGCTTCGAGATCGTCAATGGCGCTCCTGTCGGCCACATCCGGGCTGATGAGAACATCCTGCGTCACATCGTCTACTATCTGCTGACCAGCTCACTGCGTGCCACGCCGGCCGATGGTCTGGTAGAACTCGGCGCACTGCGTCAGGAAGACACCGTCACCATTCTCATCCGGGACACGGCGCTGCACCTGCCCCCGGAAGTGCTGACCACTCTGAGCGATCCCTTTCCCCGTCTGGAGAACTCGCCGGCCCGGGGGTATGAGGGCTGGGAGGTAGGGCTTCCGCTGGTGCATCGCTACGTGGATCTGCACGGCGGCCGACTGGAAATTGATAGCCTGCCGGGCAGTGGTACTACCTTCCGCGTGATCCTGAACGCCGGCATGCAGCATCACCCCGTGGCACACCCCGGCGCTTGACACCCCCGGCAGAACACGGTACAATGTTGTCGTTGCGCAGGCGGTTGGCTCAGGGGTAGAGCGCTTCCTTGACACGGAAGAGGTCAGTGGTTCAAATCCACTACCGCCTATTCCTCTCCTCAAACGGCTCTCCCCACCGGAAGGCAACGCCTCATGCCCACACCCTCTCACAGACCAGCGCGCGCTCTGCCTGTTCTCATCAGGAACAGACTCCCTTCATTGCCTCTATCCCGGGCGTGCGTACTCTCATTCCCCTCCACTGCAGAGCCGATCACACGGAAGCGCCCGGCGCTCTCATAAACGTGCGACGAGCTTATCCACATACATTCTGGGGCCAACGATAACCGCCATGCCCTGATACAACTGAACAGAAATGCGCCCTGCCATCCATCCCGCCTGAAAAGAGGGCCTGTAGGTGAAAAAGCTGTGAGACCGGGTAGCGGGATGATAATCCAGTTGAGACAATGCCACATTCAGCCGGGCCATGAACGCTTCGCTGTTTGAAAATCCAACATGCACCGTTTCTTCCCTGAGGAACAACGCCGCCAGTAACCCTGTTAGCAGGCCGAAAACGAAGCCAGCGGAAAGCCCGAACGGAACCACCTCTCTCAACGGCCGGTTCTCCGCTATGCTGTGCAACAGGGTCCAGCCAATGGCGAACGCCAGTCCGGTATGACTGCCCACAGCGATCGTTGTGCCGAGATACCCCCGGGGCTCCGGTACCAGAGACGCCAGAGCAGATCGGCATGCCGGAGCACGCTGGTAATCCTGTGGCGGTGGCGCAAGGGACGCGTACGCCGATGGCAGTACAATGGCCTGCGTTTGATCTGGGTTGAACTGCGCGTGGAACGGATGACCGCACTGAGTGCAGACGGCCTCCGTAGGCGCCTGAGGCGTCTGACATCGCGGGCAGATTACCTTCCCGGTGTTGATATCGAATTGCAACGTGCTCTGCGGTTGCGGCGTAGCCCCCTGCTGCAGGAAATGAGTGGGGCCCTGCATTGCCTCCGCGTGACAGCGAGCACAGAGGTCATTCATTTGCTGGAGGATCGCGCGTGGCGTGTGCGTGCGACACCGACGACAGTAGAGAGGATTGATCCTGTCTTCATCGGTAAAGGCTGGTAACGGGATCATCGGTTTCTACCTGTGTGCCGTCGCGGGAGAGCACCCGCAGAGAAGCGCAGGAGGCAACAGACACATGGCCCCGAACTACGACAGGGTTCGACGTAGAAAGCAGCATTCCTTCATAGATTGCTTTCAGAACGGTACTGCCTTTGACTGAAAGCAATCCCGGCACGGAGCGCTCATACACCGGGCATCCGCCACGGTGCAGGTGCACGCAGGTTCCAGGGTTGCTTGCCGCGCGCCAGACCGTTGCAAGAACAGGCAAACCGGCACGGTTTTTGCAACAGATCACGAGCGTGCAGAGTCAGGATGCCTCTGCGCTTCGCGACAACCGATACCGGTGCCGGGAGGAGCCCTCCGACCCACCACCGGCAGAACAGCTTTCCTGGCCGCAGCGCCAGCTCCCTCACGCAATCAGGAGGTCCCCATGCGGTATCGCATCCTGCAACACGCCCTGATCCTTGCGCTCGCGCTAGCGAGCACTGGCTGCCCTGACTCCTCTGCGCCCGTTCCTGAAACGGTGGTCAGGCCCGATGTTCTGGTCCTGCAGACCGGAGGGAACGCGCCCCCGCCGACCATCGAGCCAGACCGACTGATCTTCGATACGATCCCGGAAGGCCTGCGCGCCGGTACGGTGCTTGTCTCTGAGCTCGGCGGAGGAATACTCCGCCGCGTTGTTTCTGTGGGGCAGGAAAACGGCCGCACTGTCGCCCGCACGGAATCGGCCTCCCTGACCGACGTATTCGAGCGCGCCCGCATCCGCGTGCAGATCCCTGTCGGCCCCGATGATATCCAGGACATCGAGCCACTCCCTCCAGGCGTCGAGCTTGTTCCGGAGGGGCGTAACCAGGGCAAATGGACCGTTCGCCTCAACAACCTCGCCCTCGCTGCGGGCGCCGGGGTCGGGGAACAGGGTGGTGCCGTGGTTGGCACGTTGAACGGCACCCTGTCGGTCATATTGAACATCGATCTCCAGATCGATATCGATGGATCGGATCTGAAGTTCTTCCGTCTGGTCCCCACTGTCGGGGCGGGCGTCAACCTGCAGGTCAACGTCACCGGTCTGCGCGGCAGCCAGATGATCCGACGATTCAAAACCCGGCCCTTCACGGTCACGGTAGGTGGGATCCCGGTCGTAATCGACGCAGTCTTCCTGCTGGAGGCGAAACTGGCTGCGGAGGCAACCGGCCTCGAGTTCCGCAAGGCGTTCGAAGCGTCCGTCGGGGCCGGCGTGGAGTACCGCAACGGAAGCCTCACCGGCGTCGGCGAGAGCCGGGTGGAAAACACCACTTTCTCTGCGCAACTCCCCCCGCAGCAGCAGTTCCAGCTCGGGTTCACCCCGCTCTCGGCAGAACTCCAGATACGCCTGTATCAGGCACTCGGCGCGTATACAGTGATCGACTCCCCCTTCCTGCCGCTCAAATACCAGCGGGTCACCACGCCCTCCGACGGGGCCCGCGTACAACTGGAAGCCGTTGTGCAGGGCACGGGGGGTGTCCGGGCTTCTGTCTGGGACGGTGATCTGGTCCTGGGCGACATATCGCTCGACCCCTGGCGATTCTACGAGGTCACAGTGTTTGACCGCTTCATCCCCGACACGGGCGCAGTGGAGGTGACAATTCGATGACACGGCGCTGGCTTCTCAGAACGCAGGTTCTTTTCGTTACGCTGACGATCCCGGTCCTCTTCGGATGCGGCGGTGCATCCCGTGCACCCTCGACCGGGGCGGTGGATGGTCGGGCTGCCATTGAACTCCGGGTGGACTGGCCGGAACGCTCACGCCTCATCCCGAGCGGTGCCAGTAGCATCAAGGTGTTTATCCGGCGGGGTGATGTGCCTGTTCGCACCGTCGTGGTGAGCCGACCGGGTCCCGGACAGTCCACCCGGCAGGTGCTGATCGAAGGCCTTCCAGCAACCGTATTAACGCTGGACGTAACCGCGCACCCGGATGACGCCGGGCAGGGAACGCCGCAGGCCTTCGGATCGACCTCGGTGCGTACCGAGAACGACACCGTGGTACGCCAGTCGATCACTCTGGAGTCCACCATCGAGCGCGTGGAACTCTCCCCGGCCGGGGTCGCTGCCGAGGTCGGACAGGAAGTGGAGGTCGTGGCGACCGCGTTCGACCGCGAGGGAAGGGTCGTGCTGGTCGGACCGGATGCGTGGTCGTGGCAGATCCAGAATCTGGCCGTCGCGCAGATCGTCTCCGGCGGCAACGGCCCCACCGCAGTGGTCCGGATCATGAGCGCAGCCGACGGGAACACGGTGCTTACCTGCATCGACTTCGAGTCGCGCAAGTCCCGCACCATTGAAGTGACCCCCCTCTCCAATCTGGGTATCGGCCGCATTGAAGTCGCCGACCTGCAGCAGATCGCCACCGGGCATGCAGCGCGCCTCGGTTTCAACGCGTTTGACCCCGGCGGATTTCTCATCGAGATTAATCCGGATCTGGTATCCTTCGAGAGCCTCAATCCGGATATCCTGGAGGTGCGCGAAGGCCGCTGGGGGTTCGGGAGAGCAGCAGGCACCGCACAGATCCGCGCACGCGTGGGCTCCATCGTGTCCGATCCCCGCCCCGTCACCGTGAGCGATGATCCCCGGAACCGCCTGCACCGGTACCTGCACTTCGAGCCCGGAATTGGCCCGGTTACTGCGGCAACACAGATCCAGAACACCAATGTCTTCTTCCCGTATGTGGAGGGCCTGGGCTTCGAACAGGTCAGCAACTGGTTCTCCCCCGGGGGCGTTACCGGACCGGCCGGTGGCGTGGGCGTCTGGAAGGTGCGTTTCCTGGAAAACGGGCAGGTCCGGGGAGAGGGCAGCGCAAGCCGGTTCAACGGCGAGTACCAGAACTTCTTCCTCATCGGAGAGCATGTAGGCCCGGATGGCCTGCCAGCACGCGTGCTGGCAGTGAACGCGATGGATGGCGATGCAGCGCTCGGTTACATGGTTCTCTACGTTGTGGTGAACTCGCCTGTCCGGGAGGACCTTGCGGTCGGCATCGTCGATGCGAACAACGACAACGAGGTGTTCTCCGCGGACAGGTTCATACGCGGCGGGCGTGGATATCAGGACTACGGCATCGGACGGACCTCGTTGTCCAGCAGCAGGTGCAGGGTGGTTCTCCGGCGGGGCACCAGCTGGGAGTACAGCACAGACACCGTGTTCACGTCCCCACCAATTGATATCGAACCGGGACGCTCTCAATTCCTGGTGATCTACGGTTCCGGGTCAGGCTGGAAATCACGCCTGCTCCCGGCAACCCCTTCGAACTAGAGACGCAACCGTCCGGGTAGCAGGCCACACACGCCGGTCCTGCTGCCTGAACAGCACGGTTGTACTGGGCGGCTCCGATGCGATGCAGACGCTGGAGCCGCCCCACATCGTTTTTGCTCCGGCCCCATCGACACCCCGGCACGTATTGCGCAGCTTCTGTTTTCCGGTTCCCCTCCCGCTCCCGCCAGTATTCCCTGCATCAGGCGCAGCGCGAAAGTCCTGATGGCAAACGTGTGCATCCGGGACCCGCGCATGATCCGCACGTACACCGGGAGGACGATCATGTTGTGGAAGCCGTCTGAAGCGTACATCCGCCGGTGCCGCTCGAAACGCCGGTACCAGACCAAAAAGCAGGCCCTGATCGCCCTGTCCTATCACCTGCAGTACCACCCGGAGTATTCGGAGGGCCTTCAGATCTACCGGTGCCACTGGTGCCGTCGGCTGCATCTGGGGCACCGGGGACAGGTGCAACACGCGCAACCGGAGCCGGAGCCCCTGCCCGCGTAGCACTGCTGGCACGCCCCCCGAAGGTAAGGCCAGAGCATCCCTGTACAAGGAAACACCGTGCGCAGAGGCGAACAGGTTCACTGTACATCCTGCTCCAGAGGCGTGCTGTGGCCGACCTGAGGTTCTCACCGGATGCAATGCAGATACCCCTGCCCCGTGGCATTCGCCTGCGGCGAGGCACCGACAGCGATGAGTTCGCTACGTTCGACGTGATGCGCAGGGCCATGGGGTGCGAGATGACATGGTCGCACCACGCGGCCATGCGCGCGCACCTGCGTACCTCCCCGCAGTGCAGCTTCTGGGTGGCAGAGGAGGTGTCTCGTGCCGGCCGGGCGCGCCCGGTCGGCTACGCCCGGAGCACCGTGCGCGAACGCGTCTGGAACCTGAACGAATTCTTTCTGCTGCCAGAATACCAGCGACGGGGTATCGGTGGGGCCCTGCTGGCGTGCTGTCTGGCCGACGGAGACAGCGCCAGCGCGGAGACCCGCTACGTGCTCGCCTCGCAGAATGCGCGCGCCGATGCCCTCTACATCCGCCGTGCCGGCTGCTTCCCGCGTATTCCCATGCTGCTGCTTGCCGGCTCCCTGCAAAGCCTCGTAGCCCCTGCCGGCTGCCAGATACAGGACACACGGCTCACGCTCCCCACACGCCGCGCGCAGCACAACGGGGCCACATTGCTGGCCGAGCCCCTCTTCTTCGAGGGGGAAGCCGCCGAGGCGATCAATGCGCTGGATCGCCGCATCGTCGGATACGCACGCCCGGAGGAGCACCGGCACTGGGCCCGGGAAATGGGGGGACCGCAGGGAAGCGCGCGGATCTTCCGTCGCAGGTCTCCGGACACGGGCGCAGGAGGGCCGATCGCTGGCTACGCGTATCTGGGCCCGCACGCCAGTGGCCCCATACTGGCCGAGGACCCAAGCGATCTGCCCGGGATGATCGCGCACATCGCCGCGGTGCACTGCGCTCTCCCGGCCTCCCGGGGGGACTTCGACCCGTCACCGGAGCACCACTTCGCCGTACCCGGCACCAACGAGCAGGTGCTCCGCTGGCTTCTGGAGTGCCGCTGGCAGATCGTCTTTCAGTACCTGTTCATGAGCTCGCGCCCCTTCGGCGCATTCGAGCATTATGTCTGCCACAATCCCCTCTACACGCTGTAACTCCCCCTGCGCAGAGCCCCCCGTTACCACGCTCCGTTGCAGGATGCACCGCCGGGAACTTCCGGCCAGAAATCCCCCGTAACGGAAGGTGAGGGAGAAACCGGATGGACTGTGCTGCTCTGGTCGCAGGCGTTCTGCGCAACGATCGCCGGGAATTCGACGCGCTGGTGAGCCGCTGTCACCGGCAGGCCTACAACATCGCCTATCGCCTGACCGGCAATCGCGCGGACGCGGAAGACCTGACCCAGGAGTCCTTCCTGCGTGCGTACCGATTCTTCGACCGCTATAATCGGGAGATGCCCTTTGAGAACTGGCTCTATCGCATCATGTCACGAGTCTTCATCGACGAACTTCGCAAACGCCCGAAGTTCAAAGCGCACTCGCTGGATCAACCGCTTCATGCTGGCGACCCCGGCGATGCGGAGGTTCTCCTGGAGATACCGGACTTCGAAAGCAACCCGGAACGTCAACTGCTCGACAGTGCGCTGGAAGAGTCCCTGCAGTCCGCTCTGGAAGCTCTTCCTCCCGAGTTCCGCGTCGCTGTCGTTCTGGCCGACATCGAAGGGCTCTCCTACGAAGAGATAGCGGAAGCTATGAACTGCTCGCTGGGAACCGTGCGCTCCCGGCTCCATCGGGGTCGCAAACTGTTGCGTCAGATGCTGCGCATGGCGCCACCATCCGCTCTGGCCGTGCGTGGCACGCCATGATCCCGACCCTGCCCGTAGAGCCGGGCTCCGCCGGGCCTCGTCAAACACACAGGCCCCGGTCAGGCTGCTAGCGGAAAGTCTGCATGATGTTCAGGAGATTGAGTGTGAACTGTCGTTACGTGCAACAGCGCCTCTCCGCTTACATTGACGGTGAGCTGAGCGGTTTCGAGCACCGCATTGTCCGCCAGCATCTCTCTGGCTGCCCGGAATGTGCCGCCGAACATCAGGGGCTCCTGACAACCAAGCGGTTGATCAGCTCCCTGCGTGCGCATGAGCCGCCCCGGGAACTCCCGGAGCGCATCTTCTCCGCGATTGCAGCGGAAGAGGCGGCTCTGGCCCGAAATCGATCAGCATCAGTCTGGGAGCGCTTCTTCCGGCCGTTGCGCGAAACACTCCCCTCGCCGCGTCTGATGCTCTCCGGAGCCGTTGCCGGCGTGGCCCTCGCGTTCGTTCTGGCCCATACCATCGCACCGCACGAGGATGACCGGATGGAGTGGTCCCGACCTGTCGCCGCACAGACCAGCGTTCTACCCTCTTCGCCGTTCCCGGCGCCAACCGATAGCTTTCTGTTCCGCAACGAACCCACCACAGCAGGGATCGCGATCGGCCCATCGGCGCTTCCGTCACGCTACGGCTACACACCGGCACAGTACATGTCAGCCTCTCTGCTCTCGTCACAACCATATGCATCGCCGCATCTCTACGAAGGAGTAGACTTGCGTCGAGGGTGGTATCGCACACACTGAGCTCAGACACATCAAGACACTTCTTCACTTCCTCCGAAGAAAGCGCACTGGCCCGACCTTCAGGTCGGGCTTTTTTTTAGTAGGAAGCGCCCCCACTTCTACCGAAAACATAAAGAACATTCCGGAGCGGGCCTCCCATGCCTCACACAACGCCGTGCATCATGCGGCCCGTGTGATCGTATAAAGAGACATCCATACCTTCCCGGAGCACCCGATCCCCCGGCGCGACACCGGCGAGACCGATCCGGGACACATGCGATTGAGAAGGAGACCCTAGTCCATGCGGAGAGAGACCAGCGAGCAAGACAGGCCCCGCGCCCGGCGCTACCCCTCCTGCGCAGTCACCCTGCGCGTAGCCGGGCTGCTGTGTACCGTCCTGCTATCCAGTACAGCAGGAGCGCAGGAAAAAACAGAGCGCACTGGCACCACACTCGCCGTGCTCCATGAGCTGCAGAACGCGTTCAGCGAAGTTGCAGAACGGGTAGAACCCGCTGTCGTCACCGTTCTCAGCTCCCGGGTGGAAGACAACGAAAATCAAAGGCGTTTCTCCCCGTTCCGGCGTAACCCGCGCCGCGCCGCCGGCACCGGCTCCGGCGTGATTATCCGCCCGGAAGGCTGGGTGCTGACCAACGACCATGTCGTCGGCGGAGCAGACCGGGTCACCGTACGTCTGTACGACGGGCGTGAATTCGTGGGGAAGGTGCGGCGAGACTTCCGCAGCGATCTGGCCCTGGTTAAGATCGACTCCCCTACCCCCCTGCCCTGTGCACAGCTGGGAGACTCCGATACCGTGAAAGTCGGCCACTGGGCCATCGCCATCGGTAGCCCCTACCGCTACGAAGGATCCTTCTCGGTCGGCGTGATCAGCAGCCTGAACCGCCGTCAGGAAATACAGGACGCCGACAACCCGACCCGTGGCCGCTTCTACCCCTCCATGATCCAGACCGATGCGGCGATCAACCCGGGCAATTCTGGCGGGCCACTCTGCAACCTCAAGGGGGAAGTCATCGGGATCAACACTGCCATAGAGAGCGACGGGGGAGGCAGCATCGGCATCGGCTTCGCCATCCCGATCAACGCAGCCAAATTCGTCATCGACCAGCTCCTGGAAAAAGGAAAAGTCAGCTACGGCTACCTGGGAGTCCAGCCGACCAACGTGACCCCCCGCCTGGCCTCCACCCTGAAAGTCGAACGCGGCGCCCTGATCGAACTGGAACCGGATCCGGGCACCCCTGCTGCCGCCGCAGGACTGCAGGCCGGTGACGTGGTTATCGCCATCAACGACAGGCCGGTGCGCAACGAGCTGGACCTCCGGACCATCGTCGCGCAAACCCCCCCGGGAACTGTGATCGAGCTGCGGATCGTGCGAGACGGCAAAGAAAAACGCCTTACAACAACACTGGAAGAGGCACCCGACATCACGCCACAACGGGAACGGCCTGCACGCCAACCCGGACTCGGCATCCAGGTGCAACCATTAACACGGGAACTCCGCACGCGCTATCGCCTGCCAGCAGAGGCAAATGGCGTGGTAGTCAGATCGGTAGAACCCACATCCTCCGCATACGACATTGAAGAGCTGACCGAAGGCACCCTCATTCTCCGGATCAACGACCGGGAGATCCAGACCACGAAAGACTTCGAAGAGGCAACTGCCGGCCTGAAAGCAGGCGACAGGGTCAAACTGCTCTTCCAGACAGGCAACATCAAAAAGTTTGCTGTCGTAGAGGTGAACTGAAGCCCCACGCCCGAACATACCGAACACGGGAGGCGCCCGGGAATTTCCGGGCGCCTCCCGTGTTTCTGCCCCGTCGCAACACAGCTACCGTTCGCTGACCTGCTGTGGCGCACGACCACCGGCCACCACATCGATCGTGTCGCCGTCGCGCACCTGAGCCTGCCCCGTGGTGATCACCTGCTCCCCGGGACGCACCCCTTCTACGATCTCGACCATTCCCCCCTGCACCACACCCGTGCGCACACGCCGCTCCTCCACTCTGTTTCCCCGGGCAACCATGACACGACCGGATCGCCGATCGTAATCGAGTAGCGCATCCCGGGGTACCACCACAGCGTTCGGGCGCGTTGTTAGCCGGATCTCGCCCCGCGCGAACATCTGCGGGCGGATCAACCGGTCCTGATTCTGGATCGCGATGCGCACTGTAAAGGCACGGGCCGTCGCAGAAGCTACCGGAAAGATCTTTGCGACACGCCCCGCAAACGTCCGCCCGGGCAGGGCATCGATGCGAATAGTGACAGGCATACCGACCCGAACCCGGGCATACTGCGTCTCGGAAAGCTGCGCATCGAAGTAGATCGAGTCCAGATCCACAATGCGCATCACATCGGGCTTCGCCGTGGAGAGAGGCGTTCCCGGCTCCGCCTTGCGCTCGGCCACAACCCCGTGGATCGGGCTCACGATGGCCGTGTCGCGCAGAGCCTGCTCGGCCAGTCGCAGAGAGGCCTGCGCCTGCTGCAGGGCCGCCCGCGCCTGTTGCACACCGGCCACAGCAGAACGTACCCCGGCACGTGCGTTCTCCAGATCCGCCTGCCGCAATTGAACCTGATCCCGACTGGCAACCGCAGCAGCCAGCGCCTCCTTCGCCTGCTCCACCTGCGCCTGCGCACGGCGACGCTCCTCCTGACGTGCCCCCTCCTTGATCAGACTCAGGGCCTGCACAGCCGCATTGTAGCGTGCGTCTGCCGCATCGGCAATCGCCTGCGCCTGATCCAGCTGCTGGGCTGAAATCGCCTGCTCGCGGTACAGCGCCTGGTAACGCTTCAGGTCTGCCCGCGCCTTATCCCGATCCGCACGGGCTGCGGCAACGTTCTCCTCCGCCTGCTGGCGCTCCTGCGGCCGCGCCCCCTCTTCCACAATGGCGGCCTGCTGCTGTGCGGCAACGAGACTCGCCTCCGCCTGCTTCACCGAAGCCCGGGTCTGCTCATCCGTCAACCGCAGTGTTGTGCGCGCACTCTGCTCCGCCACCCGCGCCTGCTCCAGTCGAGCCTGCGCCAGCGCCAGGTTGGCCTGCGCCTGATTGACCTGCGCGCGCGCCGCATCCACCTGCGCCTGCAGATCCACCGGATCCTGCTGCGCCACAACCTGACCGGCGCGCACCACATCCCCCTCACGGAAGTATGCGGCAGCCAGCCGCCCACCCGCCTTGACACCCACCGTCACATCGCGCAGCGCACTCAACGCGCCGGTGACCTCCAGTACCTCGGAGACCGGTTGCACACGCGCCGGAGTGACCGCCACCTGTACGGCTGCTACCGACGCTCTGGCCTGCGCGGACCCCGCGCTCGCCGATCCACCGCCACGCTGGCATCCGGTCACCCAGACACCTCCTGCCGCCAGCACTAGAAGAACAAACTGCCCTGTTCGCATATTGCTCATGGATTACCACCCCCGCTGGAATGGCCCAGCACCTTCCCGGAAGGAGGCGCCGGGTACCCCGGCCCGTTATTCACAAACGCGTACCGCCCCACAGCCCGATCGAGCCGCGCGCGCGCGTTGTTGTAGTCATACAACGCATTGATCTGGTTGGACTGTGCCTGCACGAGCGCCGTCTGCGCGTCACTCAGCTCAATCTGTGGCGAGACCCCGGCCACTGCGGTGACCCCGGCCTCGTAGCGCACACGCGCCAGACGGAACGCTTCCTGCGCCTGCGCCAGCGCCTGATTGGCCACCGCAACACGATCGCGTGCCTGCAGCAGGTTCAGATACGCCTGCCGCACCTCCAGAACAATCTGATCCACCACCGCACGCCGGTTCGTCTCCGCAGTCGCGACATCCGCACGCGCCTGACGACTGCGCGCACGGGCCAGACCACCATCGTACAGCGGGATGGTGACCTGCGCCACCGCCTGCCATGTGGTGATGATCGGCGCGAACCCCGCCGTGTCCGGCGCATAGTTCAGGTTCCACGACAGACCAAATGACGGCAGAACACTGCGCCGCGCCAGCACAATGCCCTTCTTCGCCGCGGCAATGTTGGCGTCCGCCTGCATGATCTCCGGCCGCAACGCAAGCGCCTCATCCCGCAACGTCTCAAACAGCTCGTCCCCCGGCAGAGGGTCAGCCGCCACAATCCGGTCCGCCGGCGACAGCGCCGTCGCATCTGCCGGCGGAGCGCTCTTATCGGGCGTACCCTGCTTGCCCGCAACCGCCAGTTGCAACCCGGAGGGCAACGCGAGCCCGGTAATCGGCGGCGCCGGGATCGTGCTGCCCGGTGGCGCAACCCCTGGCGGCGTCTCCACCGCCCCCTCCGCCGTGAGCGTGATCGGAGTGTTGATGTCGATCCCCATCGCGTTATTGAGCGCGGCAAGGCTCAGGCTCAATGTGTTGCGCGCCTGTATCCACTGCTGCTGCGCCTGCGCAATATCGGTCTGCGCCCGGATCACGTCAAAACGCGCCACCGTTCCCGCACGCAGCTTCTTATCCGCCTCCTCATAGCGCGCCACCGTGTTGCGCAGGTTCGCCTCCGCTACTTCCACCAGCGCCTGCGCGCGCAGAGCATCGTAGAAAGCAGTCTTGACATCCAGAACAATCTGATTGCGCACCCGATTGATATCGAGCCGGAGCGCCACCTCCTGAAACCTGGCCTGATCGTTGGCAGCACGCAACAATCCGGCCAGATCGATCGGCAACGTCGCCTGCACCCCGATCTGCCGTTGCGAGTCATTGAGCAACGGAATGACCTGCGTCTGCCCCGGGTTATTAACGTCAGGAAACTCAATGCTGTTGGCCTGATTCAGGCGCAAATACGTGAGCGTGGCCGCCAGCGTCGGATTGAACGCAGAGCGCGTCTCCAGCGTCCGGCCCTGTGCCCGCAACAGCGCCTCACCGGCCAGCGCCAGCGTGCGATTGGTCGCCAGAGCAATGGCGACCGCATCCTGAATCGTCAACGGACGCTTGCGCAGAGCAGCCGGCAACGCATCCAGCCCCGGCGAGACACGATCCGGTTTCTCCGGTGAGGGAATACGCAGCGCCGGAGCCGGCAACGGGGCCTGTGGCCCCACAGGAGGCAGGGCCTGAGGGAGAGGCGTAACCCCCGGGGGCAACGGCAATGGCGTCCCCTGCCCGATCGCCACGGCCGGACAAACGCTCGCTAGCAGCACTGTTATGGCTGTGATAATTCGCTTCCGGGCGCACACCCGGATCGTTCCATGCGTCATGGCTCCTTTTCTCCTCTCGATCGCGTGCACAACGAGCCCCGGAACTGTGGACACACCCCCTGCCATGCCACCCTGTAAGTCGCGTCGATCACATCGTGCAGGGTCGCATGCGCATCCCCCATGGCCCACCGGCACAACGCGAGAAAATAAATACCGAACAGAAACTCCGTCAGCTCCTCCGGAGTCAGGTCATTCCGGAGCTGCCCCGCCTCCTGCGCGGCACGTACCGCCTCACGAAACGTGCCGATCACCTTGGTGCGAATGTTGATATGTGCCTCACGCACCTTCTCATTGGTGAACGTCAACGCAATCAACGTGCGGGTGAGATTACGGCTCCGCCCGCTTCGATCTGCCAGGCGATGCGCGACCGCCCGCATCTGAAGCCAGAGCGGATGCTCCCCCTCCGCAGACACCTCGGACGCGGCAGCGGCCAGTATCGCGGGCATCGCCTCTGTGAGCACCTGCACCTGCAACTCAAAGAAGTGCTCAACCACAGCCTCCTTGCAGGGAAAGTAATTGAAAAACGTCCCCTTGGCCAGATTCGCCGCCTCGGTGATCATCTCCACAGTGACCGCATCGAACCCCTTCTCCGAAAAGAGCTGCATCGCCGCCTCGAACAACCGCTCCCGGGTCTCATGACGCCGCCGATCGCGACGCGACGGCACCACAACCGCATCCGAAGTCTGCACATCTGCGGACATCCTCGCTCCCTCCTGACCGACGGTCACAAAATGACCCGCAGTCACAACCGACTACGAACAGCTCCCCTACCCGGTTCCCCCGGAATTGACCATATGCCACAGGTCCAGACACACGCAGGGCACCAACAACCCTGCGAACAGCTGTGACATCTACCGGGAAAGCGCGTCAGACAATACCGGGGATAAGCGGGTTAAAGCAGGAACACAGGCCGAAGACTTCTAAATTCTTTACGGAAAAACACGGTACCGATTGTGTGTGGCACACACGGGGTAAGCGGTCGGTACTCCGAAGACACCGCACACACCGTCCCGCAGAACAACAGGAGTGCGCGTTGCCGAATGCACGCACCCACGACACAGTCAATCTGATCACCGCAGCAGCGGCCAATGTGGCCTACTTCACACTGGCCCCTCGACCCGACGTCACGCTGGCCGCCCTGTTCACCGGATCGTACCTGTTCGCCGGATACGCCTGCGCAGGAGACCTTGACCTCGACTCCAGAGAGTACCGCCGGTGGGGCCGCCTGCGGTTCCTCTGGTGGCCCTATCAAAAGCTCATCCCGCACCGGTCACGTCTCTCGCACGGGCTCCTGCTCGGAGGCGTGGTGCGTGCCTGCTACCTGATGGTCCTCTGCACCCTGATCCTCTGGGTCACACTGTGGGCCCTCAGCCTGCTGGAACCGCGCGTGGACCCCGGAGCAATCACCCGCCAGCAGTGGGCCAGCGCCCTGAGTTTCTTCCGCTCCAGACCGGAGCACACAACCGCCCTGCTGTCCGGGTTCATCCTGGCAGGAACCACGCACTCGCTGACGGATATGATCGCGACATGGTTCAAACGCCGCTTCTGATCCCGATCGACTACCGGCAGCACCGGCTGCCCTGTCACATACACCATGATCAACGGAGGATGCCATGCTGTTTGTCCGCACTCTGCAGAGGGGAACGCTCCCCCTCGTCCTGCTCGCCGCGGTAGCACTGACCGGCACCGAGGCTGATGCCAAGCCGGCCTTCGCAATGAAGGAACGCGTTGACTGCCTGTACTGCCACGTACAGCCCGGCGGGCCCCGGAACTTCCGCGGCCTCTACTACGATGCCAACAAGTACTCCTTTGCCAACTTCGACAACGAGTACGAGGCGAAGGCCGCCGGAGTGGAGCCGGACAGCAAAGGAGCCGATGCCGTGCCAAAGAACAAAAACTACCCCAACGTCCCCGTGCCAAAAGCCCTGAACTTCACCCTGAAAAACATCGACGGCAAGCCCGTCAAGCTGGCCCGCTACGCCGGGGACGTCATTCTGGTCGTGAACGTCGCCTCCAGGTGCGGCTACACCCCCCAGTACGCCGATCTGCAGAAACTCTACGACGAGTACAAAAAGAAGGGCCTCGTCGTGCTCGGCTTCCCCTCCAACGACTTCGGCATGCAGGAACCGGGTACCGAGGCCGAGATCAAAGAGTTCTGCACCACAAACTACAAAGTCACCTTCCCGATGTTCTCCAAGATCGCGGTCAAGGGCGATGGACAGGTCCCGTTCTACAAGTTCCTGACCAGCAAAGAGACCAACCCGAAGCACGCCGGCGACATCCAGTGGAACTTCGAGAAGTTCCTGATCAACCGCAAGGGCGAAGTCGTCGCGCGCTTCCCATCGAAAGTCAAGCCAACCGATCCCGAAGTCATCAAGACAGTAGAGAAACTGCTGGCAGAACCCCGCCCCGGAGCCACAGCAACCGAGTAATCGTAACCGAACGCTCCACAGACGTATCGCACACAGGCCGGCCCGATCATCGAGCCGGCCTGCAACACATCACAGATCCTGCGTCCGTCCGCTTACAGATCCTCCTGCACCCGCAACCAGACCTCCAGCGTCAGCAACAACCAGAGCTTGACCCCATAGCGTGACCAGACGTCCCCGCGATACTCCAGCCACTGCCGCACCGTATCCGAATTCAGGTACGGGCGTGTGCGTGCCCGACGATCCAGCAACAGGGCACGCGCGTAACTGTTCAGCTCACGCCGGAACCACCCCTGTACCGGTACCAGCATCCCGCTCTTCGGGCGCGCAAGAATGGCCTGTGGCAGCAGATCCGCCACCGCCGCTTTCAACACCACCTTCTCAGTAGCCCCGGACAGCTTGAACGCCGGAGGCACAGCGAAGCTCGCCTCCACAATCCGCGGATCAAACAGTGGCGAATGCCCGACCAGCCCGCAGGCACGCGTCAGATTGTTCACCTTGGTCAGAATGTGGTCGGCCCCCTTCAGGCGCACGTTGATGTGCATCAGCCGGTTCAGATACGCGGGCATGCGCGGGTTGCTGAAAAAGGGCTCCAGCAGAGCCGATTGCGGAGGCGCATCGCGCAGGGCACGTTGCACTTCCGGCGTCAACAGCTCCGGCAGATCATCATAACACTTCTGGTAGGAGCGAAAGTAAGCGTCCTCTTCCGACTGCGTGGCACCGTAGAGCGCGTGCAACAGCATCGGCTGGTTCTTCGGCCCACCAAAACAGGGATCGCCCCCCTCACCATTCAGTACGACAGATGTCTCCTGAAACGCCGCCCGCCCCAGCAACAGGTTGGGCGTCGTCAACGGATCACCGATCGGATCATCCAGCAACGCCAGCGTCTCGGGCAGATGCTCCCGCACCACCTCCGCGCGCAACTCCAGCACATGATGCTCCGTGCCGCAATGGCGCGCCACCAGAGCCGAGAACTCCAGCTCATTGGGATACTCCGGCCCGAAATGAATGGCAAAGGTGTGCACAGCACCGGGAGCATACCGCGCCGCCAGCGCAGTCACCAGACTGCTGTCCAGCCCCCCGGAAAGATAGACGCCGACCGGGCCGGACGCAGGCAGGCACTGCTGCACCGCATCCTCCAGCAGCGGACGCAGACATCGCGCGTAAAACGGCAGGGGCGCCTCCGGGTCCCACTCCCCCTGCACAGGCTCCCAGTACAGAATACGCCTGTCTCCTGGAAATACATACGCCGTCCCGGGAGCAAGCTCCTGTGCGTCCCGCCACATCGTCTCCTCCCCGGGAACAAACGCACAGGAAAGGTAATGACGCAACGCCGTCAACGAGAGCGCACAGGACACCGCAGGCGTGCGCCGCAACACCGACAGACGATCGGCGAACCAGCAGAAACTGCCCTGACGTGCATGGTACAGCGTACGTGCCCCGACCGCATCCCGCAGCAGAACCAGCTCGCGCTCCGGCTCCCTCCAGATCGCCACGGCAAACATCCCGCGCGCCTGTCGGGCTCCCTCAGCAACCCCGTAGCGCCGCACCAGCTCCGCCAGAATTTCACCGTGCGCACGCGCAGAGCACTGCAGCTGTGCCTGCAGAGAAGCCACGTTGTAGAGAAGCACATCCCCGCAGACCACCACATGGCCCGTCGTGTCCGTCCAGACCGGAGCCCCTCCAAACGCCACCTCCGCATTGTGCCACACCGGCTCAACACCCGCATGCCGCAACGCGTGTGCCGGATCCCGGGAGCCGTAAACGCCACACAGGCCAGACGCAACCCGGAAACCCGCCGGGAGCGCGCACACCCTTCTGCCTCCAGACCACGTCCGCATGGCACGCACCGTCCCCGAAACCATCACCCGAAGCTATCCGTTACCAGCACATCGGCATCCCGCCGGGAGTCGGTCGTGTCCACCCAGACGTACGGAGCGTCCATCCAGAAGATCACATCGGGCGCCCCGCCCACCTCCTCAACCGTATCGGCACGACCGGCCTGCGCAAACCCGCGATAAATCGCGCGCATCAGCCGGGCCGGGCGCAACGCAGCCAGCTCCACCATATACCCGCGCTCCAACCAGTCAGCCTCCTGCGGCGTCAGGAACTCCCGCAGCTCCCCGGGCACCTGACAGGGTGCCTGCTGCACCACGTTCAGGCGCAGGGCCTGCGCGCTCTGCGGGCGCAACCCCAGATCATAAACCGGAACAGACAGATCGGGAAACCAGTCCGGACCACGCAACTGCCGGGCCAGACGCAACCCCGGCACAGAAGCGTCGTGCAGCGCGAACACCTTCAACTGCGGATTGCGCCGGAGCATCTGCCGCACCGTGTCCAGCCGCCCGAAAGGATAACCATCGATGCTGAGAATCGCACAGTTGTTCTCGAAATGAAAGTTATTGGCCACCAGCATGGCCGCCATGTCTGCGTCCTGCACCACCAGCGCGCGATCAAAACTGTAGGCCGTCACGTCCGGGGCGATCCCGGCCTCCACGGGAGCCGCGTTCCGATCAGGCGGCACAAGCAGCCTCTCCGGCCGCCCGTGCACAGACACCCACACGCTCAGATACCTGCGCTGAAATTCGTCCCACGTGAGATGCACCGCATGGGTCTGCTCTGCCCGCGCACGCTGGTTGCGCCACACACCGTACGCGGCGCCACCGCCCCCGAGCACCAGCGGGATCACCCCGAAAGGCCCCACAAAAAACAACGGAACCGCAACGGCAATCCCCCCGGTGATCGACAGAAAGGTCACCCACCCCCACGGATCACGCCAGTACGCGCGATGAACCAGCCGGCGATCCCACTCATAGAACAACTGCCGCTCCGTGAAGTACAACCGGTCGTTCCCGGAGAGATCCCGCAGCACCTTCTGAAACAGCCCATCGGTAATCCCGGGGGTGTCGGGATTTCTGGGCTCAAACGCGAAAGGATGCAGACAGTGTGCGCAACGCCTGGAGAACTGACGCGCCCGATACGGCGTGTCCCCACCACAATGAATGCACTTCACGCGACCGCCTCCTCCCACCCCGTCCTGTGCAGGCCATGCGCCTCACGATAAACAGCCAGCATGACCAGCAACCAGAGCTTCTCACCCTGCCGGCGTTGCCGGAACTCAGCAGCCTCCTCGGTCCCACGGATCAGGCCCGTCACATACTCCGGATCGAACCACCCGTCACGCTTCAGACGGCGCGGCGCAAGCAGACCCGCAACAGTCCGCCGCAGGCCCCTCCGGCACCACTCCGTCGTCGGAACCCCCATCCCGCGCTTCTCTCGCCAGACGATCCCGGCAGGCAGATAAGCCTCCGCCACACGCTTCAGCAGATACTTCTCACAGGCCCCCTGCAGAAACCACTCCGACGGCACCCCGAAGCTCCACTGAGCCAGAACCGGATCAAAGAACGGGGAGCGCACCTGCAACCCGTGCGCCTCCGCCAGCTGCCGGGCCCGTGGCGCAATGTTCTGCGCCCCCTTGTGAGCCAGATTGGCCGCCCGCAGGCGATGCAACAACGTGCGAAACCCCTCACGCTCCAGCGCATGTCGGACCCACGCACCCGCATCCACCCGGCGCAGCACGTCCCGAGCCCGTGGGGCATACAGGCGATCCGTCAACCCGTAGAAGCGATGAAACGTCGCCAGATAAGCGGCCTCCCGCCCGCAACCGGCACCCGCGTAGAGCTCGGCAGCCACCATCGGCTTGTTGTTCCACCCGCCGAACAACTGATCGCCCCCCTCCCCGTTGAACACCACCCCGCTCACCTGCGCGGCAGCACGCCCCAGCAGATACAGCGGCACCGTCACACCGTCCCCGAACGGTTGCTCCATGGCCGCCGCCGTCGCCCGCAACGCCCCCTGCACCTGCCGTTCCCCGCAGGGCACCACATGCAGAGGCCGACCCAGATGCGCCGCCACCTGCCGCGCATAACCGAGCTCCCCGTTGTACGGCGGGCCAAAATCCAGCGTGAACAGATGCACACGCACCCCCGCTTCCGCCAGCAACGCAGCGATCAGACTGCTGTCCAGACCTCCGGAGAGAAAAACGCTCGCCTCACACAGGTCGCTCGCCTGCTCCTGCACGCTCTGCCGGAGCAGAGCACGCAACTGCGACACCGCGGCCTCCTGATCGAACACCCCGACCGGCTGCTCCCGCCACTCCACCGTCTCCATCAGAGTGCAGCGTCCCCGGGCATCCACCTGCAGGCAACCCCCTGCCGGCACAACACCAGCGTCACAGAGCACGGAGCGTGGCGCAGGCACGTAGGAAAAGCAGAGATAACCGTGCAGGCTGATCGGATCCAGACGGGCCTCATGATCCAGAAGACGGCGCAGGACCCGCAGGTCGGAGGCAAACCAGAACGCACCCTCACGGCGCAACGTGTAGAGCGTGTGGATCCCGAACGGATCCACACGCAGAGACAGCAGGCAGGTAGCCGGATCGTAGCGCACGCAACACCCCGCGCGCGCCACCGCGCCCACAGAAGCCTCCACGACCCCATCGGCCATCACCTGCAGGACCGCGCGCGCACCGCCCGTGTTCGCGACCCCGATCGTGAACGCCGCGCCCGAATGCACGCAGGCGCCAGCACCCAGAAGCGCGCGCAGCGCCTGCTCCGCAACCGGACCCATGCCCCCTGCCAGCAATCCCATCACTCGAATGCCAGACGGTCGATGATCACCTCACCGCGCGCACTCACGTCGTTAACAAAGTCCCCGGTCTTGATCGACAGGCGCTCCACCCGCCCCGGCTTGCGGTACTCCTGCCTGCGGAAACGGTCGTCAACCCGTGCGCGGGTCAGACGCTCCAGCTGATCCAGAGGCAAACGGACCTCCTGCGCCTGCGGCGTGACCGGGATCAGGGCCGAACGCCACCGCTCCAGCGGCCCATTCTCCAGATAGAGGCGCACATAGGGCAGACCGGAACCGCGCACCCGGAATCGCACGGAGCGGTACGCCCCCAGATCCGGCACCTGATAGGTATCGGCGTTGGCAAAATAGGTGCCCTTGCCATCCGGAGCGAACCGGTCCACCCGGAGGATCACCGCGCTATCTTTCACGGTCACAGAAGCGCGCGTCTCCCGGTTGAACTGCCCGACCCACCCCTCCTGCGCATGGAGCTGGTACGGGGCCGGGCGTGTCACCGGTCGATCCAGGGTGCGCACCCCCGCCAGGGTGATGCCGAACAGAGCCAGCACTCCCGTCGCAGCCAGCAGGCCATTGCGCCACCGACGCCTGCGGCGTACCTGCTCCACCCGCCGCGCATGCACCTCGGCGGCAGCACGGTGCAGATACTCCTCGGGGAGCCCGACCTCCTCGGCAGCCCGTATGGCCGCCTGCCGTTCCTGCGCCTCGCCCTGCCTCTCCAGATCGCGCTGATACATCTCGGATGCAACACGCACGACCTCCGGCATCTCCTGAGGTGAAATGTTCTCCAGCCTGAGCATAACACCCCCCGAACCACGGAACCCGTCTCACCCTGTACTACGGACGCCCCTCACCCCCGGTTTGGAATTCTCCGCCCCGCTCAGGAGATGCGCAGCACGATCTTCCCGATGGAAGCCCGGCTCTCCAGCAACCGGTGAGCCTCCGCCGCCTGCTCCAGAGGCAGCACGTGATCGATCCGCAGCTGCAACCACCCCGCGCGGATCCCGGCCAGCACCTCCTGCGCACGCCAGTGGCGCTCTTCCGCCGTAGCGATGAAATCGAACAGACGGCCACCGGAAACCGTGATCGACCGCGCCTGCAACGCATGGGGCGAAAAGGGATCAGCCGGGCCACTGGCAGCCCCGTACAGCACAATGTTGCCCCGGGTCGCCACCGCCTCCAGATCATTGGCAAACGTGGTCTTACCCACCCCGTCAATGATGAGATCCACCCCCCTGCCCCCGGTCAGACGCCGGGTCTCCGCCACGAAATCCTGCTGCGTATACAGGATCACGGCATGGGCGCCGGCCTCCCGGGCCGCCTGCGCCTTCTCCTCCGTCGAGACCGTACCGATCACATACGCCCCCAGATGCCGGGCCCACTGCACCAGCAGCAATCCCATGCCCCCGGCCGCCGCATGGATCAACACCGTATCGCCGGGCTTCAACCGACGATACTCATGCAGCAGATAGTGCGCCGTCATCCCCTGCAGCGGAAAGGCCGCCCCCTGCTCGAAACTCAGATCCGCAGGCAACGGGATCAGGCGATCCGCCTCCACCACCTGCCGCTCGGCGTACGCGCCCGGAGCGCTCAGATACGCCACAGGATCGCCCGGTTGAACGCCCGTCACACCCTCCCCCACAGCCTCCACAACGCCGGCAGCCTCATGCCCCGGCGTGTAGGGCAGGGATACCGGATAGTGCCCCCGGCGCTGGTACACATCGATGAAGTTCAACCCGGCAGCTCGAACCGCCACACGCACCTGCCCCGGCCCCACAGCAGGCACGTCAACCTCCTGCAAACGCAACTGCTCCGGGCCCCCATGCTCGGTCACCACAATCGCTCTCAACGCTCCTCTCCTTGCCACACCTCACTGACGGACCAGTAACGAGATGGTCAGCGCAAAACCGATCAACACAATGATACGCCGCACCGTCCTCTGCCCCACGCGCTGCGCAACCCCGGCCCCGGTGTACCCCCCCGTAATCGCTCCCGCCGCCATCAACATGGCCAGCCGCCAGTCCACCAGCCCCTTCGTGATGAACAGGAACGCCGCAACCCCGTTGATACACATCCCATTGATGTTCTTCAGCCCGTTCATCTGATGGATGTTCGTGAAACCGAGCAACCCCAGCGCCGCAAGCATCAGAATGCCGATGCCCGCGCCAAAGTAGCCGCCGTAGATCGCCACCACCAGCTGAAACCCGACGATCAGCACCCACCGCCCGACCGACGGCGCGTGGGAAGGCGCCTCCACAACCGCTCCCTCGCGCGCAACGGACTCCTGTGCACCACGCCGGCGTAACCACCGCGACAGGGGCTCCTGCGCCATGAACAGGCAGGTAGCCAGCAGGATCAGGTAGGGCACCAGACGCCGGAACGTATCGTTGCCGGTACGCAGCAGCAACACCGCGCCAATCACCCCGCCCAGAAAACTGGGCAGGGCCAGCACAACAATTGCACGCCGATTACGCCCCACCTCCTTCCGGTACCCCCAGAGACTGCCCAGCTGGCCGGGCCAGAGCGCCACAGTACTCGTCGCATTGGCAACGATCTCGGGCTGGCTGGCCCAGAGCAGCGCGGGAAAAGTGAGCAACGTCCCCCCGCCCGCCACCGCGTTGATCGCCCCACCCACCGCCGCAGCACCAAAAAGAACCCCGTATTGCCACACATCCATCCCCTGCAGATTGCCCCCGCGGGCAGTAGCCCGCCGCATGTTTCGCGGGACGGGCAACGCTCTCCTGCCCGAACGCAGAGTGCAACCCGCGCCACGAGAGAGGGCGTAAATACGAGGGAGAGCGTCACAGGGTATACTACAGCCGTCGAAACGGTCTTCTGTCTGGAGAGAGGTCATGAGCCTTCCTGAAGTGGTCTACCGTCGCCGCCCCACGCGCCCGGTACGCGTGGGCTTTTCCGAGACTGCGGTCACCATCGGGGGCAACCACCCCATCGTGGTCCAGTCCATGATCACCGAAGAGACCCATAACGTCCCGGCCGCCGTCGAGCAGATCATCGCCATGCACCAGGCAGGCAGCGAGATCGTCCGGGTCACCACACCCAACCTGGCCGAGGCGCAGTGCCTGGCCGAGATCAAAGCGCAGCTCAAGAAGCGGTACATGGACGTCCCGCTGGTAGCCGACGTGCATCATCAGGGCAGCAACATCGCCGTCGAAGTCGCCCGCTACGTGGACAAGATCCGGATCAACCCCGGCCTGTTCGTGTTCCGCAAACGCGTGGAGCGCACCGAAGAATACTCACAGGCGGAGATCGACGAGGAACTGGAAGCCATCGAGAAAGAGCTGCTGCCCGTGATCCGGGCCTGCAAATCCCGGGGTATCCCCATGCGCATCGGCGTCAATCACGGATCGCTGGCCGAACGTCTGACCGTGATGTGGGGCGATACCCCGGAAGGCATGGTCGAGTCAGCGCTGGAGTACGTCCGGATCTGCGAGCGCCATGACTTCCGCGACCTGGTGATCTCGCTCAAGGCATCCCGCGTGC
>JANWZQ010000199.1 GCA_025054835.1 Chthonomonadaceae bacterium
CTGGGGTACATGGCCAATCACATCAACCCGCCGCGGAACCGGCCAGACAGACATCTGGATGTCCTCTGGGTCACAGTCAACTATGATATCTAGCGGAGAGTAGCGCCACGGGCGCTGTTGCAGGGAACGACACCTGCAGAGATCGCTCACTGCCAGAACTGATAGGTCGGAAGTTCCCGCGCGATGCCGTAGATGTTCCACAGGCTGCCCACGACGAACTGGCCCAGCATCAGACCGAGGAAGAAGGGGAGCGCGCGATGGAAACCATTACGACCTCCGTAGCGCAGAATGAGTGATTTGAACACCCATGCCAGAAAGAGAGGGCCCCAGACCAGGTTGATTTCCCAGGAGGAAGTTACCGCAAAAGCCAGTGGATGCAGAGGCCACCAGGGCAGGCGGATGCGCAGCCACTGGAGCAGGAAAGCGATACCAAAACCGACCCAGATAGCCATCAGCTCCGCGAACTTTCCCGGCTGTGGCGTTTTCAACCAGGTGTTCAGCTGGTTGAACGACTCGGCACCGAAGGTCATGCGCGATTTCCCCTGTGCCCCGTAGTCGTACATCAGATGCAGGATCGCCCAGAACGCTACAAAGACTGCGAACCCACCCAGAAACAACAGAGCCAGGTGCCACTGTCGGTAGGAAGTGCGCGTCTGTTCCGCTAGCTTCAACCCTTCCAGCGCGTGTGGCATCGGGTGCGAGCGGTAAGCCCGGTTGAACCAGAAGAAGAGCGCAAAGACCGTCAGATTCTGCGCATCAAACGCCCGGCTTCCGGCAACGCGCGTCATGATCATCTCCGGTCCGGTGAAATGCAGGTCGTGCACGGGGGTGCCGAGCTCCGCGCGCATCCGGGTGATGGCCAGAGCCAGCGCGAAATACATGAAGAAGAAGAGGACTGCGATCCACCACGTCATACCCAGATAGCTGGCAAATCCGACCAGAGCCGCAACCCCCAGAAGAATGCCCAGCAACGCGCTGCGATACCGGACTGGCTCCTGTGAGTCATCCAGCGGGGAAGGCAGGCCCAGCGCCCGCCGTAACACATCGCGCAGGTAATGACGGGAAATCCAGACCGAGAACAGGCAGAATGCAAGGTACGCCCCGAAACTCTGGTTCTCGGTATACGGAAATCGGGGATCCTGATCGTAGGCCATGGCGACCGCTGCGACTCGCTCCATTTTCCACATCCAGTAAAAAAAGAAGCAGGAAAAGAGGAAGTCCAGCGGAAGGAACATCCCCAGCCCGATCATGAACGGGTAGAACGAGACAGGAGTCCACCCGATAGCGTTCCATGGTTTCTGCGTAACATAGATGCCAATATCCTGAAAACTCTGCCCGAACCCGGGAGTCAGTACCGTAGGAATGCTCGGATAGTAGTAGTTCAGGCTGTTAATGGTGTCGATCGCACCCGCCAGCAGGAATCCGATCCAGAACAGGCGGTTGCGGAACAATCCCCGGCGTTCAAACGCCTGCTCGGAGGTGATCTGCAGGGGAAGCTGGACGATCGGATAGGTGAGGCGCTCGTTGTCCGTCCATTGCTTGCGCAGGATAGCATTGATGCAGAGCATCACGAAAAAAAGCGTTGTGACAAACAGCGTCCAGACCAGCGTCACTGGCAACCAGGCCTGAATGTACTCCCAGCGCCAGATCGTGTCGTTGCCCAGATAGTACCCCTTGTAAATCCTCTCATCGGTGATGAAGAGATGTGTCTTGAGATGCGGGTGGATCAGGTTCCCCCAGTTATTGGAGCTGTCGGCATGGCGGAACGCCCACGTCAGCATCGGCACGAAGACCTGCAACATGTCGTGACCGGCCATGCAGGAGCCAATGCAGAGAACAGCATAGATCAGCAGAAGCTCCCCGCGTTGCAGGGCCATACCGGGCGCAATCCGCCGCACCGCACGATTGAGTAGCGTCAGCACCAGCAGTTCGAAGACAGTATTGAAGAGCAGAGAGATCGTTGTCGGATGCGCGGAGTACCGTACGACCTCCATCTGCACCACCCAGTAGGCGTTAACAGGCAGAAGCAGCAGGCAGAGCAGAACAGAGCGCCACGTGACGGCGCGTGGTTGTACAGATGATAGTTCCGAGGATACAGATTTCATGGACGACGATAGCAGTATGCGGTAAGGTACTGTGCGGATTTTAACCCGGACAGAAATCGTACGTGCGAATGTTGATCACCCGACCCCGGTTCAGGAAGAGCGACAGCAGGCTCCAGAACGCCCCGACGGCGTACTCTCCGAGGATCAAGCCGAACATGAATGGCATAACCTGCCGGTTCAGCCGGTAGCCTCCGTAGCGCAACACCAGCCCCTTGATCACAGTACTGATCACAAGGCATGACCAGTAGTACTCTGCCCCGAAGTTGAGCGAGATAGCATAGCCGGCTGGATGAAAGGGCCACCACAGGAAGCGCGTGCGCATCAGGTGCATACCGTAGGCTGCCAGGCCACCCACTCCCATCCAGATTTGCCCCCAGAAGTCCGGGCGAACCGGAGTATCGGCCCAGGCTTTCAGCTGTTGAAACTGACCCCAGTTATGATCAGTCATACGGTTGATACCGGCGTGATACTGCAGGTGCAGGGCCGCCCAGAAGGAGGCCAGACCACCGAGGAACAGCGCCAGCATCATGGCCAGACCCATCCCGCGCATGTTCACTCCACCCTGTTGCGCCATCTTCATCGCTTCCAGCTGACAGGGCATCGGGTGCGTGCGATATCCCCGTCCGGAGAACCACCAGAACAGGGTCATGATGGTCAGATTCTGGATGCCGACAGCCTGGGTCCCGGCAAACATCGTGAGCAGAAACGAGCCGTTCAGATTACCGGCCATCTCATGGGCAGGCGGACCCAGCTCCGCACGCACACGCGTGATGCCGATCGAGAGCAGGAAAAAGAAACCGAAGTAGAGCAAAATAATGAGCAGCGTCATGCCCGCTTTCAGGCAGAAGAACGTGAGGAACCCCATCCCCAGTAACAGGCCCAGAACGGCAGTACGGTAACTCATGGGCTCCTGTGAGTCGTCCAGCACCGGGCTGCGTGGGTTCAGAGCTTTCTCCCAGACCTTCCGGAAGTGGCCGCGCGCCGTCCAGAGCGCCAGCAACACAATGGCGAACCACGCCCCGAACGACTGTTGATTCAGGTAGGGGAAGGCGTTCGGGCGACCCGGCTCCACTCCCATCATGGCCGCAAGGACCAGCAACCCTTTCTTGAACAGATAGAAAAACCAGAGCGAGAAAGAGAGATCCAGGGGCAGGAAGTAGCCCAGCGCAATGATGAAAGGGTACAGAGGTAGAGGCATATCCCCGATAGCGTTCCACGGGTAGGTCACGAAGTACGGCCCGAGGTTCCGACTCGGGTGATCGTGCCGCACCACGATCAGAGGGATCGAGGGAAAGAGAGTGGCCAGACCGTTCCAGAGATCCAGCGAGGCACCCAGCAGAATACCCAGCCACAGAGGCTTGTGTCTGAAGAAATCGAGCCGCCCACCGTCCTCGGCCAGTGCCATCGGCAGCTGCACAATGGGGTAGGAGAGCTTCTCGTTCTCCATCCACTGTTTGCGCAGGATCACATTCAGGCAGATCATCACAGTGCCGAGCGCCAGGATAAACAGGCACCAGATCAGTACTGGCCCGGCCCACGCGGTCAGATGCCGTCGCGTGTAGAGAATGTGGCTGCCCAGTCCCTCATACAGCGGGCGCAGGATCTCCAGATCCTTCACCATGATCCAGTCAGGGTAATATCCAGTGAACGTATCCCATCCCAGTGAGCTCTGCTGCGACTGGAACCAGATCGGGAAACCCTGCACGCCCGGAATGCCCAGCTGCAGGCTATCGTGTCCTGCCAGCGCGGAGGCAATGGTCATCATCGCATAACAGGTGATCAGCTCACCCTGTGAGAAGGCATATCGGGGAAAGAACCGCTTCAGCAGGAAGATATTGAACAGAACCAGCAGCAGTAGAAAGAACGTGGAATTCCAGAAGAGCGACATCGCAGTGGCGTGATTGACGTGCCAGATGCCCTCTACCTGGATGATCCAGTAGCAGTTCACAAAGATCAGCACAGTACTCAGTATGAGGATGCGCCACGTCACGTTGCGCGAGGGGAGCGACAGAGCTGCCCCGTGGGCGTGCAGAGGTTCTGCGGACTTCCGTGAACCAGCGCCTGGCGTTATCTCGGCAGCGGGTGGTGTGGACATGGTGGGATAACCAGGGCAGCGCGGGCCGTGATCAATCACAGATACAGAACCTCTTCGTCATCCCACCGGCTCGTTCCTTCTGGCTACGGGGGTGCACGCGAACCCTTCTGGAGTACGTATCATGGTGTGATACAAAAACACCACCTGCAATTCCGGTATCGGCATGCCAGAATCGAAAATGGGCTCCTGTGAATCGATATTTTCAGGCCGGATCGCAGGTTACCAGTCCTCTCATCGAGCAGAAGCCGGGTTTACTGTCTGTTGCCCTGTAGCATCAGGCGGTTACCGCGGTCCGCAATCTCCCGTGTCGAAGGGACAGGCGGAGAATGATCCTGCTCCAACATCGACACCTACCCTGTATGTTCTGAGGAAGGAGAGATCTATGTGGCGTCAGTCCGGCATGGAGGCGAAACCGGCGTGCGCGCTTCGTTGTGCGACGTCGTTCTGTACGTTGTTCCTGTGGTTTCCTGCACTTACCTCGCCCGCTGTGGTGCCTGTAGCAGGCTTTGCCTGGACAACACCGGCGAAAGAGAGTATCAGGTCTGCGACAAAGCAAGAACGCAATGATGGCGGCCGCCAGCGCACACGCTGGCGCACTCGAGACGCAGAAGATCTGTCCATTCGCGGTCAAACCGAATACTTGCGCATATGGAAACTGTTAGCAGCACCCTTCAGCATCGACGCGACCGTGCCGCCTGCCTACTCGGAGCAGCAACTCGACGCGCTGGTGGAGGCGTTGCAGATGCAGGAGGCGCGTATCTACATGCCGAGAGAGAAAACACACTTTCAGTCTTTCGACCTGAAGCGGCACTACCCCAGCGCGAAGCGAAGTATCGCCTATGCCCTGACATCGGTAACCGTATCCCGGGATACTCCAGTCGCCATGCAGGTACGCACCGCCAATAGCATGCGCGTCTGGATCAATGGGGACCTTGTGCTGGCCCACATCGCTCCTGCTTCCGGGCGGGCGGCCACGACCAGCGCGGATCTGGTTCTGGAAAAAGGAGAGAACGTCATTCTGGTGGAGTGCATGCAGGATGCAACTACCTGGGGGTTTTCGATGGGGTTGAGCGTGCCGGAACAGGCTGCCGGGCGCGAGCAGAAGCGTGTGGCCTCACCGGCGCCGGGCCGGTAGCACGTGCCTGCCAGATACCGCGCAACACAAACCGGTCAACAGGCTTGCCGCGCCGCATGCCAGATACAATCCCAGCCGGTATCCTGCGGGCTCGTAGCGAAAGGTTACGCGGTGCGAGCCCGCAGGCACGCGCACTGCGCGAAAGACCCCTGCCGGTCCAGCGCGTTCCATCAGAACAGGGCTCCGATCCACCCGGGCTTTCCATCCCGGGAACCACTGGTCTGCCAGTATCAGGCGTGCCTCCTGAGGCGTTGTAACCCGGAGTGTAACCCGGGTCGGGCCATCTTCTTCCCAGGAGAGTGCTCCGCCGGCCACTCCGGGGGGTAGTTCCATGCGGACTCTCCCTGCCGCATCTGGCAGGGCATATAGGGCCATGTCGCCGGAGTCCTGCACGCGCGTGGCCTGCGGAGCAACCGCTACTTCCGATGCACGGACGGTTACGGAAGGCGTCAGGATGAACCGGACGCCAAGCGCAGCGACACCCGGCGCACCGGGGTTCTGAAAAAAGATCATATTGCCAACCTCGGGCGGACTGGCATCGACGATGCCCAGACGGTTCGGGCGTGCGAACTCGTTCGCAAGGCGCTTGTACTGTCCGGGCAGGAGAGAGTCATAACCCTGTACATCGCGGAAACGGTAGACTGTGCCGGCGTTGGGAGGCAGAACGGCAGCAGGGGGACGGTACAGACTCCAGAGCTGATTGGCTGGCAGAATACGGTCGTGTTGCAGGTGCTGCTTCAGGTAGGTGATCCCGGGTGTCTCCGGGTAGACCGTCTCTGGCCGGGCCGTAGGATTCGTGCGTATTCCTGTCCAGAACAGATCGATGACCACCAGCGCAATCAGGGTTGACGTGAGGAAATGGATGACACGCGTGCTGCCGGGCCGTATCCTGCCATCCTCCTGACAGCGCGCACGCGCCTGATCCGAAAAGACAGCGGCCACCCAGAGTGCTCCTGTTGCAACGCTGAAAAACAGGCCCAGACGCAACCAGTTCTCGCCGATCCGACCAAAAATCTCGCCAAGCAATGGCACCGGATACGGAAGGCCCACGGGTGGGTTCCGCACCGCCTGTGCCGCCAGACTCAGACCGGTCGCGAAAACCAGCAAAAAGCCCGCGAGCACTGTGCCGATCTCTCGCCGCGACGGCGCCCTGCGCTGGAGCGCATCCAGACCAACCCCTGCCAGCACTGCCCACGCCAGTGCCCACAGAACCAGCGCGCGGCCCGGCGAACCCGATTGACCGAAACCCGGTATCCCGAAGTAAAACAGCGCGTTGATCGGCGTGCCGAGCGCGAGCAACAGGGAGAACACCGCCATCCCGATGAAGAAGAGAGAGATGCCGGTGCGATCGCGCACAGCGCGCATCACAGCCAGCAACCCCAGCAACAGGGTAGTAATGCCCACATAATTCGCTGTCTCTGCCGGATTGTGACGTATGGCAAGTGCCCCGCCTTCGACCTGCTTCACGTAGAAGCCCCAGTAGGGATGATCGGGCAGATGGTCGGCGCCGGGAAAGTCCGGCAGAGTCAGCGTAACCAGCCCCGCAACAGGCAGGGCGTACTCCCGGTAGGCCTGATACCCTTCCTGCGTCGGCCTGCTGGCGCGGTGCGAGACCCGTGACAGCTCCAGAGCCGGCAACAGTTGCGGCATGGCCAGCAGAAAGCCTGCTGCGAGCCCGGCCCCACAGATCCCCAGAGAGCGACAGGCAGCATCCCATCCCCGGCAACGAGCACAGGCTATCAGCAGCGCGAGCATCCAGAGACCGCTGGCGAGCAACCCGTAGAATGCAATCTGCAGGTGCCCGGCTAGAAGCATCATTCCGGCCGCAATCCCGATGCCGGTGAGCGCGCGGACCGCAGAGCGCTCCGGGGCAAACGCACCGTGGATCGCGTACAGCAGCAGCGGAAACCAGCACGAAGTGGCCTGAAAAGTAGGCAGCTGCAGCCACGCGACCTGCCACGCCGAGAACGTGTAAACCACGCCTCCCAGCAGAGCACCGGGCGGAGCACAGTGCAGACGCCGTAGTAGCAGGTAGGTGAACCATCCACACAGTGTCAGGTGCAGCAACGTGTTGACACCGAAAGCATGAGCTGTGGGTACCACAATACCGATCCAGTTCGGGGGGTAGAAGACGGCAGACTGACTGTTAGCAATGAACGGCGTTCCACAGAACTGGTACGGATTCCAGAGAGGGATCAGCCCCTCGCGCAAGGTCTGAGCTGCAAACAGCCGCCAGGGGTAGAACTGGGCGATCCCGTCCCAGCGCAGGGGGTTCCAGGGAGGAAGCGATAGATCCGAAGGAGCCTGTGCAGCCCATGGTGCCAGATGGTACAGGAGGGATGCAGGCAGAAAAACCTCGCCTGTGAAGACCACGCGCCACAAAAAGATCGTGGCCAGTAGCAGAAAGAACAGAGGGGGAAACCAGTGGGACCTCTCGCGGGTGGTGCATTCGCTCGAATCAGGTTCTGAGGTAACAGGGGGAGAAGAAGATGCCGGGCTCACGACGGTTCTGTCAGAAAGGCAATGCTCTCCAGAGCGCGTTTGTTACTCGGATCGCGGCGCAATACCTCTTCGAACTCCTGTTTGGCCTCATCGTACATGCCGAGCATCGAGTAGGTAAGCGCCAGATCGTTGCGCATGTCCACACGGGTGGGGGCTAGCGTCACAGCGTGCCGCAACTCCTCCAGTGACTCATCAAACAGGCCAATGAAGCCGTACACCAGCCCAAGCTGGTGATGGCCGTCGCTGGAGTTGGGGTCCTCGCTCAGGAGCAACTTGAACTCGGTGATTGCCTCTTCGTAGCGACCCTCAATTTTGAATGCGATGCCTCGCTCGAGATGTGGGTTGTCGTGGCTACCCATCGGTTCCGGACTCTCCTGCGGTAGGATTTGGAATGAGGGCCAATTCCCCGCACACAGGCAAAAGAGGTCTCGAGTAATGAAAAATGAAAGGGGCACTGTCGTCTGAGGGCAAGTATAGCACTTTCCCTCCGGAAAATCAAGCAGGTAGCGTTGCTAGAGTGTACGCGCCGGGGCCACGCAGGGAAGCACGTAGGGACCCCGGGGGATGACCAGGATTGTCGCGTTCCTGCCATGGCGCTGCAGGGCCCGATGGACTCCTGCCTCCACACTCTCGATCGGAGTGACGAAACACCGCGCCAGCGTTTCCGCCGGAATACCTCCTGTCACACAGAAGACCTCCGCATGCCGTACAACGCGGGCTAGCTCCTCGATCTGCCACTCCTCCGGAACGAACACGTCGGGTTGTGAGATGTGGTGTACGAACGCTTCGAGATCCTCGGTCTCCAGAAGCACGCGCGCAAAGTCCGGACTGCCCAGCCCCTCCGCACATTCCGCCGCCACGATGATGCTGCCCCCGGGACGCGTGACGGGCAGAGCGCCGACCATGCCTTTGACGGCCTGATAAAAAGTGGCGTCCAGAGGGAAGCCGGCGCAGGTAGTTACCACGATATCGGCCGGTTGCGGGGCGAACGCGCGCACGTGGCGGGCTGCAAACCCGGTTCCGGTCAGCCACGCCTTCTCCAGATCTCCGGCAAAAACGCCTGTGATCTGTCTGGCCTCGTTGATGGTCACATCCACGATCATGTCTGGAGGAGCCATTCGCGCGATCGCAAGGGCCTCTTCGTGCACAGGATTGCCCTCGATCACGCCGTTAGTCGCCAGAGGGTGCTCCAGAAAGCGCGGGCAGTGCCACCTCTGGATCGTTTCAAATGCTGCAACGCCCGGCATGATCAACTTGCGCCCGCCAGAATACCCCGCCATGAAGTGCGGTTCGATCAGGCCGATAGTGATCCGCAGATCCGCATCGCAGTAGGTGCGATCCAGACGCACCGGTACATGATTGGGGGACATGCCAAGGTCATAATGGGCCTCCGGGTTACGGCTATCGTGGTTCACGATGCGGTATCGGGAAGCGATCTCCGGGCCAACCAGTTGTTGCAGTTCCTCTCCCTGATTGGGGCGATGGGTGCCCGTTGCAATCAGCAGTGTGATCGCATCGTGCGGTATGCCCGCCTGTTCGATAACGCGAAGGATGGGAGGCAGCAGGATGGGATTGGGCACCGGGCGCGTGACGTCGCAGATCACGATACAGGCATTCTTTCGCCCTCGAGCCAGTTCTGCGAGAGGCGTTGTGCCGATGGGATGTGCCAGCGCCTGTTCCACAGCGGCTACCGGATCCGGCAGTGCCGGCGCCGGCGTCTCGCGCAACACGCCGATCACGTTGCTGTCGGGCAACTCTACCTCCAGACCGGTTCTGCCGTATTCCAGCTGAATGCGCATGCGGATCTCTCGTTGCGTCTCCCCGGTTGCATAGATGCAGGGCTCACGGGCTCTCAGAGAAAGTGGACCCGGGCCCTGCGGAGTAAAGGATCATCCTGTAGCCGCCACAGGGCGATCGCCTGATTGGCCTGCAGGTAACGCCCGGAGAAGTGCAGACCGATCACCCGGTGTGTCTCCATATCAACCACGCAGGACCCGGAGTTGCCGCCGAGCGTGGAGCAATCATGCTCCAGAATCCCCTCCGAGGTGCGAATCTGCAGGATCTCGCCCGGTTGGAGGCGCTTGACGTTGAAGATGTTGGCGAAAATCCGCGCCATCACGTCCGGGTCGTTGCGACGGCCGTCCCATGCCGGATAGCCAATCACGTAGACCCGCCGTCCGCGATCCGTCGCAGGGGGACGCGTGGCGATGGGCAGAGGAGGGGGCAGTCGGTCACCCCGGGCCGATCGCGGCGCAACGCGCAGGAGCGCCAGATCGAAATCATCGTGCACGCCGATGATACCCGTGATTTCGAACTCCAGGCCGTCAATCGCCCCGATCTCTTCTCGATAGTCCACGCGTGCTGTCATGCCGGGCTCGAAGACCCAGGTTTTTGCGGACTTCTTCCGGGCGAACTCCTTGGCCACGTGCCGGTTCGTCATCAGGGCGTTCCGGCCCGCCAGAAAGCCTGTTCCCACCCACTCCAGCGCGGGGTGGCCGGTCACCTCGATGCGCCCCACGCTCCGGGCTGTTCGCTCAATGTCCGGCCGCACCTGCTCCAGGATCTCCCAGCCGGTCGGTACCGCAGTAAAGGTCCCGTTCATGATCAGGATCGCCGGGCGTCCTGTGGCCACGACGATGGCCTCCAGCGCCTGATGCTCTGCCGGAGGAAGCTCCGCATGCACGCTCTCCCGGCGGATGCGCGCGATGGCCCGGCGGGCGTTGCGCACCAGTCCGGCGCGCACGGCTTCGGGTGCGGGCGCAACCACAGAGATGTCCGCATCCCCCTGAGGGGGTGTGGAGCCTGCAGTCCCGGGTTCAGAGCTCATGAGCAGCGTATCGGGCAGGACCGTGGCAGGGTCCCGGCTCAGTGCCTCTTCCAGCAGATCCAGTGGGGGCAGCTGGCGTATCAGATTCTCAACGGGCTGCACGGGGACTCCCCTGCCAGCGGTACTACTGGCCGTAGCGATAGTTCTGGTTCTCAATCAGCGTCTCAGCACGCCGGATACGCGCCCGGTTCAGCGGGTGTGTGCGCAACCATTCCGGCGGTCCGCCACCGTAGCGGCGCTCCACGCGCTCCATCTTTTCGAAGAAACGGATCATACCGCGCGGGTCATATCCGGCAAATCGGGCATAGCTCAGCCCCCGGCGATCCGCGTCAAACTCATCATCTCGTGAGTACTTCAACCCGATGATCTGGGCCCCCAGCCCGGCAAACTGTTGCGCGGTAGGATCCGGGATCCCGAAAATCAACAACAGGTTGGTGGCGAAATCCGAAGAGATCTGTCGCGCGGCATGCCGCCCATTGATATGTCCGAGCTCATGACCGATGATGCAGGCCAGCGCGTCATCGTCATCTCCCAGAAGATCCAGCAGGCCACGGAAGACGTAGACCGGGCCACCGGGTAGAGAGAGCGCGTTGATATTCCGATCATCGAGCACCTTGAAAGAGTAGGGCACCTCTCGTTTATCTGTGTGTGGTAGAAGCCGTTCACCAATCCGGCGCACACGCTCGGCGTCCGGCGATGAGGTGTCTACCCGGTACTCGATCTCGATCTGTCGCGCACCCTCTTTGCCCAGTCCGATCTCCTGTCGGGTGGAAAGAAAACTCCGCGTGCGGCACCCGGTCGTGCCTGCTACCAGCAGCAATACAGCGAGAACCGATGCCGTGCGATACAGTGGTTTCATGCGCTCACCTCTCTTTCGCCACGTGCCCCTGTTGCGCCGTCAGGGCCTTGAGACGGCGTTCCACATATCTTTCGATCCGATTGAGGGCCAACCCTGCCCGGCCTGTCAGAGCCCCCAGTCCCCGATAGGCTCCCGGGAGGAGCAGACGGTAGTTGAGCCGTTGCTCCGGGTGCCATCGATATTTATACGCTTCGTCACCCCGCAGAAAGTCGAACTCGATATGCCCCTCTGTGATCGCGTTACGGATTGCCCGTGCGGTGAGCAGGGTGCCCGGGCTGTACCGGGCGTACTCCGGTGCAAAGCCTCCCAGGTAGTAGTACGTGCGCTTCCCCAGCGCGTAGCAGTAGAGTGCTGCGCGCAGATTTCCATCAGCCTGCAGCAGATGCAGACGCAACCAGCCGTTGGCCAGGAAGCGTCCCGCAACCTCGCAATGAAAGGCCTGCACGCGACGACTGCCCAGAACGCCCGGCAGCCATCGGGCGTTCCAACGGCTCTGGTGCAATGCAAAGAAAGCACGCATACCCTCTTCCAGCGTGCTGGCATCGGCGAGAAACATCCGCGCATCCGGGAAAGTGCGATAGAGCAGACGTTCGTAGTAGCCAAGGTTCGCGCGCATCTTTTTGCTCAGACGTGCAGTGAACGCGCTCCAGTCATCCGGCAGGGTCAGGAAGGGACAGGGCTCCATCGGCAGGGGGGTTGCCTCTGTGGAAAGTAGCGAGGGTGACAGCAATGCCGAATCCGCACGGATCTGTTGCAGGTCCGCTATGTCCCAGCAGGTCTGGTAGGCCCGCAGGGTCTGCCACAGCGCTTCTGCTACCTCCATGGCATACCCGGGAAGAACCACGGGACCCAGATAATCGCTCTGGCCGGTACCTACCCATGCCAGTCGGCGTAACGGGGTGCCCAGATGCCGGCTGATGTACAGCGGGGCAATACCAACCGGTTGCTCTCCTGCATGGAAGATCAACAGGAGCAAGCGCTTGCGTGCGCCAAAGTGCTTCCACCATACCTCATTCCATTCCCATGTCTGGAACGGTGTCAGGTCAGGGCACCGGGCCTGAAGGGCACGCCAGACGCCTTCCAGTGCTGTAATTCCTGTGGAGTCCCGGATCGCAACGACCCTCATCAGGCAGTATGTCCTCTCATGGATGGCACAGGACCGGTAGCGTTGAGCACGCGTTGCGTTACCTCTATCGCATCGGCATGCTACGGTCCCGGGATGGGGCTGTGCGCGCCGGCGGAGGCGCAGAAGGGCGCGTGGAGCCCGGGCGCGCCATATGGTGTGGAAACGCTCCCGTTATCATAGACGGCAGTGGCCGGATGCGTCAAGACCGGGAGGGTAACGTTGCAGAAGCGCATCAGGAAGTGCGATCGGCACTTACCTGACGCGCCCTGTGCTTCGAAGGGTTCTACGGATCACCGAGGAGATCGAAGTTACCGATCAGCAGGTCCAGGTCCAGAACGTCGACTGCGCCGTCATTATTCAGATCCGCGCCCGTGTTCCAGTGCGGATCTCCCGGGGTCGTATCGAAGGCAGCAATCAGCGCGCTCAGATCCCACACGTCCACTGCGTTGTCATCGTTGGCATCCCCTGCTGGCAGCAGAACCTGTGGATAAATCACACTGCCGGTTCGGGTATCTGCCGGGAGGACCCTCTGCAGCCATTTACTGCCTTTCACGGCCACCTGATACTCTCCGGGATTGATATCGACCAGAAGGAACAGGCCCTGCGGATCGGGAGTGATAGTGCGGGTGAGCAGGTTCCCGCTGGCCGGGCGGAACTCCATGCGCAGAGGGATGGAGCCGGCGCTGGTAGTGCCCTGCAGCATGATACGCCCCAGGATTGCCCCTTCCCCGCTGAGAGCCAGCATATGGGCCCCTCCGGCCGAGATGGCCACAGTGTTGCGCAACACACCGGACCCTCCGGGCCCTGCCACCGGTACCGGTGTGGTGCGGCGCGTGGTGGTACCATCGCCCAGAGCACCGGCGATGTTGTCGCCCCAGGTCCACACTGTGCCATCTGATCGCAACGCCATCGTGCGCATACTGCCGGCAGCAACAGCGATGATGTCGGTCAGGAGGCCATTACCACCGGGCCCTCTGACCGGTACGGGAAGGAGCCTTTGGGTCCGGGTGCCGTCGCCCAGTTGCCCGCCATCGTTGTTTCCACAGGCCAGCACAGTGCCATCGTTGAGGAGCACTATCGAGTGCGCGTCGCCGGCAGAGAGAGCTACGGCCCCGGTCAGGGGAGCAATCCCATTCGGCCCCAGCATCGGTACAGGCAGAGTACGCTCTGCGGTGGTGCCGTCGCCCAGCTGTCCGTTGTTGTTGCGGCCGCTGGCCAGCACGGTGCCATCAGCGCGCAGAACCAGCGAGTGTTCCACGCCTGCCGCGATGGCTATCGCGGAGCGTAATAGCTCCTGTCCGTCCGGAGTGCGCATCAGAACTGGCGTGGTGCGTCGGGTCCGGGTGCCATCGCCCAGCTGTCCGTTGGTATTACTGCCCCATGCCAGAACGGCACCATCCCGCCGCAACGCCAGGGTGTGGGCGCCTCTGGCAGCGATAGCGACGATGTCTGTCAGGAAGCCAGCCCCACCAACGCCTCTTACCTGTGCTGGAGTCGTGCGGTCCGTCAGGGTGCCATTGCCCAGTTGTCCCTGATGGTTCCTTCCCCATGCCCAGACGGTGCCGTCGGATCTCAGGGCGACCGTGTGCTCGTCGCCTGCCGCGATGGCCACTACATGCGTCAGGAAACCAAAACCGTCAGAGGCGCGCACTTGAACCGGGAGTTTCTGATCTACTGTTGTTCCGTCGCCTAGCTGCCCGTAAGTATTGCCGCCGACCGCCCAGACCGTGCCATTCACCTGCAGCAACACCGTGTGGCTTCTGCCCGCCGAAATCGCGAGCGCTCGAGGAAAAAAGTTCTGCTCGAGGGGCGCGGCAACCCACACAGGCGTTAGCGCGATGTGGAACTCGCTGTTTCCCAGCTGACCCTGCTGGTTGTATCCACAACTCCAGAGAGTGCCGTCAGCGCGCAGCACTGTGGAGTGCCGGTGACCCATGCCCATTGCGATCACCTCGGTCATCAGTCCCTCACCTTCCGGGCCGCACATGGGAACCGGCGTGGTAGAGTCGGCGTAGGAGCCGATGCCAAATCGCCCTTCCTCGTTGTAACCCCAGGAGTAGACCGTGCCGTCCTGCCCGAGTGCCATGCTGCCGGTGTTGCTGGCTTCAATCGCCCGGATGCCGGTCAGAAAACCGATCCGATTGACGCCACGCACCTGCACAGGGGTGCGCCGGGATATGGTGGTGCCATCGCCCAGTTGTCCGGCAAAGTTGCCGCCCCATGCCCAGATGGTTCCATCCGAGCGGAGGGCCATGGTGTGCATGGTTCCGGCCGATACCGCGATCACGCCGGGGCCCAGCACCTGCACTGGCGTGGTGCGGTTCGTTGTCGTGCCATCACCCAGCTGTCCGTGGGAATTGCTGCCCCATGTCCACACCGTGCCGTCGGCCCGTAACGCCACGGTGTGGAAGAGCGAGGCAGAGACCGCAACGACGTTGGTCAGGAACCCGGTGTTGTTGGGACCACGTACCTGCACCGGCGTGGTACGGTTCGTTGTGGTGTTGTTTCCCAGCTGGCCGTACTCGTTATCTCCCCATGCCCAGACAGTCCCGTCCGAGCGGAGGGCTACAGTATGGTTCCCGCCCGGCGCTACGGCCACAATGTCGGTCAGGAACCCGGTGTTGTTGGGTCCGCGCACCTGTACTGGCGTGGAACGGTCGGTTGTTGTCCCATCGCCCAGTTGCCCGTAGAAATTGCGACCCCATGCCCATACGGTACCATCAGGCCGTAGCGCCATCGAGCAGCCAGAGCGTGCAGCCAGAGCAGTGACACCGGTCAGGACCCCTGAGCCTCCAGGACCTTTCACCGGTACCGGGGTTCTTCGGTTGGTTGTCGTCCCATCTCCCAGCTCACCGGAGGCATTATTGCCCCACGCCCAGACGGTGCCGTCCCGACGCAACGCCAGAGTGTGGGCACCACCCACGGCAATGGCACGTGCTCCTGTGAACATGCTGACCTCCTGTGGTGCCAGAACACCTCCGGGGTAGGAGCGTGACGTTACAGTGCCGTCTCCCAGCTGACCCAGACCGTTGTTGCCCCATGCGTAGACTATGGGTTGTGCATGCAGGGGCGCTCCGAGCAGTGTCATTGGCCAGAGGCACAACAGGTATCGGAAGAAAAGCGTCTGTCTCATGTGTGATCTCCTTTCGATCTAACACCTGCATGTTTTTTATATATTTGTTATGCCTACACAACATGCCTAATAGCATAAATAAAATGTAGATCAAAGATGAGGAAAATGGCACCATCTGTCTGGATGGCGGCAGGTTAAAAAATTGGATTGAGAGCGGGAAGGTCGCTACGATAGCGATAACTGGCAGGGGGAGGGGATTTCAGGAAAGCTGGCGCACGGAGGATCAGGCCCAGACCACGCAGTTTTTACCGGCGCGCTTGGCCCGGTAGAGCGCCTCATCCGCGCACTGGATCAGGTCGGTAGGGTTCAGAGCGTCTTCGGGGTAAGAGGCTACGCCGACGCTGACGGTACGCCGCACGATCTGGTCGCTGATCTGGAGCCACGCGTGCTCTTCGACCGCGCTCCGGATACGCTCCGCGAGTCGGCAGGCATCATCCTTGGTGGTTTCCGGCAGGATCACCAGGAACTCCTCGCCTCCGTAACGGCCGAGATGATCTGTAGTGCGCATGCTGTCGCGCAGGATCCCGGTGATGCGGCGCAGCAATCGGTCGCCTTGTGGATGTCCGTATGTGTCGTTGAACGTCTTGAAGCTGTCTACATCCATCATCAGTACGGCGAGCGCCCGGTGATAGCGGGCTGCGCGACGCATTTCATGGCGCAGCAGTTCCTGCATCTTGCGATGGTTCCACAGGCCGGTCAATCCGTCTGTGGCGGCCTGATGGTGCATCGCCTCGCGGATACGTACGTTCTCCAGTGCAATGGCAGCCTGCGGGATCAGGCCCGCGAGCCGGCGCACATCTTCCTGCGTGAAGGGGCGGTGTACTGGCCGGATCCATTGCGCCACGCCGAGGATGCGGTCATGCACCACGATGGGGTAGAGCAGCCATGCGCCGGAGGCCGGTTCCCGGTATCCGCGGTGCCGGTCCCGGGCAGCGTTCGGCACCAGTCGCGGAGCGAGGCGGGCTGCTGCATGGCCGATCAAGCCTTCACCGAACAGGGCTTTGTGGTCAGCGTAGATCCCTTTATCGGGCAGGCCGACGGTCGGTGTCAGCACGCCTGTTGTCTGCGAGAGCGTCCAGACGATGGCCCGTTCCGCGGAGACCAGTCGCTCCGAGAGCTGCAGGAAGTCAGTCAGCAGGGGGCGCACATCGAGCTCGGCGGCCTCCGAGATGCTGGCATGGCCGAGTACCTCGTTGACGCGTAGCTGGTTGCGCAGATCGGCGACTTCGCGATGAAGCCACACAATGTGTCCGACCAGCAGCAGCATGACGCAGAGGGGTAGACTGGCCATCAGGCCAATCCGTGTGCCCAGAGGCGCAACCAGTACTGCCGAGCCCATGCCCAGACCATACGTGCGCAACAGCAGACGACAGTGCGCCTCCGCATCCGGGCTGCGGAGCCAGGCCCGCCAGCGACTCAGGTGAGATCCCGCATGCAGCAGGGCGTAGGTGAGCAGGAACACTACGGCCGCGTAGAGCGCCGTGACCGTCAGGCGCAGGGCGCCCGTCACGTCTATGAGAAGCTGCGGGTCGGACAGAAACTGCCATTGCAGGCTCCAGGAGCGCCCCATGGTGGAGAGAACCTGGTCGGCCGCAAAAGCGGCGATCGCAAGCTGAGCGCCCTGCATGCGCAGGGCGCGTCGCTCGATCCGGGAGCGAGCCACGAAGCGTGAAAGAAGAAAGCATCCGATCAGCGATCCCGTGGTCGCGTAAAACGGGCCGAACCAGAAGACGGTAACGAACAGCAAAGGAGGAAGCA
>JANWZQ010000049.1 GCA_025054835.1 Chthonomonadaceae bacterium
GTGCCGCCAGATCATACGCGAGCCGCTTCCACAGACCCAGTTCCTGCTCGAGGCCCGGGAGCAGCAGCACACCGAGGCCGCCAAGGCAGAGCGCGCCAAGGAATGCCGCGAACGCTGCAATCCGGGCACGCCCCGGGGAGTGGAGTAGATAGTGCAGGCCCTGCGCGGCCAGCAACGCCAGAAACAGCGTCATCGGGTAGGCAAACTTCGAGTGACCGCGAAAGCGGTTGAACCCCGGCACATGCTCGTACAGCGGGCGAAACAGCGGGGTGTGCGCGCCCAGTGCCAGCACCAGCAGAAGAAGGGCCATTGCCAGCCAGGTCCAGCGGCGTCGCTCAACTCCTGCTGTCACCCCTGTGATGGCCAGCGTCAGGCCGATCCCGCCGGCGAACAGGCACATTTCCCAGAGGAAATACCCGCCCCAGTAGGGGGTGCGAACCATATCCCCGAAGAACCCGGGGACCAGCAGAGTCAGCAGGTTCTGTGGCAGGAGAGAGAGGCTCGCTGCCATCTCATAGGGCAGCGGGCCCTGTCGCACACCTTCAGAGGCCGCCTGCAATCCCGGAAGCAGTTGCACGGCCCCGATGGCCACGCCACCGGTTGCAAGGATCCCGAGCGCCAGCAGGGCGCGGATCCGAAACCGGGATACGGGTAGCAAGGCGACACTGTACAGCACAGTGGTGACGATGGCGATGAACACGGTCTGCGGGTGCCCGGCCAGTAGCATCATGGCGAGCGCCAGAACGCCGGTGAACATGTGGCCGGCAATTGGAGCGGGGCGTTGTGTGCTCGCTGGCAGGAACAGCCCGTCCACCGAAGCGAGAAACAGGGGCATCCATGCGCCCGCTGCCAGCAGGGAACAGTGCCCGGCGTAAACATGGAGGAAGAAGGCTCCGCTGAACATGACCATCGCGCCAGCGAGCAGGCAGGCCAGCGGATGCGTGGTGTAACGCCGTGCCCAGAGTGCGGTGAACCACCCGGACAGGAACACGTGCAGGAACAGCTCAACGTTCAACGCCAGGTGCAGGGGCAGGAAGAGATAGATCGCGTTGGGAGGATAGAAAACGCCGGATTGCCATGCGCCCACAAACGGCACTCCACCGCAGATGTGCGGGTTCCAGAGAGGGATATGTCCCTGCCGCAGGTGCTGTGCTGCAAAGGCCCGGGCATGGGCGAAGTACATCGCAAGGTCCGTGCCCTGGTGCGCCATCACCTCCTGACGGGCAGAGGCCAGCGTCGGGCCGAAGACAATCCCGGTGAGGGCGAGCAGCAACAGGGCCAGCGTCAGCGGCGAGCGCAACCAGTGGTCAAGCGACTTGCTCCGGGATGCCATGGAACCCTTGCTTCCTCTTTGTTGCTTCCTCAGCTGTCGGACTTCGGAGGCGCTTCACCCGGGTCCCCAACAGGCCACGACACAGAGACCGGGGGGAAGTCCGCCACACGCAACAGACAGTCGCCTCCGGATCGGGGCACGCGGAACACGACCGCGAAGCCAAAGGCTAGCTGGCCGTTGTCCGGGTCGGGGTAGTGCGTCAGGTGGAGGTCATGGCCTTCCAGCAAGGATCGGACTCCTGCAACCTCCAGCGGGATGCCGGCAGGGAATTGCACGGGACCACCCGCAGAAACCCGGCTCTCCAGCCGAACGTCCTCCAGCGACAGGCGCACCGGCTCGATCGGCGCGCGGGTATCTGGGCGATGCAGGGTGAACTGCACTTCCAGGAAGGCCGTCTCCTCCGCGACAGGCTTGCGATCAGGAGGGGCCGACTTCGGTTGCCCGGCCAGCGTAACGATCTCGGCGCGGGTCACGCACAGTTCCAGCAAGCCGTTCGCGTGAGGCACCGGGTCGCCCGGGCGATAGACGCCGGGAGGATCCCCGCTGTGCTTCACGTAGCGATCCATCCAGGCCAGGCAGCGCCGGATCTCGTCCAGTTTATGGTTGGGCTCACTGAGCCCGTGGCCCTCGCGCGGGTAGTGAACGAACTGCGTGATCACACCCCGCTGTCGCAGGGCCTGATACATCTCTTTGGAGTTGCTGATGAACGTATTGTTATCCTCATCCCCGTGGATGATCAGGGTAGGCGTTCGGATCTGTTCCACGTAGGAGCCGGGCGAGAGCCGGCGGTAGATCTCCGGGTCCTCCCAGTAGAAAGCGCCCAGATAGTCGAGGTCCCACCGGGAGAGCTCGGAGTTGCTGTAGTCGGTGAGCAGATGAAAGATACCGAAGAGGCTGATAGCCCCCTTGAAACGGTCTGTATGTCCGATGGCCCAGTTGGTCATGTAGCCACCGTAGGAGCCACCCATGATGCCCAGGCGTTCCGGGTCGGCGATCCCCTGCGCGATGCACCAGTCCACTCCGGCCATAATGTCCTGAAAGTCGCCTCCTCCCAGATCCCGGCGGTTGGCCAGCGCAAATGCGTTGCCATAGCCCTCGCTCCCGCGGAAGTTCGGCTGGAGCACCGCATACCCTTCAGCAGACCAGACCGCAGGCATGGAGTAGCCGCGCAACAGGGCATTCACTGCCCTTCCCTTGGGGCCCCCGTGCACCTGTACAATCAGCGGGTAGCGCTTTCCCTCCTGATAGTCCAGCGGGTAGGTCAGCACGCCTTCGATCGACAATCCGTCGGGGCTCTGCCAGCACACCACTTCCTGCCGGGGCAGGAGATGGGTTTCCAGGAAACCGGCGTTAAGATGCGTCAACTGATGCACCCGCCCGAAGTCATCCCGGAGGAACAGTTCCGGCAGGCTCTGCGCGGTCTCCTGCACAAACACGAGCGCACTGTTGTAGCCACACACGTCCAGCTCACGCCGCTCTGCAGGCTCTTCAGAGACGTATCGGGTGCGGCCATCCGGATGGATCCGTACGATCCGGCTGCCTGTGCCCACCGATGCAATCGCGTAGAAAAGTCCGTTGTGCCGCGACCAGTGAAACTCCGTCAGATCGTGGTCCAGATCGGTAACCAGGCGCGGCTCCAGTGCAGCAGATGTGCGGTTTGCTTCCGGGGCCGGGTGCGGTGTGCTGGCAGTACGTACTCCGGTTGCCGGGCGCGTTTCCAGTGGACACAGGGAGGGCGGAAGATTCACGACAAACAGTGTCTGTCGTGAGTAGGAGACTTCCGGGTCCAGCCAGGAAAGGAACGCCAGCTGTCGACCGTCCGGAGACCAGTAGAGACCATGCTTACCACCCGGCCGGTCCGTCACTCTGATCTCTTCCCCGGTGGACAGGTCGCGCACGTACACGTCAACGCGATGGTAGTCATTCCAGAGGCCGGTGTAGTTGGTGGCGTAGGCCAGCCGTCGTCCGTCAGGCGACAGGGCGCACTCCTGAATGCCATAGTCGCCGGTGAAGAGCAGTACTGGCTTGCGGGTTTCGACATCGATCCGCCAGACCTGACGGCGCAGGCGATCGTCATGCTCCACAACAGGATCGACTTTACGGCGGTTGCGCTCTTCCCGGCGCAGGGTCTCGATGGCGCGGGCACGTGGTTCGGAAGTGAGGTACAGGATCTCCTTGCCATCCGGCGTCCAGGCGTAGTCGATCACCGATTCCTTCGTGTGTGTGATCCGCCGCGCTTCACCACCGTCTACCGGCAGGATCCAGACCTGATCGACCGGAGCTTCGGTTTCCTCTTCTTCCGGGGGCGGGGCTGTAGGGTCCGGGCGTGCCGACAGGAAGGCCAGGTAGCGCCCGTCCGGGGACCAGCGGGGGTGATGCTCGCCCTCATAGGAGAAGGTCAGCTGCCGCGCAGGGTCTTCCGGCGCCGGAGCCCTGGTTCCCTCGGCCTGCGAGGCGCCGACACCGGGAAGCGCATTGGCGGGCGGGGGAGGAACCCACTCGGTCAGCCAGATGTGGCTCACCCATCGACTCTCTTCAAAATCGGCCTCAGTGACCACGAAAGCAACGCGCAACCCATCCGGGTGCAGGCGCGGCGAGCTGATCCGGCGGACCTCCAGCAGAGCACGCGGGGTGATGCGCCGTCGGATGGGCGTGGAAGAAGGACTGGCAGCAGAAGACGACGTCTGATCGCTCATGCGCAATAGTATGCCCGAATCCGGGGCAGTTTCGCAACGGATGCCAGGAGCGGCATGGGCACGGATCGCGGGATACACTCCCGGATCGTTTTGCGCGTGTAGCTATGGACTTTTGGAAGGCGAATTGGCTACAATGAAGGCCGAGGCCGCAATCCCTGTCACAATGGGGATGTTGTTCCGTTCTGCTCCTCCTGAGGCTATAGATAGAACCCGGCAAGAGGTTGATATACTGCCGTGAAACGTGTTCCCCGAAAGCCGCTTCTCCCGATCTTCATGATGCTCGTGATGCTTGCGAGCATGGGGACGCATGCCCGGGGCCTGGAGGGACTGACTCCGGTCCGGTTGCGTTTTGCAGGCAAGGAAGTTGCGCTGAAGTCTCCGGCACTGGCCTCCGACCAGGAGGTGTATGTGCCACTGGAGACCATCAAAGCGCTCGGGGGAGAGTTGAAGGCAGGGCGCCGTAATGATGTGTTGCTGGTCCGATTCCGAGCCGTGACCCGGGAGGCAGAAATCGCGCCGGCCCGTATCAACGGCAACCTGATGTTCGCATTGTCCGATCTGGCGCGGCTGCTGGACGCCGTGGTGGAGCGACCACCAGCGCTGGATGCGTCCGGCAAACCCGTGGAGGGCAGGCCGGGGGACACCGTGTACCTGCTGGTCAAGGTTCTGTCTGCCTGGTTCGAAAACGGCGCGTTGCGCATTCTGACCAACTATCCGGTCCCCTTCCGCGTGCGTACGCTCACCGAGGGTAGCCCTGTGCGCGGCTATGTGGACTGTCTGGGCGCAACATTCGCGGAGCAGTTCGTCCTGCGTCCCCTGCCAGAGGGGGAGAAACAGGCGTTGCGCCTGCGGCACGGGCGCAACACGATTGAGGTCGCCCGTGTGGTGGTGGAACTGGCGGAGGGGTACGCACTGCGCGCGGTCGATCGCATGGACAACGTGGCCACGCAGATCAACGCGCGATTGGCCTCCGGGCCCGGGGATGCTGCGGAACCCGGGCAGAAAGAGAGGGCCAGCGTCGCACAGGCAGTGCCATCCGATCAGGCTCTGGGAGATGTACAGACGAATACGCCTCCAATGGAGGGCGAGAAAAATCCTGCAGCCGGCACGTCTGTGAAGAAGGACCCATCTGCCAATCCGGCCGGCAATGTGCCACCTGTGCCTGCCGAAGTGCGGCGCGTTACCTTTCTGCCGGAGAGCGATCAACTGGCACGACTGGAAATCCTCACGTCGCGCAAGGTCAGACCGTACGTGCGGTACGAGCGGGGCACGACGCTGCTGGTGGTGGATATTCCCGATGCTCTCCCCCGGTTGCCTGAAGGGGAAGAGGTGAGTCGTAAGCTATCGCACCCCCTGATCAACGGGTTGCACATAGCAACTTCTCAGAAGAACCCTCCCGTAACCCGCGTCACGCTCGATCTGAACCGGGTCGTCGGGTTCACTCCGACTCTGCTGAACAACGGCATCACGCTGGAGTTGCGTGTGCCGCGAAACGCGACCGGCAGCCTCAAAGGGAAGCTAATTGTGGTGGATCCGGGTCACGGCGGCAGAGCGACCGGTGCGGTCAGCAACGGAGTACAGGAGAAGCATATCTGTCTGGCTATCGGGTTAAAACTCCGTGATGCACTGGAGGCCTGTGGCGTCAACGTGATCATGACCCGCGACTCGGACAGGGACGTTGGTCTGTACGATCGCACAAAGCTGGCTAACGACAACGGGGCGGACCTGTTCATCAGCATTCACAATGACTCCAATGGTCGCCCGAACTCGGTATCCGGCACGTCAGTCTACTACCATATGGGGGATGCCAGCAGCCGTGCTCTGGCTGCCTGCGTGGTGCAGGCGATCCATGCGGTCTCCGGGTTGCCGAGCCGGGGCGCCCTGTCCGACGGCATCCTGTACGCGAACGGGCTCGCCGTGCTGCGCACCAGTAAGATGCCCGCTGTTCTGTGTGAGATTGCCTACATCAATCATGACCGGGATCGTGCCCTGCTGGTCAATCCGGCCTTCCAGAAAAAGGTTGCTCTGGCCATCGTGCGGGGCATCCGCAATTACATCGAGGGGCGTCCTCAGGATGACCGGCCGGCAGAAGTAGAGCGCGTGGAAGCCAGTCCACTGGAGGAACCGGAACCGGGTGAGGACCCGTAGCCCCATCATTGGTTAGCCGATACCGCCGACAGGAGTTCGGAAGTTACGACATGAAACGCTGTTCTTCTCTTTTGCTGCGCTCCGGTGCACTGGTTCTGGCGCTTGCACTCTGTGGCTGCAATCGTTCCGAAGCGCCCCGGGATGCCACACCGCCAGCGGAGCCGGCCAGACCTCCTGCCGCAGCAACATCGCAACCATTACAGGACCGGCCCTCTCCGGCGACGCTTCGGGATCAGGTGCAGGCGTATCTGGCACGGCACGGCGATGATACCCGGTTACCCCGGAACGTGCGTCTGCTGGAAGTCCGGATCGAGCAAGGCGTTGTCACGTTGAACTTCAGCAAAGAGTTCCAGCAACTGGCCAACATGGGTGACACCACGGAAGCCGAGGTGCAACGCGATCTGCGTCGGCTGGTGGGCCGGTTCTCCCGTGCGGAACGCATGCGAGTCACCGTGGAGGGCGGACCTTTCGACAGTCAGATGACAGACTGGTCCACTCCGTTCCCGGTGCGCGATACAGCGCAGGCAGAGGATCTGACGCAGAAACCGGATAGTCTCGAGGCCACCCCATGAGGGATCGGGATGCGCCGATCGGTGTGTTTGACTCGGGACTGGGCGGCCTCACGGTGGTCCGGCAGATCCGGACGTTTCTGCCGGCGGAGCCGGTGCTGTATGTGGCCGATCAGGCGCATGTGCCCTATGGAGGACGCCCGCTGGTGGAGGTGCGCCAGTTTGCGCTGGGCATCAGCCGGGCTCTGTATGCTGCCGGATGCAAGGCCATTGTGATGGCGTGCAACATCTCCTCGGCGACTGCGCTGGACACAGTGCGTCAGGAGTATCCGGATATGCCGGTGCTGGGTGTGATCGGCCCGGGGGTGCGCGTGGCAGTCCGATGCACCCGCAACAGGCGGATCGGAGTGCTGGCCACAGAGGGCACGGTGCGCAGTCAGGCCTATCGCCGGGCGCTGCAGGCCTGCAACCCGGATCTGGAGGTTGTGGAAGTAGCCTGCCCGGCGTTTGTGCCCCTCGTGGAGGCCGGCGCGCTGGATACTCCGGAGACCGTACAGGCTGCCGTACAGTATCTCTCGCCCCTCTGTATGGCAGGCGTGGACACCGTGATCCTCGGTTGCACGCACTACCCTTTTCTGCTGCCGGTGCTCCAGCGGATCGCGCCACAGCTGACATTCGTGGACCCGGCGCGCGCCACGGTGGAGCGACTGCTCCACGCACTGTTGCAACGTCGATTGCACGCACCACTTCGCACGCAGGCAGACCTGCTGGTCACAACAGGCAATCCGGATGCCTTCCGGCGTCAGACTGCGTTGTTCTTCCCCGATGGGGACTGGCAGATTGCGTCGGCCTGCTGGTCGTCGGACGGCACGCTCACCTTGCCGGAACGCAGCAGTTTTGGAACACCCTGCCCGCTTCTCTGTCCGCCGTTCTGAGCCATCCACGATCTTCCCTGTAAACGTCTGTACGTGTCTCTGTAACAGCCCGGAAGGGTCGGTAGCCGTCAAAAAGGGGAAAGGAAGTGCCGGTATTTTTACCGAAAATGAGCAACGGAGGTGCCATATCATGCCTACTGTACACGCATTTCAGGTGGTTCCGGACCTTCCCGGAGCGCTGGAGGGACTGCAGGAGGTCGCCTACAACCTGCGCTGGGCGTGGAACCATGATGCGATAGAGCTCTTTCGTCGGTTAGACCGGGAACTCTGGGAGGAGACCGGGCACAACCCCGTTCGGATGCTGGGGAGCATTGCGCAGGACCGATTGCGCGATGCGGCGCAGGACGAGACATTCCTGGCGCACCTGGATCGGGTGATTCGGAGCAATGAGACCTACCTCTCTGCGACCAACACCTGGTTCAAACGCACACACCCTTCCGAGCCCGGTCGTGAGCCCTGCATCGCTTATTTCTCCATGGAGTTCGGGTTGACCGAGTGTCTGCCCATCTACTCCGGCGGACTCGGTGTGCTGGCGGGGGATCATCTCAAGTCGTCCAGCGATCTGGATCTGCCTCTGGTCGGTATTGGCCTGCTCTACCAGCAGGGGTATTTCCGGCAGTATCTCAACAGCGACGGGTGGCAACAGCAGCGCTATCCAGAAAACGACTTTTACAACCTGCCCATCAAGCCGGTCCGCGATGCCGAAGGGCACCTGCTGACCGTGTGCGTGGAGTTCCCGGGTCGCCCCATCTACATCCAGGTCTGGTGCGTGCAGGTCGGGCGTGTGCCCCTCTATCTGCTGGACACCAATATCCCGCAGAACAGTCCTGCGGATCAGAACATCACCGATCAGCTCTACGGTGGCGATATTGAGATGCGCCTGCAACAGGAAATGGTACTGGGGATCGGTGGCATGCGCGCGCTGGCCGCCATGGGGATCAAGCCTACCGTCTGTCATATGAATGAGGGACACTCGGCCTTTCTGGCGCTGGAGCGCGCCCGCATGCTGATGCAGGAGTACGGGATCCCGTTTCCCCTGGCGCAGGAGATCGGGGCCGCAGGCAACCTGTTCACCACGCACACACCGGTGCCGGCAGGTTTCGATGTCTTTCCCGCTGACCTGATGCAACGCTATTTCGGGGCCTACATCGGGCATCTCGGCCTCTCGTTCGAGGACTTCATGGGTCTCGGACGCGTGAACCGCTACGACACCGGCGAACAGTTCAACATGGCCGTGCTGGCTCTGCACAACGCCCATCAGGCCAACGGCGTCAGCCAGTTGCACGGGAAGGTCTCCCGGCGCATGGTGCAGGCGGGCTATCCCGGGTTTCCGGAGGATGAAGTGCCTGTCGGACACGTCACCAACGGCATTCACGTCCGCTCCTTCATCTCGGAAGAGATGGCCGAGTTGTTCGACCGCTACATTGGCGGGCGGTGGTCTGCGGAAATTGCGGATCCGGAGATCTGGAAGAAGGTGGATGAGATCCCGGATGAGGCGCTCTGGCGCGTGCGTGAAGATCAGCGCGAGCGCCTGGTGGTATTCGCCCGGCAACGCTTGAAAGCGCAGTGCGAACGCCGCGGCATGAGCGAGTATGAGATCCGACGGGCCAGTGAGGTACTGCGACCGGACGTGCTGACCATCGGCTTTGCGCGTCGCTTCGCAACCTACAAGCGGGCGACCCTGCTGCTGACAGATCCGGAACGCCTGGCGCGCCTGCTGACTAACGAAGAGCATCCGGTGCAGATCCTGTTTGCGGGCAAAGCGCATCCACGTGATGATGGTGGCAAAGAGTTGATCCGTCAGATCTTCCAGTTCACCCAGCGCGAAGATGTGCGCAACCGGATCGTCTTCCTGGAGGACTACGATA
>JANWZQ010000104.1 GCA_025054835.1 Chthonomonadaceae bacterium
GGTATCTCCACCGGTCTCATGATAGATGGGCAGCAGGTAGTCTCCATTGGCCAGCACGATGGGCCGTCCTCGCACCATGGTGCCCTCTTCCTCGGTTACTACGAAGCTGTCGGACCAGGTTCTGGCTCCATCGTACGACACCTTGGCCTGGATTCGTGAGGTAGACCATGTATCTCCCCATCGCACCACATAAAAGAGCCAGACCGGACCATCCGGTGCCTGCCAGACCACAGCGTTGCCCACGGACCGGAAGGGGTCATGCGCGATCCGCTTTGGCGCGGACCATTTCCTGGATCCTTTCTTCAGGCGCGCCCCGAACACTCCCGTGTCCACGGCATACTCGCCGGTCCCACCGTAGTAGACGAGATAGAGGTCTCCGTTAGCCAGTTCGGTGATGGCCGCCGGGTGTTTGTACTTGCCCGTCGGTGTCTCCGGTCCAAATACTTTCTCGTAGGTGATCGTTGGAGCACGATCTCCAGCTGCCAGAGCTGCCGGAACAACCAGCAAAGTCACCGCAAGCATCCACATCTCAGGTCCCTCCTGTCCTTTTGCATTTTCACATGGCCCTGCCCCCACTTTTGGACAGGAAGTGCCGCCATTCCTACGTCTTCCTGACGTTGCAACCTCTCATGGTTGGAAAACACACAGGCCCCGCAGGTTGGCTCTGCAGGGCCTGTTGCACCGTCGCTACCCACCCCGCGAGGGGCATTATCTGTCAGTTCCAGCAAGTGGAACCGAGCGATGTACTCCAGAAGGAAAACTTCCATTCCCGTGAGGGCTACCCAAGCATTCGTTGTTGACCATCGGAATCCCTCTCTGACAGTGCGTTTTCCTTCAGCCTGCTGTCGCCAAAACGGTGGTCCTCAGGCGATCAACTCCTTGATGACCCGCGCGGGTTCCACACCGGTCAGGCGCTGGTCGAGTCCCTGGTATTTCACAGTGAAGCGTTCGTGGTCGATGCCCAGCAGGTAGAGCACTGTGGCGTGGAAGTCGCGAATGTGCACCGGATCTTTCACGATGTTGTAGGAGAAGTCGTCTGTCTCTCCGTAGATCGTGCCCGGCTTCACACCACCTCCGGCCATCCACATGGTGAAGCAACGCGGATGGTGATCGCGGCCGTAGTTGTCTTTCGTCAGCCCGCCCTGAGAGTAGATGGTTCTCCCGAACTCTCCCCCCCAGATGATCAGGGTCTCATCCAGCAGACCGCGTTGCTTCAGATCCTGCACAAGGCCATAGCAGGCCTGATCGATGTCCCTGCACTGCATGGGCAGGCGTCCTGCCACATTCGCATGCGTATCCCAGTTATTCAAGTAGATCTGAATAAACCGTACCCCGCGCTCCACCATACGCCGTGCCATCAGTACCGTGTAGGCAAATGTGCCGGGTTTGCGTGCCTCCTCGCCGTACAGCCGGTAGGTACTCTCTGGCTCTTTGCTCACGTCCGTCAGTTCCGGAACAGAGGACTGCATGCGGAAGGCCAGCTCGTATTGCTGGATCCGGGTGTGTGTTTCGTCATCCCCCACCAGTTTGTAATTCAACTCATTCAACGCCTTCAGGCCGTCGAGTGTGGTTCGACGCACCTGCGGGGGTACTCCCGGCGGATTGTTGATGAACAGGATCGGATCTCCTGTTGAGCGGAACGAGACCCCTGCGTGCTCGCCCGGGAGATAGCCAGCCTGCCAGAGGCGCGCCGAGATAGCCTGCACCTGTTCGGTGTTGGACGGTTGCGCTACCAGAACCACGAAAGTCGGCAGGTTACGGTTCAGTGAACCAAGGCCGTACGACACCCATGCGCCCAGGCAGGGACGTCCGGTTACCTGATTGCCGGTCTGGATGTAGGTGATGGCCGGTTCGTGATTGATAGCTTCCGTATGCATGGAGCGGATGAAGCACATGTCATCCACCATCTTTGCGGTCCAGGGCAGCAGCTCCGTCACCCACATGCCGCACTGACCATACTGCTTGAATTCAAATCTGGACGGCGCAATGGGGAAGCGCGCCTGACCGGACGTCATTGTGGTGAGGCGTTGCCCCATTCGTACGGAGTCAGGAAGGTCCTTGTCGAACCACTCCTTCATCACCGGCTTGTAGTCGAACAGGTCCATCTGCGGCGGTCCACCCACCATATGCAGATAGATCACATGTTTGGCCTTCGGTGGGAAGTGTGGTATTCCCGGCACTCCCCCTACCGGTTCCTTCAAGCGCCCGGGGAAACGCGGTGCCTCCTGCGCAAACACGTCCATTCCTAGGGAGGCCAGCGCTGCCATGCCGAGCGCATTGGCCCCACGCCGCAGAAACTGCCGACGTGTTTCAAAGCGCACCCATTCTTCAAAAACGGGATGTGGATGGCCCTTCTCGTCAAACGGTGCGATTGGCTGGTTCCGGTTCATTTGTTCAGCACCTCATCCAGGTTCATCAACTGGTTGGTCAGCATGGTCCACGCCGCCAGCCGCTCTGGCGCGATGCTCGCATCAGGCGGTGTTTCCCCATAGGTGACTAACGCCTTTGCCTCCTGCGGATGCGCATTGTAGAATGTTTGCAATTTTGCCAGGCTGCGCATCACAATGGTCTGTTCCTCGGGGCGCAACGGGCGCGCCAGCAGACGTCGGGCGATGTAGTCTACCTGCGATGCAGGCAGATTGCCTCCCTCCCTCAGAGCCTTCTGGGCCAGAACCCGCGCAGCCTCCACAAACTGTACGTCGTTGAGTGTCACCAGAGCCTGCAGGGGCGTGTTCGTCCTCTCGCGTCGTACCACACAGGTTTCCCTGTTGGGCGCATTGAAGATTTCCAGTGAAGCCGGCGGAGCCGCACGTTTCCAGAAGGTGTACAGGCTGCGCCGGTACAGGTTCTCACCCGAGTCCCGTCGGTACTCACGTGTGTTGCTACCGATCATGGCCACTGCTTCCCAGACACCATCCGGCTGGTAGGGCTTCACGCTGGGTCCCCCCAGCTTGCGCACCAGCAGGCCGCTTGCGGCAAGCGCGTAGTCGCGTATCATCTCTGCGTCCATACGGAAACGAGGGCCACGGGACAGCAAGCGATTGTACGGATCTTTCACCTTCTTGTCCGGGGTAATCTGCGCGGACTGCTGGTATGTTGCGGACATCACCAGCATCTTGAAGAAGCGCTTGACGTCCCACCCCTTTTCGCGGAATTCTACAGCAAGCCAGTCCAGCAGTTCCGGATGGGATGGGAGCTCTCCGCTCACCCCGAAATCGCCGGCGGTGCGCACCAGGCCTGTGCCAAAGATCTCCTGCCAGAAACGGTTCACTGTCACCCGTGCTGTAAGCGGGTGTTCTGGCAGCAGCAACCATCGCGCCAGTCCCAGGCGGTTGTTCGGCAGGTTTTTTGGCATGGGAGGTAGCACGGCCGGTGTCGCCGGGCTTACTGGATCCCGCCGTTTGTCGTACTCGCCCCGGAAGAGGATGTAGGCCATTGCGGGCCCGTCTTTTTCCTGCCAGACGTGGGCCACGGTACCCCGCCCGAGAATCGCGTTGCGCTCCCCTTCCAGCGTGGCCAGTCTGGTTGCCAGCTCACGATAGGCAGCGTCTTCCTGACCGAGCCACCACCCGAACAACTCATCGCGCTCGCGATCACTCAGTTGCGCCGAATCCTGCGCGGCCAGGTAGGCCGCACGTGTTGTTCTGGCCAGCAGATCCGCTTCCTCCGGCCCTAGCCTGCGGCGGTACAGACGGATATCCTGAAGCGCAACCCCTTCGATCTGCGCTCCCTGATGCCGTTGCCCGATTTTCAGTGGCACGGCAGTACGTATGGTGTTCTTCAAGCTGTTGGGTTGTGCGTCGGTGCTTCGCAGAACCCCGTCGATGTAGATCTGTACGGCGTCGGGATTGGCGCCCCCCGAGTAAGCGAGACAGAGGTGATGCCAGCGCTCCGGTTCCAGCGCATCACGCGTTACAACCTTCAACGCGTCCGCGGGCCACCGGTGGATCAGGTGCATGGCCACACGATTGTTATCAATCCAGACGTCCCACCCGCGGTAGGCATCCGCCTCGTCCATACGCGCCAGCAGGGCACCGTTGTGCGTGCCAGCCGGTAATTTGACCCAGAATGCAACGGTGAAAGCCTCATCTTTCTCAAAATCACCTGCCCCGGGAATTTCAAATGTGCTACCGGACCTGCGCTGGTAGGCTTTCTTCGCGGTCTGTCCATCGACACGGGCGGGCTCCGCCGTCGCGGCCAGCCGTACTGACTTCCCTTCCAGGAAGCCCTGTGCCTCAGGTCCCTGTTCTTCGCTCAAGGGTAGATGCAGCTGGATGCCTGTCGATGGTATTCTGGCTGCGACGCGCTCTGCGTGGCTCCCCTGAGCCAGCCACTGCGCGAAGTCGGCTTTTGCGGCCTGCCGACGTTGCTCCGCCTTCTGCTTCACGGTTGCAATTTCGCTCTGCAACGCGTCGTAGCGCTTGCGGTCCTCCTGCAGAGGCACCGGTACCACCGGGGGGGTGTCTTTGATGTTGCCATCCATCGCTCTCTGCGTGGAGTTGTTGAAGTAGGCAGACAGCGAGTAGAAATCGCGCATGGTCAACGGGTCGAATTTGTGGTCATGGCAGACGGCACAGTTGGCTGTCATACCCAACCAGACCTGCGCGAACGTCTCCGTACGATCGCGTGTGTAGAGCACGTAGTACTCTTCGTCGATCGCCCCGCCCTCATTAGTGGTGATGTTGCACCGGTTGAAGCCAGTGGCAATCAACTGATCCAGCGTTCGATCGGGCAACAGGTCGCCGGCCAGTTGCTCGATCGTGAACTGATCAAAGGGCATGTTGCGATTGAACGCCTGGATCACCCAGTCCCGGTAGGACCACATCTCCCGATAGTTGTCGAAATGGATCCCATGGGTATCGGCGTAGCGCGCTGCATCCAGCCAGTAGCGCGCCCGGTGCTCTCCCCAGTGTGGAGAGGCCAGATACTTATCCACGAGTTTTTCGTAAGCGTTGGGGGAGCGATCGTTCACAAAGGCCTCGACATCCGCAGGATCAGGAGGCAACCCTGTCAGGTCCAGGCTCAGGCGACGTGCGAGGGTGCGCCGGTCCGCTTCTGGCGCTGGCTGTAACCCGGCACGTTCCAGCTGTGCCAGAATAAAGTAATCGATCGGATTGCGCGGCCACTGCGCGTTTTTCACCTTCGGCAGGGGAGGCCGCTTCGGAGGAATAAACGACCAGTGACGCTCGTACTCTGCCCCTTCACGGATCCATCGGACGAGCAGAGCTATTTGCTGTTTCGTGAGCGACTTATGGCTCTCCCGTGGCGGCATGATCGGTCCACGCCCGGTGATGCGCAGCACGAGTGTGCTCTGTTCCGGCTTGCCTCTTACAATGGCCGCTCGCCCATTGCGCACCTGCGTAGCGTCTTCCGGGCGATCCAACCGCAGTCCTGCCTTGCGCGCCGCCGAGTCCGGGCCGTGGCAGGCAAAGCAGTTCTCCGCCAGGATGGGTCGGATGTCCCGGTTGTAGCGCAACTTCATCGCACTTCTGGTAGCGCCCGATGGCACATCCGACGTTGCAGGCGCCCCCAATCCTCTGCCTGTACTGACGGCAAAGAGAGTCAGGGCTACTACTCCTGCGATCGCTGCATGACACACGTTCCTCATTGACCTCATGCACGGACCTCGATTCTGGCACGACAACGCCGCGTTCCTGTTGCCAGAAGAAAATCTTGCAGGGACACACGTCCACAGGGGACGTCACGACATAGCACACTGCAGCCAGAACAGCTTCTGGCCCCTCTGAAATTGCGCTGGTTACGATTATTATACAGGTAAAGCGGAGTAAGGTTGCACTCTTTATCGAGAAATTCCGGCGAAATGGGTCAGGACAGCCCTGTACCAGAGCAGTCTCTTCACCCCTGCACGGGGGATCGATGCGGGGACAGAAGTGTTATCGCTACGGTGTGGAGACCGGAGGGGGAGTGCGCCCCGCAGCACCCTCGGTGACCGGGGAAGCGTTCTCCCCTTCCCCGGACGTGGGCCCCGCATCGACCGGGCGCGGTTTTGGAGTTACAGTCACAGTTCTCTCGATGGTCTTGCCCGCAGAGTCAGTGGCAATCAAACGGAACGTTGTTGGCTCTGTGATCGTTACCTCGTAGGTACCGCGCGACGCGGGTACTGCTTCATACGGGTCGAAACGGTCCGACTCGATGCGCACCGAACGAGCGTATCGGGTCTTCCACTGCAGCCGCACGCGATCTCCAATGAACGGATCGGCCGGTACAGCCTTGAAGCCGTCAATCTCGGCGATACACACTGACGGAGGAAAGACCTTCACGGTGACCTTCTTCTCGGCCGGCGGGTGCTTCGGATCCTCCCCGATAGCGCGCAGGGTGAATTCGCGGTCCTGATCCAGCGTCAGCTGATAGCTCTGCACAAAGCCACTCAACTCGACATTGCCGGGGTCCAGGATCAACCGCTTCGCGTCTCTGGCTTTCCAGACGAGAATCACTGTTTCTCCCTGATGGATCCGGTCTGGACTGGCAATGAACGACTCGATTTTCGGTTTGGGCGTGGGCGGAGGCGGATTCACGACAACCGTGACGGTTCGCCGCAATGGAGCAGACGATCCTCGCCCACGTACGATCAATTCGTATTCTGTCTTCGGGGGTTCCGGCGCCACGGATACGCTCCCGGTAGCTCGATTCTGCTCTCCCGGCAGATTCTCCCAGTTATTCTGCCCGACCCGCCGTCGGATCAGGATCTGCTGGTAGCTCCCCGTCACATCCCAGCTCAGGGTCACCTCCCGGCCTGCATCAGTACGCGTCTGCGACACTACGAAGCCTTCGATTTTCGCCGGTATCTCTGGCCGCGGCCAGAAGTAGTACGTGGCTCCCCCCAGAAAGATCAGGAGCAACAGAAAGATGCCTGCGAAAGGGGAAATCAGTGCGCGCTTTTCCAGCTGACCATGCGCCTTCATTGCGACGTAGGCATTCTGCGTGGAGCGCACGGTTACCACAAATCCGATCAGACGGCTTCCACCCAGTAATGTGGAGGACCTGGGTCGCATCATCAGGGGAACCTCCACAGACTGACCGGGCTTCAGTGTCACCCGTTCCATGTCGAATTCGTAAGCGCACTCATCCTCCGGGTCATCTGCGTACAGCTCGACAGTCTCCTCGGCATTGCCCAGGTTGGATATGCTCACGACGAACTCATTGAACGGATGGAAAAACGTAGACACTCCGCGTTTCGGGGAGAGATCGACCTGCAGCGCGGTAAAGGGTTTCACAATCAGCATCGCCTGCGCTACACCGACCTCACCCGACTCCATGGCCTGCACACGCACCAGAAAGGGATAGGTCCCCGCACGGTTTTCACTGTTCCGGTTGATTTTGAAAACGATGCGTTCGCTGACCTGCGCGCCGGGCGCCACGTTCACCGCCGCCACCGGGATCATGTACCACTCCACGTCCACTCCCTCCACCTCCAGAGTGAGACGATCCGGCGTTGACTGACGGTTGGTCATGGTGACAACCAGCTGGGCCACGCTGCCCGGCTCGATGAACACATCGCTTTCGGAAAGCGTTACGCCGATTTTTTGCATATCCGATGTGAAGATGGTCGGTTGCGTTTCCATGATCAGACACAGATGTACACGTTATCGAGGCGCTTCGGGCAAAACAACACTTTGATCTTGACACGCAGAGCGAACGCGCCGGCAATCCGGTCACGTCAACATCGGCAGGTAGCAGCGTACGCGCCATTATGATGCGGGCGAGCGCAAGGAGGACCGGGTAAGGACATGCTGTGCATTGTAGCGAATGCTCTATTTCTTTGTCAAGCTACCAGCCCGGCGCAGGCTTTGCTGCAACCTACTTGCCAGACACAGAGATTTGGACTATAATGCAACGGCGCTCATCGGTGTGCGCCACGCCGCAGTCTCCTTTCACCACCAGATCACAGGGATCACCGCCATGTACTGTACCGATTGTGGTACGAAGAATACTCCTGAGAGCAATTACTGCAAGCAGTGCGGCCATCGGCTGGAAAAACCAGCCCCCATGCAGACAGGCGTCGAAGATTTCGCCACCGGCACCTCCGGAGAGCAACAGGTGAGCGTGCTGCTGGAAGAGGCCTACCGACTCCGCGCCCATGGTGACCCGGATGCTGCGCGCAACCTCTGTGAGCGAGCCTTGCAGATCAAGCCCGAGAGTACATCCGCGTACTCCTTGCTCGGACAGATCTATGCAGAGCAAGGGGATCGAGAGAAGGCGATCCGCGCCTACGAGCGTGTGCTGGAGCTTAACCCGGGCAGCATTGCGGACCGTGTGAAGCTCGATGAGCTCCGCGCCGGCAGTGAGACGGCATCGGAAGGCGCGCCGCGACCGCGGATCACTATGACGGGCCATCATACGACCGCAGTTCCCTCTCCTGCCGGGCTTGCGGCCATCGGCGCGGGAGTGTTGCTCTTCCTCTTCGGAGCTGTCCTGATCCTGCAGGATCGCTCCGGCACGAAGCTCCCCGCTGGCAATACCGCACCCGCAGAAAACAACAACGTCTCCCCTGCTGCTGCACCGCCTGTTCAGGCGCTCAACACATCAGCAGAGGTACATACGCCATCCCCGGTCAGTCCAACGCGGGAGATATCTCCCGCTTCACTCCCGATTTCCAGCGGGAACACAGCGCCAGCAGCGCCGTCCCCGGCGCGAACCGGGACATCTGCGATCGGCTCGAGACTGCCGTCCACCTACCCCGTTTCGATAGTCCCTGCTCCAGTACGCGTGGCAGCGCAGTCCCCGGGACAGACAACGCGCCCTACCGATCCAGAGCCGTCGCGGCCTGATCGTGTGCATCTTCCTCCGGCAACAGAGGATGGAGTCACCTATGACGGGAACGGTCAGTATACCATACGGATCGACACCAGCAATGTGAAATCAGGATCCGGAACTCCTGCTGCCAGAACTCCAGCGGAACCATCTGCTTCCTCTTCCAGCAATGCCGTGATCAAAGTCCGCTTGGCCCCGGACAGCAGTACTGCTCGCGAAGCCAGCGACCCGCCACGGATCGAGGCGCAATCCCTGATCAGTCTCGGCACGGACCTGATGACAAAAGGCGACTACAATGGCGCCATTCGCGCTTTCCAGAAAGCGCTTCCCCATGCAGGCGACGAGGCAGGGTATCTCCACCAAAAGATCGCGCAATGCTTCCAGCACAGGGGAGCCCGGGAGTCGGCCATCTCCCACTATGAGAAGGCTATTGTCGAGTTACAGAAGCAGATCGACGCTGGCCGCAGGGTTGAACTGGCTCGTGACGCAATCCGCGTCTGTGAAGCTGGCATCCGCATCTGTCGTAGCGAATGAGGAAGCATTTGACGAGGCTACCTGTGCTATTTCTCCGGGCTCATATCTTCCTGCTGATCCTCTGCATCGATGCCGGCAGCAGGCACATCCCGGCACACGGGATCCAGGATCCGTCCCCGATCTCCCGGGAGACATTACCTTTGCTCGTGCTCTTCCCGCGTACATCCGCTGTGGCTTCCCGTTCCCGGGAAGATCCTGATCGGGCTCTGTTTGAAGCAGTGCGCGAACGGCTCGTCCGATCCAATCGCTTCCGAGTTCTCACCTATAGTCCGGGCCATCCGCTCATCAAGCGCGCCCTCACAGAACGCACGCTTTCTGCTGCCGAACTGGCCAGTGAGCCCCTCCCGGCTGAGGCCCGACATCGGGTCGCACGTCTCTTAGGTGCCACCTACATCCTTGCCATTACCGCTTCACGCACTTCTGCCGGGTTACAGACCGGGGCGCAATGCGAACAGGCAACAGGCCAGCAGGACTGGCGCGTGCTGTTTATGGAACAGAATACGGTCTCGGTCGAAGCCGGACGCAGGCGATTGAAACTCAATGACCAGGTGCGGGTCGCAGCAGACGAGATCCTGACCCGCCTCGGGCTACCTTCAGAATCACAGGCACCTCGTGACGCAGACGCAAGGCGCCCGGACCGTTCTTCGGAACAGAAGCCAGCACCGGCTGACCGTCCGGACGCGGATCCTCGGAGCCGGGGCAACACGCAGGTTCCCTCCGACAGGGCTTCGCAGAATGTACCGGGCAACAACGAGCAGCCACGCACGTCCTCCCTGCCTGTTCCCTCTGTGCGTCCTGATGTCCCGGCGCTACCCCCCGCACTCCCGCCTCCAACTGGACGCCCCGACTTCGAGGCAGAGGCGGCCCGCTACCGCCAGGCCGGGGATCTGGCCAACGTGATCCTGTCCCTGCGTCGAGCCATCAACGACCGCCCACGCGACGTCGCTTTGCGCCAGCAGCTGGTGCAGGCTTACCTGCAACGCCAGATGGCAGATGCCGCTATGGCGGAGTCCGAGCGCGCGCTCGCCATTGCACCACAGGACCCGGTTCTGCACCGTCTGCGAGGAGACGCTCTGCTGGCGAAAGCTGATCTTGCCGGCGCCCAGAGTGCCTATCGCGAGGCCATTCGCCTTGCCCCTGCCGACGTCGTCGCACAGGTTGCCCTGGGCGACGCGTTGATGAACGACAATCAGTTCGCGGAGGCACTGAAAGCTTACGAGCAGGCTACAAAATCCGATCCGGCCAGCCCCCTGCCCTACCGACGACTGGCCCGCGCTCTGGCAGGCCGTGCCGCTGCCGACCCGCGATTCTACGCGCAGAGCCTGGCGGCACTGGAACAGGCTCGCCAACGCACCCCGTCTGCTGATACCGAGACCTATCGCGAGGATTACCTTGCTTTAATGCGGCTCATGGGAAACCGGCTTCGTGACATGGTCGCCGAGATACAGGCGAACTACACAGCCCGCACGCAGAACAAGCAATCTCTGGAGCAGACCAGACGCTCCACCCAGGACCTCAAAGAACGCGCACAGGCAGCGGCAGACTTCCTGGACAGGCTACCTCCGGCTGTTGGTCAGGAAGCAACGCATGCGCGCTACCAGCAGTCTGCGGCACTGCTGCTACAGGCGACCACACTGCTCCGGGAGTGGCTCGATACAGGCGAGACCCGCACCGAGGAAGCGCTCAAAGCCGCGCAGATCGACGTCCTGCGCGAAATCGCCAACGCTACAAAACGTCTGGACTCTGCGCAGAAAAAGCCCTGACGCTCCCACCCACGCATTTTTTCCTGTCAAGCAGCACCCGACATTCCACCGAATATCCCCTGCATCCGGTATCGAAGGGCTTCCAGATACAGGGCCTGTTCGGGCTGACCCTTTTGCACACATGCCGTATCTGGCCCGGAAAACAGAGGGGGAGAGCAGCAATGTCGTTCTACGACCCATCAAATCTGATACTCTGGATGCTGCTCTCGCTAGGCACCCTTTGTTCTGGAGCCAGCCTCTATCGTTGCTATTTGCGATGCGCGCACTGGCACCGGTTACGCCAGTGGCACAGAGGGGCAATTGTCCCGGCAGACGACGTGCTGCAGATCGGCCAGCAGATCACCCTGTTCCCGCAATTTTCACAGGACATTGAGGCCCCGGAGCCTCTTTCCGGCCGGATCGCCTGGATCGACCGCGGAACTCTCGCTGTTCGTGCCCTCAACAGCGCACGCATCGCCTCTTCCAGTTCCCGGGAGGAGATGGATCTGAAGCGGGGAGCCACGGTACTGGCCTGTATCGCCACGGAAACAGGCCAGTACCGTTTCACCGCCACTGTGCAGGATGTGCGTGCGCAGCCTGCTGGTACAGCCACCTCTGAAGTCTGCCTCTCGCGCCCGTTCTGGATGGCGCGCGTGCAACGCAGGCAACATCCCCGTATTCGCTGGTCTATGCCCGTCACGCTCCAGCCCATCCGAGCGATAGCACGCCCCTGCCACCGGTATCCCGGTGATGCAAGGTCTCTGGACGTTTGCATTGCCCCACCCCGGCACGCCGTCCTAGTAGACCTTTCTGCTGGCGGCCTCTGCGCTGACCTTGATACTTCCGGTGGCGCCGCGGAGGCCGCTACTCTGGTCCAATGCTACGCGCCGGACACTATCCTGAAAGTACGCCTGCCACTGGCCCTGCCTTCCGGGCACCCACTGCTTGCGCGTGTACTCACAGTCCGGCGCATTGCCCGGCGAGGAGGCCTCGGAGTGCGAGTCACCTGTGAATTCCTGTCAACGCCCTCTGCGGATCAGGAGGCATTGATTGCACATCTCTTCTCTGCACAACGCGAGCAACTGGCAGCATATTGTTCCGGCGCATGAAAAAGCCGGCACGGGGCTGACCCGTGCCGGGGCTTGTAGATACACACTGATGAGAGCACTGGGACTCGAACCCAGGACCCACGCCTTAAAAGGGCGTTGCTCTACCGGCTGAGCTATACTCTCTTATCTACATCTCATGGTACCTGAACCACGCCGTCATTGTCAACTTCAGCACAGCAGCACTGGCAGATCAGCGCGGATCGCGGAGTAGAATGGTCTGCTCGCGCGCCGGCCCTACCGAAAGCGACGCAACTGGCACCCCGATCAGCTCTTCCACACGACGCACATAGGCCCGGGCGTTGCACGGCAGGTCTTCCAGTGTGCGCACTTCGGAAATATCGGTATCCCATCCGGGCAACACCTCGTACACTGGCGCGATCTCCGTGCGAAACGCCAGATCTGAAGGCATCCCGGTCATCACCACGCCTTCT
>JANWZQ010000108.1 GCA_025054835.1 Chthonomonadaceae bacterium
GCATCCTGCCAGGCGCGCTCCAGATACTCCAGACTCGGGCAGAGGTGCACGGTGCCCAGATGCTCCGGACCGGGCACGTTGTCCGACCGGGGCAGGCAGGAGAAGCGAGGCAGTTCCGACACTGCCAGATTGATCTTGGCAGAGGCCCCGCCCTGCGTCACCAGATGCGCCCAGGCAGTCCCTTCCACGGGTTCCCCGAGCAACCGGTGGAAGGTGCGATAGGGATCTGCGCTGGACAGCACGCACCGGGCCGGGATCACCTCACCGCTCTCCAGAACAACCCTCAGGAGATCCGTGTTGTGTTCCGATATGATCCGAACCGCCGGAGCGCCCGGACGAATCTCGCCACCGTGTGCCCGGAATGAGGCCGCCAGCGCCCGTGTGATGTTGCCCATGCCACCACGCACGTAGCCCCATGCACCCCGTGTGCCCAGAACGCGACCCAGATAGTGGTGCAATAGCACGTAAGCTGTTCCCGGAGTCGAAGGACCTCCGAATGTTCCGATCAGCCCGTCCGTGGCCAGCACCGCCTTCAGACCCTCGTCACGAAAGCGCGCGTCCAGCAGTTGCCGCACGCTACCCTGAATGCAATCGGCGTAGAGTCGCCCGGCGCCTGCCCGATGAAATGCCTGCTCCAGTTCGTTTCCAGCGGGCGGCTCTCGCAGGAGGAACGGCTCCACAATCCCGGCAACCCGCTCCACGTCCGCCTCAAACGCGAAGAACGCCTCGATGTCCTCCGGGGTATCCTTGCAGAAGGCAGCCAGCGCCTCCCGTGTGCGCCCGGCGTCTGGATACAGGAACAGAAAACGCCCATCCGGGAACGGCGCAAAGCCTGATGTTTCCCGGCGATACACCTCGAAGCCATAGCGCTCCAGCTCCAGATCCCGTACAATCTCCGGGCGTAACAGGCTGCAGAGGTACGCCGCAGTGGAAACGTGGTATCCGGGCCAGACCTCCTCGGTCACGCACGCCCCACCGACCTGCTCCCATCGCTCCACGACCAGCGTGCGCCTGCCCGCGCGCGCCAGATAGCCAGCTGCGATCAGGCCATTGTGCCCCGCGCCAATCACGATCGCATCGTATGTTGCTGTCATGCGTGTCTCGTATGCATCAAAACTGTCCCCTCATTCCACAGAGCTTCTGCGCATCCCTGCCGTAATATCGCGACACCATCGGGCAGCATTATGTGTCATAAGACTTAAAATGAGACGCAGTGCGCGTGCCAGTGCGTACACGGCGTGTTACCTGCGTATAATGTAGATAAGAAGAAGCACCGTGCGCGCCTTGCTGCGCTTCTGCGGTGCCATCGGTGTGCCAGGAGGAAGATCTGAGGCCATGTCCCAATTCGACCACCGCTTTCGTATAGAGGACCTCGCGCTCACCCGTCGTCAATTGCTCGCACGCATGGGCAACGGTTTCGCCGGACTCTGTCTGGCCAGTATGCTGGCAGAAGAAGCCGGTGCGCAGGCGGGGTCTGCCGCGTCACTCAATCCGCTGGCGCCCAAAAAGCCGCATTTCCCACCCAGGGCGAAGCGGGTTATCTTTCTGTTCATGAATGGTGGCCCGTCGCACGTCGATACCTTCGACCCGAAGCCGATGCTGACCAGATATCATGGCCAGCCGCTGCCTTACACGAACCTGGCGACCGAACGCAAGACCGGTGCCTGCTTCCGGTCGCCCTACCAGTTCCACCGGCACGGGCAGAGTGGCATCGAGGTCAGTGAAATCTTCCCGCACATTGCCAGGCATGTGGATGACATGTGCATCATCCGATCCATGCACGCGGAAGTGCCCAACCATGAGCCCTCCCTGATGCTGATGAACTGCGGCGATGGGCGCTTGATCCGACCGAGCATGGGATCGTGGATCACATACGGTCTGGGCACCGAAAACCAGAACCTGCCCGGCTTCATTGCCATGTGCCCCGGAGGGTACCCGATACAGGACACCCAGAACTGGCAGTCCGCGTTCCTGCCCGGAGTCTATCAGGGCACCTATGTCGACCCGCGGCACACCAGCATCGAGCGGCTCATCGAAAACATCCGGAACAACTTCACCTCCAGCGCGGAGCAGAGGCGGCAACTGGATCTGCTGCAGAAGCTCAATCGCAAGCATCTGGAAGCGCGCCAGCAGGACGCGCAGCTGGAGGCCCGGATCCAGTCCTTTGAGCTTGCCTACCGGATGCAGATGGAAGCCGCAGACGCTTTCGACGTCTCCAGGGAGCCGGAATACATCCGCGAGATGTACGGCGAAGGCGTGTTCGCCCGTCAGGTGCTGATCGCCCGCCGCCTGATTGAACGAGGCGTGCGCTATGTGCAACTGTACACCGGTGCGGGACAACCCTGGGATAATCACGACGATCTGGAAGTGAACCATCGCAACCTGGCGCAGCAGACTGACCGGCCCATTGGCGCATTGCTGACGGATCTCAAGCAGCGCGGACTTTTCAAGGACACACTGGTTATCTGGGGCGGGGAGTTCGGGCGTACCCCTACTGTGGAGTTGCCCACTCCGGGAGCCAATGCGGGCAAGCAGAACGGTCGGGACCACAACCACTATGGTTTCACCATGTGGCTGGCGGGCGGGGGTGTGCGTGGAGGCTACGTGCACGGCGCCACCGATGACTTCGGCTTCCGCGCTGAAAAGGATCCGGTGTCCGTCCACGATCTGCACGCTACCATCCTGCACCTGCTGGGCTTCGATCACACCCGGCTCACCTACCGCTATGCCGGGCGGGACTTCCGGCTCACCGACGTCTACGGCAACGTCATCAAGCCGATACTGGCGTGACCGCATGCCTGCTAATGCTATCCCCCGTATCGCCATGCAACGATACGGGGGCCCCGTCCGGGACCCGCTGGGGGTCCCGGTTCCCCCTGCCGATCTCTGGACAGTCAGTCCCCTGTCGCAACGGACATCACGCCGCAGGGCGTATTCTGTCTGGTAGCGCATCTCGGAGAAGGACGTGATGGCATCGACTACGCTGCAGGAACAGGAGATCACCCCGCACTGGCATGCTCTGGATGTACAGGCGGCACTGGAACGCGCGCAGAGCACCGAGCAGGGCCTGACCGACAAAGAGGCGGCCCGGCGACTGGAAATCTGGGGCCCGAACGCGCTTCCCCAGAAGAAGGGGGAGAGCATTCCGGTGCTCCTCTGGCGTCAGATCAACAGCCCGTTGATCTGGGTGCTGATCCTCGCCAGCGCCATCGCGATGGCGCTGGGCAAGGTGACAGACGGCATTGTGGTGCTGGCTGTTGTGGTGGTGAACGCGTTGATCGGCTTCGTGCAGGAATGGCGCGCCGGTCGGGCGATCGCGGCCCTTGCAGAGATGGTACCGGAGAATGCTGTGGTGATCCGGGATGGGCAGCAGCGCACGCTGCCAGTGTCACGTCTGGTGCCCGGAGACATTGTGCTGCTGGCAGCCGGAGACCGGGTTCCTGCAGACGTACGCCTGCTTGCCGTCAAAGGGTTACAGGTGGAGGAAGCAGCGCTCACCGGGGAGTCGGTACCGGTGTTCAAACAGATCGCTCCGGTAGATACGGATGCGCTGGTAGGTGATCGGGTCTGCATGGCTTTCAACGGGTCGCTGGTCACGGCGGGGACCGGGCGCGGGCTGGTTGTCGCCACCGGACCACGCACGGAGCTGGGGCGTATCTCGACCCTGATGGAGCAAACAACCGAGATCCAGACTCCGTTGACCCGCGATCTGGGCCTGCTGGGGCGCAACATCACGATTGCCATCGGTACCGTCTCGCTTATCCTGTTCGCACTCGGGATGTTGCGCGCCACACTGCAGGGCACGCCCTTTGGTCTCGCCGTACGCGACACATTGTTCTTCTCGATTTCCCTGGCCGTGGGCGCAATCCCGGAGGGACTGCCGGCCATTGTCACGATCTCGCTGGCGATCGGCGTCCAGCGGATGGCTGCGCGCCACGCCATCATCCGGCACCTGCCCGCAGTAGAGACCCTCGGGAGCGCTACTGTGATCTGCTCGGATAAAACCGGCACGCTCACTCGCAATGAGATGACTGTGGAGGAGGTCTGGACACCACAGGGGCGCTGCCGGATCACCGGTACCGGGTACGTGCCGGAAGGAGAGTTCCTGCGCGAGGGTGAGCCGGGAAACACGGTCCCGGAAGATGTGCGCGCCGCGCTGGAAGTCGCTGCGCTCTGCAACGATTCCAGCATTACGTTCCGTTCCGGACGATGGCAGATCTCGGGAGACCCGACAGAGGCCGCGCTCGTTGTTGCGGCGCGTAAAGCCGGCATCGACGTGGAGGCGTTGCGCCGCGATGTGCCACGCCAGGATGAGATCCCTTTCGACTCCGATGCCAAGTTCATGGCAACGCTGCATCCGTATCGCGAGGGGGGGGCACGCATTCTGCTCAAGGGCGCGCCTGAAGTGATCGTCGCCCGCTCAACGCGTCTTGCCGGCGGGCAGCCAGTGAACCCGGAGCAGATTGCCGTGGAGGTAGAGCGCATGGCGAAGGAAGGGATGCGGGTACTGGCTCTGGCTGAGAAGAGGGCATCGGATCCGGAAAATCTCTACCCGGAGGACGTAGCGGAGGGGCTGACACTGGTCGCCCTGGTCGGCATGATCGATCCGCCGCGCCCGGAGGCCATCGAGGCAATCCGTGCCTGTCATGAGGCGGGCATTGCGGTCAAAATGATCACCGGGGACCATCGCGGGACTGCCGAGGCGATCGGCCGGCAACTGGGCCTCAGGTCGGATCGCCCGGCCATAACAGGTGTGGAGCTGGCACAACTGGAACTGGAGACGTTGCAGGAGGTTGCAGAGCATACAGCGGTCTTTGCCCGTGTGGCTCCAGAGCACAAACTGCGCCTGGTGCAGGCGTTGCAGGCGCGCGGCCATGTGGTCGCGATGACCGGCGACGGGGTAAACGACGCCCCTGCGCTCCGGCAGGCGGATATCGGGGTGGCGATGGGCATTACCGGTACATCCGTGGCCAAGGAAGCCTCGGCCCTGGTGCTTACCGATGACAACTTCGCCAGTATTGCCGCCGCTGTGGAAGAAGGCCGCCGCGTTTATGACAATCTGGTCAAGTCACTGGTATTCATTCTGCCGACCAACTTGGGACTGGCGCTCATTCTGATCTTTTCGGCGCTCTTCTTCCCGCATCACCTCAATAACGGTGAACTCCTGCTACCCATCCAGCCGACGCAACTGCTCTGGATCAACCTGGTCGCCTCGGTGTCACTGGCCCTGCCGCTGGCTCTGGAGAAGGCAGAGGATGACGTGATGCGCCGGCCGCCGCGCTCGCCCGATCAGTCCATCCTGAGCCGCTTCGTGGTGATCCGCACAGCTATCGCCGCGGTACTGATGGCTCTGGGATCCATTGCCCTGTTCTTCTGGGAGTATCGCCAGACGATGCAGACCGGTGACCTGACCCGCGTCCTGCCTCAGACCGAGACCATGGTGGTGACGGCTGTGATTATGTTCCAGATCTTCTACATGCTGGAGTGCCGTTCGCTGCGGCGCAACGTGTTCCAGATCCATCCCTTCAGCAACCCGTGGGTATGGGTGGGAATTGGCGTGCTGCTCCTGCTGCAGGCCCTCTTCATCTACACGCCTTTGATGAACCGCGCGTTCGAGTCGGCTCCGATCAGCTGGGCGGACTTCGGGCTGGCCGCTCTGACGGGGGCGATCATCCTGCCGGTCATGGCCTTTGAAAAATGGTTGCATACGCGAGGCCAGCTCCCTCTGGTGGATCGGTAGTTGTTCGGCATGGCACAGTGTCTCATCAGACTAGATGAAAGTCGGTATTTGTACAGGGAAACTAGAAAAAAGCGGTTTCATGCCCTTGACATCAGGACGGCCGTGTGTTACCATATCCCTGATCAACGCCTGACAGGACGTCGGGCGTGAAAAAGTGGTTGTGCGATATCCAGCAGTCTGGAAGAATTCGCGCGGAAATATCATCTGAAAAAACCTTCCTGTGAGGCATAACCTCAGCCCCCTTCCCCCTCTCCCCCCGGGCTGGCGTGTGACTTGAAACGCACAGCATGGACCTGAGCACCCGACAGGGAAGACGTGAACAGGGGCAGCGTATTCAACGCGCGGTGGAGCGGGCCGGACTCTCTGTGGAAGAACTTGCCGGACGCATTGGCTGTTCACGGGCCCTCATCTATCAGTACCTCTCCGGGTCGACTCTGGCGCAACCGGACCGGCTGCAGCAGATTGCGCGAGAAACAGGCGTTCCACTGGCCTACTTCTACGCGGACGAACCGGTAGAACCGGAGGGAGCGCCTGCTCCTTCCCCACCGCCCGCCACGCAGGACGTCGCCACGCGCCTGATGGAGAGCCTGCGCGCGCTGGGGGAACTGGCAGACGCGCAGGAAGGGCCGCCGGACTACCGCGCACTCGCCTCGACCTGCGAACGCATTGTATCGCTGGCGGATCAGCTGGGGGATCGGGTGGCACAGGCACGGGCGCTGCGGCGGCTGGGCAACGCGCGCCTGCGTCTGGCGGACTTCCCGCGCGCGGCGGATGCGCTGGCCCGGGCGGTGGCCATGGCTATGGAGGCCGGAGATCTGGAGGGCGAAACGGCGGCGCGACAGAGCCTGGGTACCGCACTGGTATCCATGGGGCGTCTGCGCGAGGCACAGGAGCACTTCGCGCGGATTGCATCGGGGCCCCTGTTCACCGGTCGCTGGCAGGGTACCCTCTCGCTGGGTGGCATCCATGAGATGCACGGGGAGTACCAGCAGGCGATGCAGCGCTTCGATGAAGCGGCGGCCCTGCTGGAGGAGGCCGAGGCGAGCGGGCAGGCTTCTGCCGAGGAAGTCGCTACCGGGTTGCTGTACGTAACGACCAACCGCCGCAACGTCTATATGGATGGGGGTGACTTCCGGGCGGCGCGACCTCTGGCGGTGAAGGGCATGGCGGACGCGGAGGCAATCGGGAATGCCGATCAGTATCTGGAAGCCCGGTTCGATCTGGCCTGGTGTGACTTCTACACCGGGCAGTGGCAGGAAGCCTATCGCGGCTTTTCCACCCTGTTGCAGCTGGCGCGTTTTGTGGGAGATCAGGGGCGGGAGACCATGGCGCGCGCCTGGCTGGGCATCCTGCTGGCCGCCGCAGGGGACTTCGACAATGCGATCGCTCACGGTAAAGACGCACTGGCGCGTGCCCTGTCGCGCGGTGATCGGCGCGCAGAACTGTACGCACAGCTGGCTCTGGCGGATGCGTACACAGGAGCGACCCGGCGGGATAGCGAGGCCCGGTACCACACCGGGCAGGCACTGGCAGTGGCGACAGCGTTACGAATGGACCGGGCCGAGATCGAATGTCGCCTGCGGCAGGCTCGATTGAGCGCACAGGTCGGGGACGTGGCGGAGCTGCAGGAGGCCGCAGGAAGGGCTCTGGCACTGGCAACGCGGCTGGGCGCGCGGCATCTGGAATGTCTGGCCCGGTACTGGCAGGCCGAGGCGTTGCGTCGCGCTGCGGGAGACCGCACTGCGGCCCGTACCGAGGCGCAGATCGCGCTGGAGATCGCTCGATCCGTCGATCTGATGGAAGGGCAGTGGCGCGCGCAGAGCTTGCTGGCATTGCTGGCACGGGAAGAAGGCCCGGGGCAGGTCACAGAGATAGAAGAGCATCTGCGGCAGGCAGTAGCGCTGCTAGAGCGGTTGCGTGACGATCTGAAAGAAGCAGGACTCCCGGATACCCTGCTGGAGAATGAGGAGTGCGTGGCCGTGTACGCCATGCTGGCAGAGATACTGGCAGGAAGCGGGCGAAACGAAGAGGTGCGGACCTTCCTGGAGCAGACCGGATGGCCGCCTCTGAGCGCGCGATTTGCGCCTCCGGACCAGAGCGCAACGGGGCTGTGATGAAGGAGATGGCAGGGGTACGCGCACAGCAGGAGCGGGAAGACAGGGGCGTTGGGGCCCACCCGGAACAGAGCTCCCCGCGGATCTGGCTCTGGCTCCTGCGCGCCGGGTTTCTGCTGGTAGCGGGCGCGCTCGGGTGGGGGCTTGCAGGATGCGGTAGCGGAACACGAGCGTTCTCCGGGGGAGGATTCCCGATCGGGAAGTCCATTGTGGTCGGACGGGCGGTGTCCGCTGAGAACCCGACCGTGGTATTCGCCGGCGTGCGGATCGTACTCACCGCGCTGCCCGGCGATGGAAGCAGTCAACGGCTGGAGACTGTGACCAACGCGCAGGGTGAGTTCCGACTGGAGGATGTGCCGACCGGACAGACAGAAGGTGTGGTGCAGCTCTCTGCAATTCCAGCGGACCCGAACGTGCGCGCACAATCCCTCTCGTTCCGGGTGACGAACGGGCGGAAGCGTGGCGTGTTCCTCTCACTGCCGCGTGTGACGTTCGATGTGTCGCGCGCCCGCTTCCTGACGTTTGCCAATCCGTCGGTGGCGTTGCCCCCGGGCGACACGGTACGCATCTCCGCGCAGGTGCGGGATCAGAACGGGGCGTTGCTCCCGGTACTCCCGTCTCTGGTGTATGATGCGGATCTGGGAACCATCGGTGGGGACGGCACGTTCTTCGGGATCAACGAAGGATCAGGCAACATCACCGCCTTCTGGTATAACGATCTGAGCGCGGTGGCGACAGTGCGCGTGGACTCCTCGGTGCCATCCCGACCCCCTCCACCACCCATCAGCCTGGAACCGGTCGCACCGTAAGAGAGCATCGCCTGTCCGAACAGTGCAGAGTGGACGGGCGATGCCCTCATGAACAGCAATACAGGCAGGAGTCAGGGGGTACGGTAGGTCACAGTGAAACCGGTTACCCACACTTCGCCCCGACCCCCACGACCGCCAGCAGAGTCGACCAGAAGCACCGTATCGAGACGGATCGGGTAGTGCACTGTGCCATCATCGGCTCCTCCCCAGTGCCCGCTCTTCTGTCCATCCAGTGGAAAGGTCACATAGCGCCAGCCCTTCCAGTCGATCGGGCCATAGTCCGGTTGAAAAGTCTGCCCGGTACGGTCCGTGAAGCGGATCCGCAGAAAATTCCCCGAGCCATCACCGTAGACCCAGCAACCGAATGCAACAGGATGATCAGGCAGGGGTTCCGCCTGCCTGTCCTGTGGCGCGAGCCGGAAGAACTTCCACCCGGGCGCAAACTCATAGGTGACGCGTAGCGCTCCGATCTCTGTCAGCGGCAGGCCCTCCGGTGGCTTCTGGATCTCCGCACGAATGGCAGCGTGCACCTTCGGGTCACCATCCTTGAGAAGGCGATAGGAGTCGGCAGGAAGCTCACTTCCAGCTGGAAAGAGGGTAAAGTCGTCCAGCACACGCACCCGCAGAGGGGCAATCGCCAGCGCGGGAAACGGGGTTCGGGCCGCGGTCAGCTGCGCGGCAATGCGATACTCCCGGGGCAGGGGTTCTGGTAGCGAGAAGGTAACGCGCCGGGAGATCTCATCGGCTTTCAACGTCACCTGCTGCTGGAAGGAACGGTCCTGCACGCGAACGACCAGCGCCCCGGAGAACGGCCTCCTGCCCGGGTTCTCGATCTCCGCGGCAAGAGTGCCGGCCAGTGCCGGCAACAGCGTGAGCCGCAACGGGGCCGCGGAGATCACCTGTGTTTCCTGCACAAGGGGTTCTCGATCAGGCAGTTGCAGGATCACGCGGAACCGGCGGGGCGCTTCGCTCCGGTCGGCTGTCTCCTGTGCCCACCGGTCAGTGGTCAGGCGCAACGCCGCACCACGGTCCTGTGACACTGTGGCCGTAGCGACCTGCAGAGGGACCGGACCCGCAGAGAGGTTCTGCACGATGATGCGCGCTCCAGCCCGGCGCAGGGGCGAACGTGCGTCGTTGAGGGGCGCAAAGAGCGGGGATCGTGCCAGAAGTGGTGTATCAGGGTCCAGCACAATCTGCAGCGGAAGTGCTGGCCAGAGCACCGCATCTCGAAGCGCTGCCGAGGTCCCCTGCGGTACGATGTAGCGTGGCGCGTCCGTCAGCGTAACAGTCTGCCCGTCGCCTGCCCCGGCCTCTGGCTCCCCCTGCGGTCCGATCAGGAGAAAGCGATCCATGCGCGTGGGAAGCCGTACCGTACGTGGCGACCGTGCCGTAGTCCAGACAACCAGCCGGACCTCATCGCCCTTGCGGAAGAGCAGACAGAAGTCCTCCGGCGCATCGAGGGCAAGACGCTTGTTGAAGCGAAATCCCTGCAGGGTCTGGCACAGCGTCTGAAACGCCCGGTAGGCAGGCTTGGGCCGCAGGTCCGGGAAGACCGTACCGAAGTGGTGTTCCGGCTCTTTCGGATCCGTTCCATCGTCCTTCCAGTCATACCAGATGGAAACGCGGATCCCGGCCTGCAGGTTAGTCAGAGCCTGCCGGACAATGTAGCGCGCCTGCTTCTCGATATCAAGTCCGGCGTAGAGCTCCGAGTAACCCCATTCCCCGCTGATAATCGGGATCTGCTTGCCTCCCGGGGCGTAGCGATCGATCAATGTACGGAGCCGCAGATAGTCGGGTAACACAGTTTCCGGGGCCATGCTGCGATAGGGGTGCACGGAGACGGCGTCCCAGTATCGCAGAAGACCTTTCTGGAAGCACTTCTCGAGAAAAGCGAAGTCCATACCGGAAACCGCCGGGCCGATGTACCACTCCTCCGGGGCGGTGGCGCGGATCGCTCTGCCAACAGCCTCGGCCAGCGCCGCATAGTCATCCGGATTGGGAGACGGCTGCCAGAACTGAGCGAGGTTGGGCTCGTTCCACATCTCCCAGAGAATGCCTCGCCCCCGGAACCGCTGCACGGCGGCAGTCACAAAGCGGACAAAGGCAGCACGTGCCTCGGGCGTGGAGGGTGCTCCGGGTTGATACAGGGCGTTCCCGTAGTCCAGAATAAAAAGGGCGCGTATCCCATGAGGCTCCAGAGCCTGCAGCAGGCGATCGTAGGCCGTGAAGTCGTACACGCCCTTCTGCCGCTCGATCTGGTCCCAGGCGAAGTCCATACGGATCCAGCGAAACCCGGCAGCAGCAAGGCGCTCCATCTCTCCGGGTTGCGGGTCGGTGAAGTGAATGTTGACTCCCAGCGAGTCTGTGGCGTCGCCGGCAGGAAGTGGGAAACGCGTGCGATACTGCGCCTGCAACGGCGCAGACAGCAGGAACAGGGTGACGACGGTCAGAAGAACCGTGAGGGATCGGGAAAACATGATCTCCTCCTCTCCTCGGCAAAGGTACAGGATCCAGTACAGCCTCTGAAAGCTTCCGTATTGCCAGAGCAGGTTCCTGCAACGAGAGAGTGCAGTCAGACCACCACAACCCTGCAACAGAGGCACGCTGCAGAACCAGCGCAGGGTGCAGCAACTGGCAGGAGCAGAGCGTAGGAGTTTCTGAAATCGGCGATCACACGAAGGGAGAACGCAGACCATGCTTCAGGCAGGAGACCCGGCCCCGGACTTCACGGTGCCGGATCAGAATGGCAACAGGGTGACCCTCTCCGAGTTGCGCGGCCGAAAGGTCGTCCTGTTCTTCTATCCAAAGGCAGACACACCGGGATGCACCCGGGAGGCCTGCGGGTTCCGGGACCGCTATGCGGAGTTCGAAGCGACCGGTGCCGTGTTGCTGGGGATCAGCCCGGACACATCGGCCGACCAGCAGGCCTTCGCAACAAAGTACGGCCTTCCCATGCGCTTGCTGGCAGACACCGATCACGCCGTCGCCGAGCAGTACGGGGCATGGGGCGAAAAGAACAACTATGGCCGAAAGTACATGGGCATCCTCCGGAGCACATTTATCATAGACGAGGAAGGGAAGATCGCCCATGTCTTCCCGAAAGTAAAGCCAGACGGGCATGCAGAGGAAGTGCTCGCTCTGTTGCAGCGATGACCTTCTGGATCACTCCACGGGGGCGCGCAGAACCTCCAGAACTCGCTGTATGGGATCTGGCAACGGAGAAGTAAAGGCCATTCGCTCGCCGGTGATTGGATGATCGAAGGCAAGCTGGAAGGCGTGCAACGCCTGCCCCTGCAGATCGGCAATGGCCTGCGCGAGCAACGTCCGCCGTTGTGCCGGAATGGCAGCCGAAAGCTTGCGCAACCCGCCGTAAACCGGGTCGCCCACGACAGGGTGCTGCATGTAGGCACAGTGCACCCGGATCTGATGGGTGCGTCCGGTATGCAATCGCGCCTCCAGCAGTGCAAAGCCATCAGCGAAAGTCTCACGCACAGAGAAGTCCGTTTTGCCCGGACGCGCTGTGTAGCGCGGGTCCGTGATCACCGCCATCTTCTTCCGATCCACCGGGTGCCGGCCGATCGGCGCGTCTACCGTTGCGCTCTGAAAATGGGGAACGCCCCACACTATCGCGAGATACCGCCGGTCGGCCGTACGAGCCTGTATCTGCGCCTGCAGATTGCGGTGCGCTGTATCGGTCTTGGCGACCACGATCAACCCTCCGGTGTCCTTGTCCAGACGGTGCACGATACCCGGCCGGATTTCACCGCCCACTCCGGAGAGATCCGGCGTGTGGGCCAGCACCGCATGGACAAGCGTGCCATGCTCCGCGCCCGGTGCCGGGTGGACAACCATGCCCCGTGGCTTATCGATGACCAGCAGGTGCGCGTCCTCATAAAGAATATCGAGGGGGATCGCCTCCGGCTCCAGGCGTACGGGACAGGGGGCAGGGCGTGAAACCGTGATCACGTCGCCCGTGCGCAACCGGTAGCCCGGTTTCTCCCGACGCGCGTTCACCCGCACGCCATCCGGAACGTCCGCCGGCAGTTCAATCAAACGTTGCACCTCCGAGCGCGTGGCCCCGGGCAGCAGACCGGTGACAAAACGGTCCAGGCGCTGGCCCGCCTCGGCTCCGGTAGCCTGTACGGTGATCTCCTGCGCGAACAAGGTTGTATCGTACTCTGCCTCCAAGTCGTCTTCCAGTTCCTGTTCCACCGACGCACTCCACTTCCGATCCGAAGAGAATTCACAGGGCAGCACGGGCAGATCCTGAGGCAGAGTTCGAGGAGCCTGCACGTGAGTCGACATATCCCTGTTGCAGGTCCAGCAGGATCTCACGCAAGCGCTGTGCGGCCACGCGGAGCGCATTGCTGCCCCGATGTTCCCCTGCAAGCTCGGCAAATGTAACCGGCGGGCCAAACCGCACCACAATCCGTCGGCCCGCGTGCCGGGGGATCAGCTGGCCGTATGGGATCAGGCGATCGGTGCCCTCGACAATGGTCGGCACAATGGGCACGCCGGTGCGCTGCGCTACCAGCAACGCTCCGGGCAACAGTTCCTGCAAGGAGCCGTCCTCACTCAGCTGGCCCTCCGGAAAGATCACAACGGCCTCACCCTGCCGGAGCAAACGTTCGGCATGAGCCAGAGCGCTCCGATCGGCAGAGTAGCGCCGCACCGGGAAGGTCCGCATGATCCGGAGGAATGGACCTAGAAGACGGATCTGGAAAAGCTCCTCCTTGGCCATGAAATAACAGGCGCGGGGCAGGGCCAGACCAACTGCTGTCGGGTCCGCATCGCTGATGTGATTGGGAGTGATCAGCACGCCACCCTTTCGAGGCACCCATTCCCGGCCTTCGAAACGAATGCCACCCAGGCAGGCGTACAGGAAACGTAAAACCACCAGAAGGATCCACCGTAGTATCCAGTAGAGCATGCACCCATTTCCCGATCTGTAGTGCTGAACTTCAGTATAGCATGGCTCGTGCACTCTGTCCCGGGACGAAAGTCCTGCTTTGCGCAACGTGCAGAACCAGAAATCCCGGGACCCGGGCATGCCAGCAATTTTTGACAGGGTCAGAACCTGCGTGATATAATTCCCGCCGGTGCAGATCCGATCTCTGTATGCAGGCAGGAGGTAGCGCATTGATGATTTTTCGAAGCGGTCCGACATGCCGGGCGATCAGTCTGGCGTTGCTTGGATCGTGGTACCTGAACGGCGTACTGGCCCAGAAAGCGCCTGTCCCCGCCCCGCGAACAAAGGAAGCATCCCCGCCCGTGGTAGCCCGACTGGCGTACGACTGGAAACCGGGAAGCGTGTTCCGCTACCGGATCACAGGCCTCTTTCAGGGAAATTTCCCTCCCTTCGCCCAGCCGGGCAGCCCGCCCGCCAACCTGAAAGCGGTGCTGGAGTACGTGGGCACCGTGAAAAAGGTGGATGAGAAGGGCGCCGAGGTTTCTTTCGAAGTAGATCGAGCCGATCTGAGCCTGCTGGAAAAGGAGCCGGGCCCCGACGGAAAGATCGATCCGGATAGCGAAATCCCGTTCCCCATTCCAACCTCACAGGCGCAGAAAACTCTGAACGTGACCGCAATCATCCGCCCGGACGGTTCGGTCGTTTCTGTGACCAACAACGACACAACACCGATCCGTGCGGACCTTGGTATCGACCTGCGCAAGCTCTTCCTGCTCATCCTGCCAGTAACGTTCCCGGATCGCCCGGTGAAACTCAATGAAGAATGGCAGCACGCCGATGGGGTGCTCGGGCAGAAAGAGGGCAGGGTCTCCTACCGGAACCGCCTGGTCGAAGTAACGCCGGAGGGTAAGCGCCTGCTGCTCGCCATCCAGCACGATGCCGAGTCGCAGATTGCGGACCGGAAAGATAAAGAGGGCCGCTTGATTGAAGATGCAGCAAACGCCGTGGAAACGGTCGAAGGAAAGGCCGTAGTGACCGGCAAGATGTTCTTCACCGTGACCTCCCGGGCGCTTCCGAAACAGGAGGCGCTCTCCGGTATGGTGCAGAAGGGGCAGCTGCAGCTGACCGCCAGACTGAAACGAACAGCACCGGACCCGGAGAAACCCGAGGAGAAACAGACCGCCGATATCGCAGTGAAGGCCCGCCTGTCGGTACAGGCGATGGCGCCTGCGCGTCAACCCGGGGCGAGCAATGCCGCTCCATCCTCTCCAGAAAAGGACAGATAATCGATGAGAAACAACCCCTCTGTGCGCTTCACACGCCTGATGGCGATGGCCGCTCTCCTCTCCGCCGTGTCCAGCTTCACCGACAGGGTACGGGCACAGGATGAAGCGAAACCCGCAGACAATACCACCTACACCTGGTCCTTCAAATACAAGAAGGGCGAAGTGTTACGCTTCAAGGAAGAGGGAAAGCTCACGCTGAACGCCGGTGGCATGGAACTCCCGGCAGAAGTCACGACCATCAGCCGCCGCGAGGTGAAGAACATCGCCGAAAATGGCGATGTGACCATGGAGGACCGGCTCGAAGAGTCCTCCTTCCGCTTTGCCGGGCAGGAAGTCCCCAATCCGGAGCCCGACCGCAAAACAGTCATAGTCATCAATAAAGCGGGGATCGTGACGAAGCTCAAAACAGAGAACTCCCAGCAGGCCGGATCGCCCATGGAAAAAGTGGGTATGCTCGCCAGCAGCACGCCAATACCGGAAAAGCCCGTCAGGATCGGTGAAGAATGGAAAACCGAGCTGGATAACCCGTTGCTTGAAGGCAAAAAGGTTACGGTGCTCTCCAGGCTGACCGGCAAGGAAAAGATCAACGGCGTCGAGACACTGGTCGTTCAGATGAAGGCGGAAGTCGCGCCAAAAGCGGACTCCGGAGAGAACGAGAAGATCCGGTTAGTCACTACCTACTATGTGGACCCGCAGGCAGGGCGGATTGTGCGCGTGAAAAGCGTTACGGAGAACGTGGAAGTCGAAGTGATGGGCATGACGATCCGGATCAGCGCGGAAACCGTATCCAACCTGCTGAAAGAGGGCGAGGACGGCAAGAAGAGCGTAACGAAAGGAGACGCGTGACCGGTCGCTACCGGCCAACCAGAAGCAGGACTTCTGCAGGAGCGCGAAGATGAACCGATGGATCGGGCGTCTCTGCATGAGCGCGGCAATGGTCGCGGCGACGGCGGGACTGTCAGCAGCGCAGGACACCCCGCAACAACCAAACCCCCCGGCGCCAGAGGAAAGCCGCACGTTCGCCCCGGTGCCCCGGCTGGCCCGGGGGCAGGTATACCGCTATCAGACCCGGCAGAGCATCACCATGCAGTTCCGGGTGGATAAAACCGCCTACGGTTTCAACTCCGGTCTGGATGTCACCCTGCGCTACCGCGTGCAGGAGGTCCGACCGGACGGCACTGTGACACTGGCGGCCCTCTTCGACGGTGGCCAGCTGATCGACGTGCAGAGCCAGGTCAAAGTGCAGGAGAAAGAGCGCGACGATTACCCGCGCACCGCGACTCTGGATAGAGCCCTGCGTGTTCTGTCCGTACAGGACCGGGGGCGCGCCCGGCGCAAGGACGGGCAGATGGACTGGTTCAGCGACGTGAATCTACTGGTCCCTCTCCACTTCCTGCCGCTGCCAGATAAGGCTGTCAGAACCGGAGACACCTGGAACGTGACCGACCCGGTCCCCGGTGCGGGCAATGAGAAACGGCAGGATCGGGGCAACGAAAAGCCCTCCGAAGAGAAGCGCGAAGCCCGGGCGACGCTCACGCTGCTGGGCACAGACCGGCTCGGCAACCAGGAAACGGTGAAGATCAAGCACCTGCTGACAATCCCGATTGAGGCGTGGACAGACCGGGAGGGACGCGCAACCACAGATCCAAAGAAGGCCGAAGGCAAGCTGTTCGGTCAACTGTCCTACGGGCAGATCGCCCATGTCGAGCCACAGACCGGGTTGATCCTCCGATCTGAAGGACAGATCCAGGGGGACATCCGGTTCGAGGGTGTGCTGGCGAAAATGATGCCCTCCGATGTCATGACCATCGAGGGGGAATTCCTGACAATCCGCCTGGAAGAGGCAAAAGAGAAGGACACAACAACCGGCAAGTAACGGTGCGTTGTTGCCGAACGCGCAGCATCGCGGTGAAAGGACAGAAGATGACACAGAACCACGGAGTACGCCGGGCAGGAGCGGGCCTGATCATAGCGGGGTTGTTGCTGCCCCTCGCAGGGCTTGCCGGCCAGAATGGCCCGGTCACGCTACGCATGAAGTTCAAACCGGGAGAGACCCTGAAATATCAGACGACACTGCAGATGAACATCGAAACGCCCATGATGGCGCAGAACGGCGCCATGAAAATGGACATCAGCATGGTGCAGAACCAGAAGGTACTGAAAGCCCTTCCTGCCGGCGGGGGGGACGTGGAGGTCACCACAACCGATACCCGGGCGAGTATGAACGGACAACCCATGAGTCTGCCCTCCAACCCGCCGGTCACACTGACCTACGACGCGCAGGGCAACGTCCGGGGAGTAAAAGGCCTGCCAAAAGATGCGGCACCGTTGATGGGCGGTGGCATGGCCGGTGCCAATCAGATGCAACTGCAGGGCACCTTCCTGCCGGCAAAACCCGTGAAGCCGGGAGACACGTGGACGATGAACGTGAAGCTCCCCGGGACCACCGGGGGGAATGCGGTGGTCAAAGGGCAGTTCCTGAAAATGGAAACGATCGGGCGTTACCGGACTGCGAAGATCCGCACCGTGCTCACTGGCCCGATGAATCTGATGATGAACGCGCAGGGCCAGCCAACCACGGACGCCAAACAGGCGGCCATGAAGATGACCGGCACCATGACCATGACTGTGGACTCCAACCTGGCCATCACCGAAGGACGCCTGATCCGGCAGGCAGGTAACGGCGTGATGCGCCTGACCATGAAACCGATCGGATCCACCGCAGGATCCGGAACGGCCGCGAAAGGCAACGGACAGCTCCCGAACAGCATGGCCATGACCATGAAGATGCGCATGGGAAGCAACCTCATCGAGTAAGGTGGATACCGGAGCACAGGAGGAGGCAGGAGTGAGCGCGTTGCAGGCGTCCTGTCTGGAATTCATGGACTACCTGACGCAATGGAAGCAGGCGCTTCCAGAGTTCCCTCTGCACACGCTGATCGCGGAGGCTGGAGGCCCGGAGCGCGTGGGGATCTTCTGCGTGGATCTGATCAATGGGTTCTGCCACTCCGGGCCACTGGCCAGCGAACGCGTGCGGGGCATCATCGCGCCCATCGTGGACCTGTTCTCCCGGGCACACGCGGCGGGAGTGCGTCACTTTGTGCTCACGCATGACGCGCACCCGCCGGATGCGGCGGAGTTCGAGGCCTACCCGCCCCACTGCCTGCGTGACAGCGATGAGTCGGAAATCGTGCCCGAGCTGCTGGCACTGCCGTTCGCGTCCACCTTCGTCCGGTTCGCCAAAAACTCCCTGCACTCCGGCCTGGGCACCGGGCTGGACGCGTTCCTGGACGCGCACCCGGAGATCACCCACCGGATTGTGGTGGGGGACTGCACGGATCTCTGCACGTACCAGCTGGCGATGCACCTCAAGCTCAGGGCGCACGCGGCCAACACATCGCAGCCTGTGATCCTCCCCGCCAGTTGCGTGGACACGTACGACCTGCCGGTACAGACCGCAGTCGCCAGCGGGGCGAAAGCACATCCTGCAGAGCTCATGCACCTGCTGTTCCTGTACCACATGGGCTGCAACGGCGTGCGCGTCGTACAACGGCTGACGTAACGCAGCATGCAAACGCCGGTACAGCCCGCGCAGCAACCCCCCTCTCCCGGCAAGCCCGTGCGCCGCGCGCACTCCATCGGCGAGTATGGCGCAGGGCGCCCGGGCATTCCAGCGTGATCAGGGTGATAGAAAGCGCAATGAGCGAGAACAACGTGGTGACTCTGTTACAGGATGTGCTGGCCAGCGCCTCACTGGTGAGAATGCGCCTGCTGGGACCCCGTGCCGGCAGCACAGAAAAGCACAGGGAGTTGCCCCGGAAGGTAGAAGGGCGCATGGTCCGGGTGCGAGGTAAGGTCATGGTGCAGTTCACCTACTTCTACTCCGATCACGTGACCCATCGCAATCTACCCCTGGACGACGCCCCGATCTATTTTCAGGATCTGCTGCTGGAACAGTTCAGGCAGGCAGAGGTCTGGACAACAGACGCAGACTACACCGTGGTGCTGAACCGGAAGCGGCAACCGGCAATCACCCGGAAACCGGCGCAACGGGAAGCGCCTCTGGCACCCGCACATGACCGCCCGAAAGCACACATCCTGCCGGAGGGCGTGCCCTGTGACTTTCTGGAACGGCTGGGTGTGATGACCGCTGAGGGAAAAGTGGTCGCCGCGAAGTACGATAAGTTCCGGCAGGTGAACCGCTTCCTGGAGATGGTGCGTGATGTGACGGACGCGCTCCCCTCAGGCCGCCCGGTGCAGGTGGTGGACTTTGGATGCGGGCGGTCCTACCTCACATTTGCGCTGTATCACTACCTGCGCGTGCGGCGTGGCCTGGACGTGCGCGTGCTGGGGCTTGACCTGAAAGAGGATGTGATCGCGGAGTGCCGGCAGATTGCCGCGGACCTGAATTACACGCATCTGCGCTTCGAGGCCGGGGATATCCGGGGCTGCCAGTCGGTTGATCGGGCCGACATGGTGGTCTGCCTGCATGCGTGCGACACCGCGACCGATGAAGCGCTGGCGCGTGCCGTGCAGTGGGAGGCACAGGTGATCCTGGCCGTGCCCTGCTGCCATAAGGAGTTACACCGACAGATCCACAACGACACCCTGCGCCCTATGCTGAAGCACGGGCTCGTTCGCGAGCGGATGGCTGCGCTGGTCACCGACGGCCTGCGCGCGCAACTGCTGGAGGCCTCGGGCTACTCGGTGCAGTTGCTGGAGTTCATTGAGATGGAGCACACGCCGAAAAATCTGCTCATCCGTGCGGTGCGCCGCCCGCACGCAGGCCGGCAGGACACGGCCCGGGAGGCCTACAGGCAGCTACGCGACTTCTGGAATGCCGCCCCTTCTCTGGAGGCTCTGTTGCAGCAGAGAATGAGCAGAGCGCAGACCTGAGCCGGAGCTCCCCGGCGACTCTCCCGGGGAGCTCGCACGGCACAGGGGATCATCCGAGCGCGTAACCCTTGCGGTACACCGGCTTGATCAGCGGGTCCAGTTCCCGCATTCCTCGGGCCCTGAGGCGGCGCGCGTCCCACTCGACTTTGGGACCGTCAGCCCAGACGGCAAGGTTCCCGACGAGAACGGTCTCCGTGAGCGGGCCGGCATAGTTCGGGAAGTTGGACATTGCGGGCTCGCCGCCTTTGATGGCCCGGATGAACTCCTCGATGTGACCGGGCGACCGCGGGTAATCGACCTCTGGCAGGGGCGCGCCGCTGAGCAGGCGCCCTCCGCCGCCATAATCCCCGGGGGTGTACAGCCGGTCCTTATCGCCGATCAGCAATGAGCCACTGCTGGCCGGCTTCTCGCCGTTGAGCAGCTCGGCGGGGGGCAGCTGTCCGCCATCGTACCAGACCAGCGTGAGGGCCGGCCGCTCCCGGGTCGCGGCGAACTGGTAGGTGACAATGGACCACTTCGGGAAGCTATCCCGATTGTGCCCGGAAGTCTTCGCCTGTACCGAGACCGGGTTGCGCAGGTCGAGCGCCATGAAGGCCATGTTGATGGTGTGGCATCCCATATCTCCCAGAGCGCCGGTGCCGAAATCCCACCAGCCACGCCAGGAGAACGTGTGGTAGTTGTCGCCGTAAGGGCGATAGGGTGATGGCCCGATCCAGAGGTCCCAATCCAGGTGCGGAGGAACATCTTTGGGCGCGCTGCGCTCATGCCCCTGTGGCCAGATCGGCCGGTTGGTCCAGATGTGGATCTCCCGGACGGTGCCCAGCATTCCCTTGCGGATGCGCATGGCCATGGCGCGCAGGCCATCGTCCGCTGTGCCCTGATTGCCCATCTGCGTGGCCACCTTCTTCTGGCGCGCCAGATCGGCCAGGTAGCGGGCTTCATAGAGCGTGCGCGTCAGTGGCTTCTGGCAGAAGCAGTGCTTGCCCATCTGCATCGCCATGGCCGCCGCGACCGCATGCGTGTGATCCGGTGTGCTGACCGTCACCGCGTCGATCTGATTGCCCATCTCATCGAGCATCTTGCGGAAGTCTGTGTACTTCCGGGCTTTCGGGTACTTCTCGCCCATCCGGTTCAGGGCGTTGGTATCCACGTCACAGATGGCGACCACATTACCGAAGTGCGCGACGTCATCGGTGTCGCTCTCCCCCTTGCCTCCAACACCAATGCATGCGAAGTTGATCCGCTCGCTGGGCGCATTGTCCTGCGCCCACGAACGTGTCGCAACGTAAACGCCCATGCCCGTCAGTGCTGCAGAGCGCAGAAAGTCGCGACGACTGGTCTGTGTGCTCATTGGTTCCCTCCCGTGATATCGAGGCGCAATGCGGGTTGTGCCCTACGGGGCCTCAACGTATCCACAGGGGATGTTCGGTACGTGCGTTACCGGTTCCTGCATACAGGCACACTCTGGCCCGGCAGTGTGCGGTGCTCTGCCGGGCCGTTCAGACAGGGGTGTGGCGACTCAGCGTCGTTCCTGCTCCAGACGCTCCACTCGCTCCAGCAACGCCTGCATCTGCGTGCGCAGTTCCGCGTTCTCGGCCTCCAGCTGCTTCAGGCGCGCCCGATCCCGCTCCATCTGCCGATACAGTGCCTGAATGCCGGCCAGTGCGACCCCGTCGGCGTCCACACTGCAGATGCGCGTCGGATCCTCCCCGACCCCGAACGCGGCATGAAAGTCCTGCGCCATCGGGCCGATGTGCCGCACCGAGGCCGGCTGGCTCCGGTAGTTCCAGGTCATCACGGGCACCTGCAGGATCCGGTGCAGCAGGGCGTCCAGATCGACGGGTTGGAAGTTCTCTTTGAGTCGTCGGTCACTGAGGGAAGCCCAGGTGCCGCTGCCGGGTGCCAGGGTCACGCCGGTGCTCATGGCGGCGTTGGAGAAGAAGCGCACGCCTCCGGCGGCACGCGCACTGAACTGATTGTTAGCCGTGGAGGTGATGTAGCTGCTGGTGCTGTTGTCGCCCCAGACGAACGCGCCGGTGTGCTGTGCATTGGCGTAATAACCGGCTGCGAAGGAGTAGGTTCCAGAAGCCCGGTTCTGTGAGCCTCCCGGGATGGTCGCTGCATATCCGCTGGCGGTGTTGCTGCCTCCACCTGCCACGGTCGCATACGGTCCGCTGGCGGTGTTGCTGCCTCCGCCTCCCACGGTTGCTTCATATCCGCTGGCGGTGTTGCTGCCTCCGCCTCCCACGGTTGCTGCATATCCGCTGGCGGTGTTGCCGCTCCCGCCGGCAACGGTTGCTCGAGGTCCACTGGCGTTGTTGCCTTGCCCACCCCCTACGGTTGCGTCCAGTTCGCTGGCAGTGTTGAAACCTCCACCGGCCACAGTTGCTCGAGATCCGCTGGCGTTGTTGCCTTGCCCGCCTCCCACAGTCGCGAGCTCCCCGTTGATCAGGTCCGCATCATCGCTGCCGGCACGGTTATCAACTCCACCCCCTACCGTGCCGCCGATGTCAAACACCCGGTTGGGAAGATCGGTCGCGTTGAAGCGAACTCCCCCTCCGGCGATGGTGGCCGCAGTCACCCCCGCACGCACCCCGTTGAGCCAGAAACCCCCGATCACGTTCCCGGAGGTGTACGTCTCACTCCCGACCACCGTCTGC
>JANWZQ010000146.1 GCA_025054835.1 Chthonomonadaceae bacterium
CACGCCTGATGGACGAGTGGGTTGCACAGCGTCTGTCGGCCACAGGCCTGCCGGATCCGTTCCCCATCCAGCCCATCCCCCTGCGTCGGATTGGCAACATGCAGGCTGCTGTTCCAGCGGACAACAAACAGCAGGAAGGCGATTTCATCGGATACGACACAGATAGCCGATGATCTGCCGGCGCATACCGGCATCCGGACTGTAAGGAAGTAGTTATGGCGATCCTGATTGCAGAGGACAATGCGATCCAGCGACAGTACCTGGCACAGCTGTACACGGCACGCTTCCCGGAGTACGGCCCGGTCGTCAGCGTATCTACCGGTGATGAGGCTGTTAGCTGCGCCCGCAGTGCTCCGCCCGATCTGATCGTACTGGACATTCAGATGCCGGGGAAGAACGGTATTCAGGCCGCCAGGGAGATCTGGAGCGCGCACCCGCAGGCGCGCATCCTGTTCTGGTCGCAGTTCAAAGACGAGATCTACCTGCGCGAGCTCTCCAAATGCATGCCTCCGGATACCGTTTACGGCTACCTGCTCAAGACGGCCACCGAGGAGCAGCTGATCTCGGCCGCACGCGCGGTTCTGATCGATGAACAGTGCTGGATCGACCGTGAGATACGCGGCCTGACCTCCCGCGCTGTCCACTCCAGCACCGCGCTCACCGATACCGAGTACGAAGCCCTGATCGATATTGCTCTCGGCCTGACGGACAACACCATCGCCCGCCGTCGGTTCCTGTCACGGCGGGGCGTGCAGAACCGGCTCAGCGCGCTCTACGCCAAACTGGGAGTCGATAACGAGGAGGCAGAACTGAGCGGCCATCTGGGAGGGCCGAACGCTACCGGCCAGGTGTTCAACGCCCGGAATCGGGCCGTACTGGTCGCTCTGCTGCGTGGCCTGATCAACGCCGCAGAACTGGCCCGGGAGGCTGAGGAGCTCAAACGCTGGCTGGCTGCCAACCGCCCGTAACCAGACGCACCGGCCACGAGATCGGGAAGCGCTGCCCGCTACGTCCTCCCGCGCTACGACGCGTTCCCCTCGCTCCCGGGAGTCGTCAACCCCAGATGACGCGCATGAAAAGCGATCGCTTCGCGCACGTGGATGTCCCAGTAGTCCCAGTCATGCGCTCCCGGGTACTCTGCATACTCATGCGGGTAGCCAATCCGCTCCAGATGCGCATGAAACGCCCGGCTCTCGTCCAGCAGAAAGTCCTCTGTGCCGCAGTCGATACGCAGGGCCGGGCGCAACTCCGGTGGTACGCGTGAGGCGAGCGCAAGCAGATCGTCCGATCCCCCTACCGGAGAGGGGCCGAAAACCCGGGTCCATTCCCGCATCCACTCCGGGTCCATTCGCCCGCTCTCCAGCCGTTGCACAACGGTGAGCGCGCCGGAGTGGCTGACAGCAGAACAGAACCGTTCCGGATACTTGAGCGCCAGCTTCACCGCGCCATATCCTCCCATGGAGAGTCCGCCGATGCACCGCGCCCCTCGTTCGGGGCGGGTTCGAAACCGGGTATCAATGAAAGTGATCAGGTCCTCCACGATGGCGGTCTCATAGGCCATGCCCTCCCGGGCATCCGTGTAGAACCCGCGTCCTCCATCCGGCATCACCACGATCAGCGGGAGATCGCGCACGTAGTAGTCGATGTTGGAGCGCCGCACCCAGATGGTGTGATCATCCGAGAGCCCGTGTAACAGGTAGAAGACAGCAAACGGGCCCGCATGCTCTACCTCGGGCAGGATCACAGTCGCGGCGGTCTGCTTCTGCAGTGCCGGACTGAAGTATCTCAACTCACATAGCGCCACAGGTACCTCCCTTTCCTCTTCCCCTTTCACTCCCCATCACAGGCTCGCAACACGCAGGCTTCTATTATGCGTAGCTTACTGTATGGACTGCTCCACGGAGTCCCCCGCATGAAAACGGTTCTCTTCGTTTGTGTGCATAACGCCGGGCGCTCACAGATGGCCGAAGCGTTCTTCAACCACCTGGCTGAACAGCGCGGGTTACCTTTCCGCGCGCTCTCGGCGGGAACTGCCGCAGGCGCACAGATCAATCCGGTCGTTGCCGAGGCGATGCGCGAAGCCGGCCTCTCGCTGGAAGGTCACTGCCCGAAAATGCTGACCCAGGAAATGGTCGACGCTGCCGATCGCATCATCACAATGGGTTGTGGCGTGGATGCAACTGCCTGCCCCGCACGCCTCTACATTACAGAGGACTGGGGACTGCCGGACCCGGCCGGACAACCGCTGGCAATCGTGCGACAGATACGGGACGCGATCCGGGACCATGTCGGAAAATTATGTGACGAACTCACCGGACAGTCCTCGTAAGCCCGTTCGCGCCCGGTAGAAGCGCCCCATATGAACTTAAAAAAACACGCCCGGATCTCCACGCCAGAACGCATCCAGAGAGTGCTCCCGGGGCATTTGCCCCCTCCGCTACTCCCGGACAGTCGCCGAACTGTCCGTTGTATCTGCGGCTCTGGAAGTGGTGGAAATGGCGCGATCCAGCTCCCCGGCTACCGGCAACCAGACGCTATGGGGATAGCGTTCGCGAAACAGCCGCAACAGGATAGCCGCCTCCTCGCGCCGTCCCAGACGATGGACATACAATCCGATCACTTTGAGTAAAGCGACTTCTGCCTCCGGTGCTCCCGGGCTGCGTACCGTTACGGCCCGCAGGGTCTCCGCAGCCAGCGCAAACTGCTCCAGTTCCTCCAGTGCACACCCGAGCTGGTACAGCTGATTGGACGAAGGCGACGGAGCGCGCGGTAGCTGCTCCCGCATCTCAACGTACAGCAGCGCTGCCTCGGCCCGTTGGTTGTTCCGGAGGTGTGCGTTGATGGCGTGCAGGTAGTGATTGGCCGCGTGCTCCGTATCACCCAGCTGCAACCAAGCGCGCGCCAGTTCCGCGTGCGCCGTCGGGTTGCCCGGCTCGCGCGCCAGCAGCGCCTCCCAGCGGCGGATTGCCGCCCCCGGTACGCTGGCGCGCGTGGCTTCGGCCTGCAAATAGGCGCTCTGCCCGGCCGCGTCCAGACGGGCCACCTGCGCGTAGATCAATCCGAAGAGAAAGCCGCCAGTGTGTGCCCAGTGCGCGATACCGTCTGCCATGGCGCCCGTCGCCACACCCCACAGGCCACTGCCGATCTCATACAGGAGAAAGAGGCCCACCACCACAACCACGTGCAGACGCAGAGGAACAGGCGCAAAGTAGAGCCGGGCGCGATAGTAACGCACTGCGTACACTCCGATCAAACAGGCACAGGCAGCAGAAGCCCCGACAACTGGCAGGTCTGCGATGTCGACCAGCAGGGTGCGAACGACCAGACACTGCAATGCGCCTCCGAAGGCCCCTCCCGCCAGGTACAGGGCCAGAAACTTCTTCCAGCCCACTGCAGCCTCCACCCCCCCACCAAACACCCACAGGTAGAAGGCGTTGATCAGCAGGTGCGCAAAGCCCACATGCAGAAAAACATAGGTGAGAAAGGCCCATGGATGCACCAGCGGCCGTGCAGGCACCAGTGCAAACCATTCCAGTACCCGCTCTACCCGATCTCCACTTCCCATCTGCATGGAGATCTCCATCCAGACCGCAACCGCCAGCGTGATTACCAGCAGGAGGAGCGTGGCGTAGGGCCGTACCCGGTCGTTATTTCCCCCCTGCAACAGGCCTTCTTCACTCGCGTATGGCAACAGCACGCAATGGTTCTCCCTTCCGCACACACCCGCACAGGCATTGCATCCGCTACTGCAGAATGTTCACACCTCGCTTCCTGGTGTCCTTCTGACAATGCCATATTGACACAGACCTTGTACCCATGGCGCTCAAAGCGAAGCACCCGCCCCGTGTTTCCGAGCCCGCTTCGAGCAAAGGAGGTGATCGGGTCCGTCATCCCCTGAAGATCTCTGCATCACATTGTGTCTCCACAATTCGGAGGCAGCCACGATTGCAGTTTCTACTTATCAAGTTATCAAGAAAACTACGCCACAGTATCGTCGCAATTGCGGGTTATTCCTTTCGATCCCTCACCCGATACTGCTGCGTGTTATTCCCGTCCATGAGAGGTAGCACTGTAGAGAGGAAACCGGGCCTGCTATCGGGAATGACTCCTGTGCAAGGTCCCATTCGTCCACCGCAGACGCATTCGAACCATGGAAGCGTTGCAGGAGTTGATCGCCTCTCTGGTAGAACGCAACTGGGCTGTGACGGAACAGTTCCTGCCACAGGAGATCCTGTCGGCCCTGTATGCCGGGGCACGATCACGCTGGGAACAGGGCAACATGCGCCCTGCGGGAACTGGCAGAGGCCGGGACTTCGCAGTGCGTGAGGAAATCCGGGGGGATCATATCTGCTGGATCGACCCGCAACACCCGTGCAATGCTGCAGAAAGCGCATACGTGCAGGCCATGGAAGCACTGCGCGTACTACTCAATCGCGAGTTGTTCCTGAGCCTGGTAGACTTCGAGGCGCACTATGCAGTCTATCCACCGGGCGCTTTTTATCGGCGGCATGTTGATTGCTTTCGTACCGACGACCGGCGCATGCTCTCCACTGTGCTCTACCTAAACCCCGGGTGGAATGCACGCAACGGTGGGCAGTTACGCCTGCACCATCCGGATGGTTGCTGGACCGACATCCTGCCACGAATGGGAACATTCGTGATCTTCTGCAGCGATGCGGTACCCCATGAGGTGCTTCCGGCCAGCACATGGCGCTTCAGCCTCACTGCATGGTTACGTCGGCGGGGGCTGCTGCCGTTCTAGCTCTCATGCCGGCCCGAAGGCATACACATAACCATCATCGGCTCCGACGAGCACGGTGCTGCCTGCAATGGTCGGCGAGCTGATGATGGGCGCACCTACAGGATAGGACCACAATTCCTTCCCGTCACTCAGACGTACCATGTAGAACGTGCCATCCTCGGAGCCGAACAGCACCTTGCCATCTGTGATCAGAGGCGAGCTGTCGACCTTGCCCCGCGTGCGAAAGTCCCAGATCAGCTTGCCTGTGGCGCGGTCCAGACAGTGCAACCGTTTGTCTCGTCCTCCAATCACTACCCGATCCGGCGTTACCGCGGGCGTGGAGAAGTAGGGGAAACGGCGCTCGCGATAGGCCCAGACTACATTGCCAGCATTCAGGTCCGCGCAGATGACCGCGTTGCCATAGTGCCCCAGGTAGGCCATGTCCTGGTCAACTGTTGCGGAACCGGCTATGTACTCGCCGATCTCAATGGCCCGCAGTTTCTTGCCGTCCGCAAGCCGCACGACGTAGAGCATGCCGTCGCACCCGCCGAAGACTACTCTGCCGTTGGCGATCGCTGGCATGCCGTTCACGTAGTTCTCGGTCTCAAACGCCCAGACCCGCTTTCCTGTCTCCAGACGGACGCAATGCACCCGGTTGTCGTAGCTGCCGACCACCACCCAGATGCCCTTGCCATCAGGCGCAGGCACTGTATTGGCGCCCCCAAGAATTTTATCGTCGGTAGCATACCTCCAGCGCAACGCACCGGTAGCCGCATGCAATGCGTACAGATTGCCGTCGGAAGATCCGACAACGACTGTATCGCCCTCCACACGAGGGGTCGCTTCGATACTCCTCTTTGTCCTGTACGCCCAGAGCCGGCTCCCATTGGTCAGCCGGAGCGCGTAGAGGTGCCCATCGCCTGAGCCCACAAAGACCCGCCCGTTGGCTACCACAGGTGATGAGACGACAGGTCCTCCCGTCTTGAACTTCCAGAGCAATTTCAGGCGCGCGGGTAGCGGATTGCTCGCGATGCGCAGTGTACGCACGGTCGGGGGGGTAGAAGGACCTGCCTGCCCGGACCGCACCGGCAGACAGGCGATTAACAGAGCTCCTGCCATGCAGGCAGGCCACATCAAGCGTCTCACAGTCATGGTACCACTCGACTCAGATTTCCCAGAGGATCAGCGCGTCGGCATCTTTGATCAGGATGCGCCGTCCGCTGAACGCGGGGCTGGCCCAGGTTGGACTATCCGCCACACGGTAACGCGCTACCTCGGTCATTCCGTTGCCCTGTTTTCTCCATACGAGCAGATCGGCCCCGGTTGTTAACGCGATCAGGCAGTTACCGGCCCAGAAGACCGCGGCATTTTCGCCCATACGCCCCGAATTGGTCCAGAAGACCTGGCCCGTTCCGGCGTCCAGCGCGAACATCTGTCCGCTACGCCGCTCCGTCATTCCATAGATGGTCTGTCCGACGGCTACCGGCGTGCTCATGTACAGGGTAGCATCGCGGGTCTGCCATGTGCGGGCGACCTGCCATCCCGCGCCCGCTCGCACCACTTTCACGGCAAACGTGGGTTGCTGTGTTCCCCCGAAGATCACGCGATCCCCGACCACAACGGGCGTCACGCAGTTCTGATCGTACGGAGTTGTGAAGGGCAGGCTCCAGAGCAGACGTCCCGTGTCCGGGTCCAGTCCCACGCACCGACGCTGCGTCTGCGTAATCAGCATGTTTGTGCCGCCGAGCGCAGCCAGTACCGGCGAGGCATAGGCCGGGCCGTCCCCACTCCACTTCCATCGCACCTGCCCGGTCCGGGCGTCAAACGCGGTCAGTGCCCCCTGATCGTGCCCCCCCACATGCACGATCACCATACCGTTGTACACCAGAGGCGAAGCAGCCACGCCATACAGCGGGGAGGTCTTCGTGTACTGGCCAGAGAAGTCGCGTTGCCAGATCACGCGCCCGGTGCCGGCATCGAGTGCAGTCAGCCGACCGTTGATGCCGAACGTATAGAGTCGCCCCTCCGCATACGCCGGTGTGGATTTCGGCCCTTTGCCATGCCCGGTCGCTGCCGGGTTCATTTCATAGGGTGCGGGATAACTGTAGCGCCAGACCTCCCGGCCATCCCCCAGGCGCAGGCAACGCACCACTTCGTTCTCCCCCACACGCGCGAAGACGAAGGCACTCTCACCCACGATGAGGGGGGACGCATGCCCGCTTCCTACCGTTACTTTCCAGCGGCGCTTCAGCTGCCCCGGCCACTGCATCGGGATCTGGAAACCCGGGACATGCCCGTTGCGATCTGGCCCACGCCACTGATTCCAGTCGGCCAGCACTCCCGGGGTAGCGCCCACAGTCAGAAAGCATGCAAGCCAGAATGGCCTCCACATCGTTGCCTCCTTGCTTTCACAGGGCAGGAAGGGCCCGGGTCAGTCACACACGTTCAGGGCCGCACGGTAGAGAGCAATGAAGTCCTCCGGAAAAATCGGGCGCGGGTTGAACTGCGCGGTCCATTGCCGGGCGGCCTCCTGCGCCAGCATCGCGATGGACGCGTCGTCAACGCCGTATTCTCGCAGCGAAACGCGCATCCCTGCAAGGCTCAGCATGGCATTCAACTCGGCCACCAGAGTACTCACTGATTGCGCAGGATCCGCAGAGCGTTCTGCCTTCCCTGCAACACAGAGCAGATCATGATAGAGCGCCCGGATTTCTGGTTGTTGCGCGTTAAACCGGACCACATGGGGGAGCATCAATCCGACTGCATGACCGTGCACCAGATGGTAGCGTGCGGTGAGAGGGTTAGCCGCCGAGTGCGCCGCGCCAAGCATACTGTTCTCGATCGCAACGCCCGCGAAGGCCGCGCCCAGCATCACATGTGCCCGTGCCTGTAAGTCCTGCGGGGAGGTCAGCACACGAGGGTAGTACGTGATCAGGCGACGGAACGCCTCGCGGGCGTAGAGCGCACTGAACTCGTTCCGCCGGGTAGTCACTGCGGTCTCAACGGCGTGCACTATGGCGTCCATGCCAGTGCATGCCGTCACTCGATGCGGCTGCGAAACGGTCAGCGTCGGGTCCAGCAAGGCGATCCGGGGAGCAGCCTTCGGGTCGCCGCACGCCATCTTCTGATGCGTTTCCTCATCCGCAATAAGCGCGAACGACTGACACTCGCTGCCGGTTCCAGCCGTAGTCGGCACCGCAATGAGAGGAAGCATCGGCCGGGTTGCCTTGCCCACACCCCAGTAGTCCTGCATGCGCCCGCCGTTGGTTAGCAGGAAGTTACACCCCTTGGCCGTATCGAGACTGCTGCCGCCCCCCAGCCCGATGATCGCCTCGATGCGGGCATCACGCGCTACGGCAAGGCAGTTGTCCACATCACGCGTGGTCGGGTTCTCTCGAACACCGTCGAACAGTACAACCTCAACGCCAGCGGCCGTCAGAATGTGTTGCGCGCGGTCCACATGACCTGCCGCCACAATACCCGGATCTGTCACCAGCAGAACGCGTTTTGCCGGCAACTCCCGCGCCAGCTGGCCGAGACGATCCAGTGCGTTGAAGCCGAACACGATCCGGGTGCGCGGCCAGGTGTCGAACCCGATAATCTCACTTTCCATCGGTCAGCCTGTTATCCTGAGGATGACGGGGACGGTAGCACCCCTACGCCGTCCAGAGAGCGCGCACCCCCTTCACGATAGCCTCGGCAGCAACAGCGATCAGAATGAGCCCCATGACGCGGGAGAGGATGTTGATCCCCGTCTGACCGAGCGCGTTACCGATGGGCAGCGCCATGCGCAACGCTCCGTAGCAGACCGCTGCGATGAACGCGACTACTCCGATGACGAGCAGAATGTGTGGCCAGAACGGCCCGGAATCGGCCAGCAGGATCACAGAACCAATCGCGCCCGGACCGGCCAGTTGGGGCAACGCCATCGGCACAATCGCAATCTCCTGACGTTGCGAGGCTTCCTCCACCTCCTCGGGTGTCTCCCGGCTCCGACTGATGCGCGCGTTCAGCATGTCCATCCCCATCAGCAGGAACAGCACGCCCCCTGCCACCCGGAAACTGGCCAGACTGATCCCGAACATCTGCAACAACCACTTGCCCGCCAGAGCCGCTACCGTAAGAATAAGAAAAACGGCGAGAGCGGCTGTGCGCGCCATTTGATGGCGTTGCCACGCCGGCTGTTGCTGCGTCAGTCCCAGAAACACCGGGACGGCTCCAATCGGATCCACGACAACCAGCAGGGAAACCACCGTTTTCAGCAACGCCGGCAGCTGTTCGAGCATTGCGTGCTCCAGCACTCCGATCAGGCCGCACGCTGGATGGAACGGCGTCGATACAGAAACTCAAACATGTTGCCCTCGTGCGGCTGGTTCCATTCCACCCGGGAAGTCGGCAGGGGTCCCAGGTTCAGACGCTCGATCTGCGGCGAGGCGAGCAGTTGTTCGATGAATTTCTCATCCTGCGTGATTGCGGTCACCACCAGCGAGTACCCCATCTGCTCCACCATCTGCTCCTGCGGTATCTCTACCACGCTGGCATAAGGGAACAGAAACTCTCGATTGGCCAGCGGATGCGCCATCGACTGGCAGCGGATCAGGGTGGGCAACAGATAGGTACTTCCCTCCATGGTGACCCGGCGTGGGCCGCGGCGGTACCGCGCTGTGACGTCCTCCGCACCGGGAGTCTGCAAGCCTTCTGTGATGGCGTTATCGATAAATTCAGCCATCTTCACGCTGGCAAAGCCTGCGAGCGCGGCGCGCTCATCCGTTGCCGGAAGGGGCTCGATCTGCGCCAGGCGTTTTGCCAGCGCGTCGGCCAGCGCGTCGGCATGGCGTGGCACCAGCACGGCAGAGGCGTTGATGCAGCTGCGTCCCCCATTATCCGCGATGGAGGCCACAATCACATCCACGAACTCTTCCCAGCGATCGACCATGTCCGCACCGATAAGCACTTTGCTCCAACCCGGGCCATGCACCTGCACGCCGGGGTTACCGGCGTAACGCTCCACTGTTGCCTGGTCGCCGAAGATCAGGGAGCGTCCACACACCTCCATTACTGTGGCACTGCCCTCATGATCGGTCGGATAGAAGTAGAACGCTTCCGGGGGACATCCAGCGGCCAGAAACGCCTGAATGATCCGGAACGGGGTCCACGGCTCTTCACGCCCCGGCTTCAGCACCACAGGGATTTTGAGCGCGACAGCCGGCATCCAGAGTGAGTTGACTCCCGGAGAGTTGCTCGGCAACACCACGCCCAGTGTGCTGGTAACCGCATAGTAGCTGACCGGGACTCCCGCCTGCTCGCCATAGCCACGATCCAGCACACTCAGATCCATGCCCCGCGTCAATCCCGCAAGAATACGGTCCATCTCGGTGAAGACCTGATAGATCTTCTGCATGTTCCTGCGCACCAGCGTATGTGGCAGGCCACTGGTTGCAGATAGCTGCTCCACGTACTCCTGCGGGCTCTGGGTCTGCCCCGGTCCCAGAGGCAGCGTACCCTCCATGAACAACTGTCCGGCCTCTTTACACAGGGCGATCATGCGTGCCATGGGCACAGCACGCAACACCTCCCGGGAGGGGCGGCGCAGGTCCCGCCGGATCAGGCCGGCATTGGCATGATGCACCTGTGCCACGCTCTCACCAGTACGCACGCTCTTCAGTTCCACCTTCTCGAGGCTCTCGTAGACCTGACCTCGACGCAGTATCGGAATATCGGGTAAGGACATGGCTTTCTATTCCTGAAATGACGATGGCCGTCAGTGTGCGGCATTCCCGGGTCTCATCAGGGGATCGTCCGGACAGCCGCACCGACTTTCTGTCCAGACCGGGAGTGATTGAACCGGGGAGACAGGTACTGCTGCCTCAGTAGACCCCTTCGATTGTCTTGTGCTCCAGTGCGCCAAAGGGCCGTACTTCGCCCACGCCGTCCCACGGGAAGCGCTCATGCGGCCCGCGCCGGATCGCCTCATCACGCTCCAGGAAGCGGGGCATGAAGAACTCTTTTGTCAACGTTGTCAGCTCCACACGCCCCCACGCGCCATATTCCACGGTGCGCGCGGTGTCATCCGGGTCTACCACACGCAACACGGCACGCGGTTGCGGCGCGTGATAAGTGATGCTATAGTTGTCTTCCGGGGTCAGAGGCCGGCTGCACGCCAGTCCCATCAACGTGTTGCCATAGGTCGGGACGAACTGCGCACGGTTCTGCAGCACTTCTTCTACCAGGAAACGCACTGTCTGCGGATTCATCTGCGTGCCCCCGCAGAACACCCCGGTGATCCCTGCGTCCGGCACGCTGATCTTTTCATCCAGTGCCTCCAGCAACAGGGGCGTGGTGAAGAGACAGCTGATCTTGCGATGCTTCAGAATGGTCACTCCCTGCTCCACCACATGTTCCTTGTACCGGCGCGCCGTGTCGAAGTCCTTCTCCGCGATGAGCCGCTTCACCCAGCGCGGATCCAGGTCCACATGATAGCAAACTCCTCCACGATAGTGCGCCAGGTGCTCGATCGCCAGACGCAGACGGCGCGGGCCTGTCGGCCCCAGCATCAGCCAGTTCCCCCCGCGGGGGAAATAGCGATCGTCCAGCGTGTCCGAGAACTCCTCGTAGTCCCGTTTGTGGTCCTCCCAGCCAATACGTTGCTTGGGCATGCCGGTAGTGCCACCTGTCTCAAAAATGTAGTAGGGCCGCCCGGCATACGCCTTTGGCACCCAGACTTCATTGGGCAGATCGCGTAACCATTCGTCCTGAAAATGAGGGAATCGGGTCAGATCTGCGTACGAGTGTATTTCCTCCCGGGGATCCCATCCAGCTTTTGCTGCCCATTCCAGCCAGAACGGACATCCCGTCTCCGGCGAGAAGTGCCAGGCAATGATCTCGCGCACATGCGCATCCAGTTGTTCCTGAGCGGCCCGCACCGCTTCCGGCAGGACCTGTTCGCTCACCATCGTCATATCCATGCTGCCTCTCTTTAAATCACAGAACCACTGGCAGGAAGGCACCTGCGCCCTCTGCTCCCGGTCCGTTCTACGCTCTCAGACACCGGTTTGCTGCGCATCGCGCCGGGGCGGAAAATACTTGTCGATAGTCGCCTGACCGGGCGGAGGCGTTAGCAGAGACACCACGATCATCAGAACCGCCGAACCGATCACCATCGGGAACACCGGGAGAAAACCGTATACCGTTACGTTCACCGGCCCGCGCAGGAACAGATCGCCATACTGCGGGAAGATCTGTACGGGCTTGATCGGGCGCGCCCCGCCCGCAGGAGCGTTCTGCTGTGCGCCTGTTGCTCTGGAAGAAGTTGCGCCGGGGCCGTTGACTGGTTCCGAGCGAGCCAGAGCGGGGGTACCGTCTCTCTGCGCCACCACAGGCCGTACTGCGGGAGCCGGCGGTCTGGGGGCGATCGGATCCGAGATCGTCTGCAGATACCAGTTCAGGCCCATACAACCGGTGACCCAGAGTGCAGCGGCCAGCGCTCCCCACTTGGTGCTGCGTTTCCAGAACAGTGCGGCCAGCATGATCGGAGAAAGTGCAGCGAAGCCAGAGAACGCGAAGCGAATGGCCAGCTCGAAGATCCCGGCCCTGTCCTTCAATTTCAACGCAACCCAGTAGGAGACCAGCGCAATCAGCACGATGAACAATCGCCCGGCCCAGACCTGCATCCGATCGCTGAATCGCTCCTTGCCCCCGTAGTAGGCAAACAGGTCTTCCGAGAAGATGGTGCTGAGCGCCAGGATCTGGCTGTCCGAAGCCATCACGCAGGCCATGATCCCCGCACCCAGTATCCCCGAGAGCAGTGGCCCCACGTTGGCCGTCAGCAACCGGATGATGATATCGTCTGACTCCCCCGGCCCCAGCCCGGGGAACAACGCAGCGCCCACCACACCCAGATACACCGAGGGAGCCCAGATCGCGATGATGCAGAGGGGATACCAGATAACTGTCTTCCGGAAGTGACTGATCCGCTCCGCCGTAAGGCACATGATAGAGATATGCGGGAACATAATGGCCGACAGCGGAATGAACATGTAGCTGAAGAACTCCTCGGCCGACATTCGGTCGCGGGCCAGCAGGGATGCCGTGCGCGGATTGGAAGCCAGCTGCTGCATGATCGAGCCGAATCCACCGATGCTCTGTGCCAGCAGAATGAACGCCAGTGTGCCGAAGCAGAGGAACAGCACGGTCTGGAACGTGTTGACCCACGCTGTGCCCCGCATCCCGCCAAAGAACACATAGCTCATGACCACCACAGCAACCAGTGCGCCCCCGAACTCATAGCTCACCCACGTGCGCCCGTTGACCGTACTGATCGCCTCCAGCGTCTGCCCACCTCCCATCACGCCGATAATGATGTAGGGCACCAGCATCGCTGCTGTGAGCACCGAAATGAACGTGCCGATCCCCCCCGCTTCCCACCGGTCACGCAGGAACTGTACCTGTGTCATGTGACCGTGCTTCTTGCCCAGCGCCCAGAGCCGGGTACCGATGAAAAAGATCGTTAGCGGGATCACCATGGCCGAAGAAGAGGCCATCAACCCGAGCACACCGATACCCTGCCGGTACGCCAGCCCGGAAGAACCGAGAATGGCGAACGCTGTCATGTTGGTGCCGAACAGGGAGAGCAGAAAGACGTATGGCCCCAGCGAGCGATTGGCCAGAAAAAAGTCCTCACCGGACTCCTTGCCCTTGCGGAAGGCAAAGATACCGATGTAGAGCACGATGGCCAGATAGATGAAGACGATGATTGCAGGGTTCATCCCCGGGGATCCTCATCCGTGTGGTGTGCCGTCAGGTCCATGGTCTCACGTTCCAGATCATGCGGCCAAGCATACCGGACCAGAACCGCCATGGTGAATGAGGCCAGAAAAGCGTAGCCGATGTGATAGGCCAGGCCAACAGGAATGAAGCCCAGTACCAGAGACTTGTTGGTCCAGTTCCAGAGATCATGGTGCAGTGCCAGAACCACCAGCACAAAGACCGTGAGCAGGAAAGTTTTCATGAGTGGCGTTACTCTCAGAGGAGAGTCCCGGGTATCCCGGGACAGGATCGGATCCGGAAAAGAGCCCCGGGCGTCCTTCAGGGGCAGAGAGGACGGAAGAACGCCCGGAGCAGAGCGGATCGTCAGGACGCAGGCCCTGTTCTCAATACACCCGCTGTCCTCGTGCCTCATACCCCGGGCAGAGTGCGCGACGTAGCCAGCCCTGCCGGGTCACCTGACTGTGCCTTCCACACTCACATCGTCCCTGCGTTGCCGTGCCAGATTTCGCCAGCATCGGACGCCCTGCGGGCACCGGGGCAACCGGGCGCGACGCACTCTGCGCGGACTGCTTTGTGCTGATTGCGTACAGGTGTGTCTGTGTGGCGATGTAGAGCGTGCCATTGGCGACCACGGGAGAGGAGTAGACCGGGGCGCGCATATCCACGCGCCGGATCTCCTTCAACGTCCTGTCCGCTGCCAGGATCACGATGTCTCCATCCTCGGTACCCATGTAGACTTTGCCGTCTACCACCAGCGGACTGCCCCAGATGTGGCTCTTCGTATCGAAGACCCAGTAGGGCTTGCCGGTATCCGCATCCAGGCAATGGATGTACCCGCTGAAATCGCCCACGAAGACCATACCGTTCCAGATCGCCGGTGTAGAAAGCGAGCGTCGGATCCCGTCATACTGCCAGATCGGCTTCCCGGTGGCGGCATCCAGGCAGACGAAGTTCCCCAGCCCCTCGCCATGCTCCGGATCCTGACCGATGGGCACATAAACTCGATTGTTGAAGAAGACCGGCGTGGCGATCACTTCGCTCGGCCCGTCGTAGGTAGCGTACTTGAGCGGCTTCCCGTTCTTCATGCGGTAGTGCGGCGGATTGCAATCGAAGCGCCACTTTTCAATCAGCACGTCACGCCCATCTTCCGACTTCTTCGTCCGGGTCTCAAACCCGTAGAGCCAGCCGTCACCACCACCGAGAATGATCAACCCTTCGCCATTCACCACACCGTACGCCGGAGATGACCAGTTGGAATGCAGCGTGCGTGCTGATACCCCGGAGGCCTCCTCACCCACCAGCTTACCCGTGTGCTTGTTGACCACGCAGAGTGCCGGGGCCTGCGGGTTGGGAATGTTGGTGTGTGTCCAGTCCACCCCGTTGCTGGTGGTGACTACCACCAGATCGCCCGCGATGAGTGGCCCACAGTTGGTGATGTTGTGCGGGAATACCCCGAGCTCCTCACGCATATCGAACCGCCAGATGATATCCGCGTCCGTCTTCTGCAGGGTCACAGGGGGCTTACCGGGGCCAGCAAGATACTGCGCCTCGTTCTGGAACTCGCCGTCGTTGCCATTGGCCAGGCCCTCTGTGTCCAGACACATGATCTCATTGCGATTGGTCACAATGTAGACCCGGTTCCCTTCCACAGCCGGCGAAGAGCAGAGTCCGAGAAATTCCCAGTCGCTGACCTTCCCGGTGCCCAGCTTGGGCACAGCCAGTTGCCAGATCAGCTCTCCGGTCTTTTCGTCCAGGCAGTAGAGAATGCCCCGATCTCCTTTCTTGGTCGGGTCTCGCGGGGATTCATTGTTGGTACCCACGAAAACCTTTCCGCCGGAGATCGTCGGGTTGCCATACGTCTGTGAGCCGAGTTTGGCGATCCACCTGATGTTCCGCGTAGTCGCCATATCGATCTCTTCACTGTTCTCTTTGTACTTCCCGGGATCGAAATCGTCCGGGATACCCGTCTCGTCCGACACCATGTTGCGCGAGCTGTCTCGCCCCCAGAAGGGCCAGTCAGCCGCCCAGCCAGAAGTCGCCAGAGCCCCCAGAGCAACCCATATAACGAGGCCGAGACGTCCTGTATTCCTTTTCATCTGTTTCTCCGCCCTCACGCGTTGGGGGTGACCGAAATGTTGTCGATATAGCACCGGAACAGGCTCTGTGGTGAGAAGCCGAACAGCCCGGGTGCCCCCTGTTTATGTACGTTTTTCAGTGCCACCTCGATCGTCCACTTCTCCGGCTCGGTCTCGCCTTTACGCCAGGCCTTGGCGCGCACCACACCACTGCCGTCCGGGTTCGTATCTACCCGGGTTTTCAGGCGATACCAGACCTTCGGCTCGATGGGGAAGGGCACCGTTGCCTTGATCCGCTCCTGATTGGAGTTCACCTCCAGCTGATTGGCATTGCCTACCAGCACAATGTAGTACCTCTGGTTCACCAGCCCCACAGTGGACCGCGTACGACGGTTGCCATCTGTCATCACGTCGGCCTCGAACGTGTAGTTCTTCGCCTCCGGGTGCCCGAAGAAGACAGTAGCACGCTGGAAAAAGATGTTGTCCAGCGTCTTGGCCAGTACTTTATTCCCGTCGATCTCCCGGACATCGAATTTGAAACGCGCACCGATCCATGGCAGTGGCGGGTAGGCGAACTTACCGTCGGGCGCGGTCTCCGTTAGCTCAAACGCCTCGAAGTCCTCCTTCAGAGGCAGGTCCGGCAGTACTCGACCACGGATCACGCCTTTCGCGTTGCCGTAGCTGGCCTGCCATGCGCCTGCGCTCGGCACCTGCGCCCGATCCGCAACCAGTTCGCCCTGCGCGTTAAACGAGGCATTCATCTCGGAGCGCACACGGGCCGTCGGCGGGATGTACCGGGACCACGTGACTCTGGCAGGATCGATGTTCCCTGTCGGGAAGCCGTTGGCGTCCACCCCCCGCACTGTGAAACGGACCTTCTGCCCGGGACGCAGCGTGACCTCTGCCGGCAGGATCTGCAACGCTGCAATCGGGCCGGGCTTTGGATACTCCGGTTCCATAGTGGATCGGGGCAGGCCAGGATTGTTACCCTTGCGGCCGAAGCAGTAGAGTTTCTCTGTGCTGAAAACGTAGACCTTGCCGTTCCACACAGCCGGGGCGCCAATACACCGCCCCGCCAGCTGCACGTCCGAGAGGACTTCTGCTCCGTCCTCTTTCGGGCGGATCACAAAGAAGTGTCCATTCTGAATGGGAATGTACAGCTTACCATCCGCGTAGGTAGGCGAGGCGTGCAACTGATCCGGCCCCAGTCGATGCTCCCACAGAATGCGTCCTGTGCTGGCATCCACCGCACAGAGGAAGCCGATCTTGTTGACCTGGTAGATCCGATCACCAACCAGCACCGGCGAGCTGGAGATGGAACCCAGACCGTTGCGCCAGACCTCTGCGCTGCGGTCCAGCGTTGGAGGCAATCCGTCTGCCCCCGGCTTCGGCGTCGCATCCGCACGCAGCGCGGTCATCCGCCCCGAGTCAGACGAGTCCAGATTTTCATCTGCATGAATAGAGATGACCTTCCCTTTGTGGACGAGGACTGAGGCGTTCATGCCCCCGGCAGAGATCGGGTATCGCCAGATCACTTCCCCGGTACGCGCGTTGGCACAGATGACCGCACCATCGCCCGTACCGGTGTAGAAGACTCGCTTGCCCTCTCGCCAGTCGAAAAACGGACGCGCGAAGACGTTGTCTTTGGGTGGCGCTCCCGGGCTGCAGGACCAGACCAGATGCCCGGTCTTCTTGTCATAGGCGTAGAGGCGGTCCTGTGCGGCTCCTTCACCTCCCCAGTTGGAGGTGATCCCGCGTACAATCACCAGATCCTGCTCAATGGTCGGCCCGCCGGTGCGTCCATTGGTGAACGTCAGGCGGCCCAGCTCTTCCATCAGGGAGCGTTGCCACAGGATCTTTCCGTCCGCGTTGCAACAGACGAACACCCCGGCCGACGTGAGGGCGTAGACGTTACCGGTTTCGGCATCGATACAGGGGCTTCCGATCGCGTAGCGATCGTAGGTGATGTCGCTGAGAAAATCGCTGAACCGGTGCTGCCAGATCAGGCGGCCCGTTTCGGCGTCCGCGCAGAAGAGCACTTCCTGCAGGTCCGGCCCCTGCCCCTGATAGCCCAGACCGTAGAGACGTCCGTTGGCGATCACCGGCGTTCCCCCTCCGGCCATATCCATGGTCCAGAGCAGGGAGCCATTGCTCAGGTCGATCCTGTCGGGCAGGCCGGTCTCTCGCGAGACACCGGTCTGTTCCGGACCACGCCAGTTCAACCACCCCGTCGCCCGGGGTGCGCGGCGGGCTGTATGCGAGGCGGACTGCGCCCCCAGCAGCAGTCCAATGCCTGCCACAACCGCGCCCACCACAGACAGAACACGATACGCTTTTCTCATGATGCTGTACCTACTGCCTGACATCCAGGCAGACCAGTGTGCCCTCTGCGTTGCGGCAGTAGATCCGCCCGTTGGCAAGTACCGGATGCGTCCAGCAGGTGCCATTGAGCACCCGGGCTCGTGAGATCTCCGTGAAGCGAGCCGGGTCCGCAGCGATCACCAGCAACTCGCCTCGCTCGGTCATAACCAGCAGCTTGCCATCTGCGGCAATCAGGCCCCCTTTGCCCATGCCACGCATCTGCCAGCGCACGTTGCCGTTCCGCGCATCCATACACTTGAGGGTGTTCTCGTCGTTGCCGTACAGAAAGCCGTTCACCAGAACACTGGCGTTGAAGTGATTGCGCATGTAGCGCGTCTGCCAGACCACAGACGGTCTGTTGCCCTGCAGTCGCAGTAGAGCACCCCCTTTGCCGTAGTTGGACGAGATAAACACGGTATCCCCGGCGATGACCGGATCCGCCGCGTTTACGTCGTAGCTGGTCTGCCAGGGGAACTCCCAGAGTTTTCGCCCGGTAGCCGGGTCCACCCCGATCAGGCCCGGCCCGGCGAAGATTGCCAGACCGCGTTGTCCGCCAATCTGGTAGAGCACAGGAGTCGCGTAGCCCGCCTTGCCACTACCAGACTTCCAGAGCACGGCTCCGCTTCCCCGGTCCAGCGCCACACCGTGCGAGCCCACGTTGTAGAAAATCCGGTTGCCATCCACCAGTGCGGACCCGGTGAACCCCCAGGAGGGAACCTGCGCCCGGGTCTCACGGCGCAGGTCACGCTGCCATTTCAACTTCCCCGTGTTCGCGTCCAGGCAGAAGGCCACGCCCTCACGACTGAGGATATGCAGGTCGTTCCCGTCCAGCACCGGTGAAGCCCCTGTACCGGCAGGGTACGGGTCGCCCGGGAAATCGCGAGAGGGGACCGGGTAACTGTACTGCCAGATCGTCTTGCCTGTATCGGCGTTGAGGCAGTAGACGAAATCACGATTGCCTCGATTGCCCGCGGTGTAAACCCGATTGCCCCGGACCGCAACGGCCGAGTACCCGGTGCCCACCTGAACAGACCAGAGCTGACGTGGAGCCCCTCCGGACCACTGCCAGCGCCATCCGGTCTCGTTCGTGATGCCGTTCTTCAGCGGGCCACGCCATGTCAGCCAGTCTCCAGCCTGCGCAGCCACGCTCACCATGGCCAGAGCGGCCCCCATGCCTGTCCGGAAAATCGCGTAACGTCTCATTGTGAGCGTTCCTGTCTGTTTATGGAGCCTTGATGTCGTAGCAGTAGAGCGTGTTCTGATCCAGCAGGTAGAGACGGCCGTTGGCGATCACCGGGTAGGTCCAGGTCGGGTTTCCAGAACGCTCTGGTTGCTCGAAGCGACCTTTCTCCACATAGCCCATCGGTGTAGCCTCCACCAGAGCGATCGGACCTCGCTCGCTTCGTGCGTAGAGATGGCCATCTGCGTAGGTAACCGAACCTTTGCCCACACTCCGATCAGTCCACATCACCTTGCCTGTCTTGAACTCCAGACAGGTGAGCGTGTTGTTGTCGAAACCGTAGAGGTAGTCGCCGACCAGAACCATCCCTCCGTGATGGTTCTGCATGCTTTTGGTGAAGTAGACCTGCTCGGCAACAGTGCCATCGGAGTTGCGCGTGAGCTTTGCCAGCCCGCCTCCCGTGCTGTAGGCGGATGCAGCGAAGACATGGTTATCCCGATAGATTGGTGTGGAGCAGTTCGCCACACGGTTAGCAGGGTTGTCGTAGCGCCACAGGAACTTCCCGGTTGCCGCCTCCACCCCTACCACGCCACCGGCCATGAACTGAACATACTGCTTCTGGCCGTTCACGCTGGCAATAATGATCGATGAGTAGTGCGCCCGGTCGTTGCCGGGTACTGCTGCTTTCCACACCACTGCGCCGCTGGCTTTGTTGAACGCCACAATTGCGGCGTCCTTGCCCCCGGGAGTCGCGATCACCAGGTTGCCGTCCACCAGCGGAGATTCGCTGTAGCCCCAGACGGGCACAGTTCCGCCGAAATCCTTGACGAAGTCCTGCTTCCAGATCAGGCGACCGTTCTTTGCGTCCAGACAGACCAGCAACCCACCCACGCCGAGCGCGTAGAGCCGGTCTCCATCCACGGTAGGTGTGCTCCGCGGGCCGTATCCCCCCTGCGCACCCTCCAGAGTGATCTTATCCGCGATGGGTGTGTGCCAGACCTCTTTGCCGTTAGCGGCATCCAGAGCCCAGACAACCTCTTTATCGCCCCGCAACCCCATACCATAGATGCGTCCCTTCGCAACGGACGGGGTTGCATAGCCCTCGCCCAGTCCCGTCGCCTTCCAGAGGAGCTTTGGCCCCCCCTCGGGCCACTGCTTGAGCAGTCCGGTTTCACGGGAGATACCGTCCCGGTTCTCCCCGCGCCACTGCGGCCAGTCGGCTCCCTGAGCGACCATGCCTGCAATCGCTAGCAACGCCACGGACGTCACGTGAAGCAGCATTTTCATGGTGTTCGATGCTCCCGAATATTTTCAAGCAGGGAGAAGCGGGCGATGTCCCGTGTCCTCCCTGTTGCAGCGTTCTGGGCCTTTCGGTGTGTTCTGTTCACCGGTTCCGCGAGTTATTCCTGCGGGCACCGTGAGGCGTCCAGCACGCCGCTATCGAGCGGTATGCCGCACCCCTCCACGCGATTCACATAGGCTCCGCCACTGGCCCCGATACGGTAGCGCCTCAGCTGCCGGCCGGGCCCCTGGAAGGTAAACTGCAGCGCCGTGCCATCCAGCACCGCCCGCACAGCCTTGCTGTGCCCATCCACGAAGTTCACACTGGCATGTTCGTTATGCCGCGCCTGGATCAGTTGCAGCTGTGCCTGAAACGTCGTATTGAAGGAAACATTTCCGTCGTAGGTCATGAACGTTTCCGCCGGGCGCGAGATCGCAGCAAGCGACATGGGCGCGGCCCCCGGGATGTAGCCGTTGACGAAAATCATGTGGTTGATGGTGTAGCCGGTTCCGAAGGGAGAATTGGGGCAGGGTTGCAGCGGATTGAAGATCTGGCTCAGCACCAGAGCATTTCGCTCCGACGGGCACTGCATGATCTCACCGTTTCTGACGTAGGGTGCCACTGCCCAGTAGAACGTGGCCACACACATCATCTCTCCCGGATAGGACGAGAAGGGGAATGCCTCATCGTAGTCCTGCACATACATCAGGGTAGCCGTCGCGTACTGCCGCGTGTTGCTCAGGCAGCTGGCCTGCCGTGCCTTCTCCCGCGCCTGCGCGAACACCGGAAACAGGATCGCCGCCAGAATGGCGATGATCGCAATCACGATGAGCAGTTCGATGAGCGTAAAACCGGAACGATGGGAAACGCGTTGCATACGGGTTTTCCTGTCCTCACGTAGTGGGATGTTGGGCGCCTGCACAGGCAGGCTCCCTCAGAAGGTTCGCACGCGAAGGTATACGCGTGCGCCAGAGCCTTTGCTGCATTTCATTCAGACGCCCGGTAGTAGGAAAAGTTACGCACCCGGAGAATCGGGCTTCAGGCGTCCAGATAGAAGTTGTTGTGGTACAGCTCGGCTACCCGACACAACTCTTCCGCGGTGAAAGGAGGCGTATGGGGTGCCGCCGCGAACTCCTCCAGCTGACGCTCATCGTAGATGTTAGGCAGCACAGAGCTCACACAGGACTCGCTCAGAATGAACTGGATCGCCATCTGTCCCAGGGTACGGCCCGCTTCTTCGGCGGCAAAACGCAACTTCTCGATCTTCTTCAGGCCATCGAGCAACCACTGCTTGCGCATCGCATCGGTGGCGAGCCGATGGCTGCGATGATCCCCGGGGGCAAACTGCGTCTGCTCCGTGTAGTGCCCCTCGAGCAGTCCGGAAGCATGGGGCACGCGCACCAGCACCGGAACCGCATTCTGACGTGCCGCAGGGAAGATCCCTTCGCCCAGAACCTGCTCCAGCAGATTGTAGATGATCTGCACGGGCGCGCGCCGGTGGGACACACAGTAGATCCCTTCTTCCACCTGCCTTTCCGGTTTGAGCGCCGGGCCGAGCGCAGCCCCCCACAGGCGGATCTTCCCCTCCGCCTTCAGTTGCTCCAGCTCCGCGATCAGATCGTCCCGCTGCAGAGCGTCGATCCGGGGATTGTGCATCTGATACAGGTCGATCCAGTCGGTACGCAGACGCTTGAGGCTCTGCTCGCAGGCTCTGCGTACGAACTGCGGCGACCAGTCCTGCGGGCGTTCCCGTTGCCCGGGTTGTTCGCCAGGATAACGGTAGAAATCGTAGCCGAACTTGGTCGCGATGACGATCTGGTCCCGATGCGTCCCCAGAGCGTCCGCCAGCAAAGTCTCCCCCCTGCCATCGCCGTAAACGTCCGCCGTGTCGTAGAATGTGATCCCGAGGTCAAACGCTCGCTGCAACAACCGGATGCCGTAGGCTTCATCGGTGATACCCCACATTCGGGTTGCAACCGTCCAGACGCCAAAACCAACTTCCGAGACCAGCAGACCAGAGCCCGAACCCAGCGTGCGATATTGCATGACTCCGCCTCTCTAAATTCAGTCATCAGCGCGACAGAACCCTACGCCCCGCGTATCCGACTAAAATGGTAGCCGAAACACTGCTGCGGAGTCAAGGATCACGTGCGTCATCGCTGCCGTCTCAGGTCAGCCGGTGCCAATCGTTGACTTTCCCCGGCAGCTGTGCTATGATGGCAGGAGTATCATTAACAGCTACGCGTTCCAGAAGGGAGTCCGTTCATGACGCCTCGCTACGCTGTCTCTATGGTGTCCTCTGCGCTCATGCTGTGTGGCATCGCGCACGCTATGGCGCAGGCGCCCTTTACCATCCGTCGCCCTCCGGATGGAGCGGTTGTCCGGGAGCAGGTGCGCGTTGAGATCCCGCGCGGCAGCATCGGCCCGGGGGGTTTTGTGGCGTTCTACATCGACGATAAGTTTCACTCGGCCATCGCCCCGCAGGAAGATCTGAGCAAGCCGTTCACATTTGTGTGGGACACGAAGCGCGATAACGTCCCGGACGGTGAGCACACCATTCGCGCCGTTCTGTACGAGCCCGCTGGTGGCGATACGCCCGGCGGGGTTGTGGCAGCGGAGAAGAACGTCTCCGAAGTACGGGTGACTGTGGCCAACAAGATCAAGAACGGCCCGAACACGCTCACCCTGCGCTACAAGTACCCGGCAGGCACAGTCCTGGAGTACGCGCGCAACGCCCGATCGTTGATTGTCGGGGGTGTCTCCGCCACCGGTGTTACCACCAGCGATCAGGTGCTCAACGAGATGCGCAGTCGCCTCCTGCTGGGCATCGAGGACTCACGGCCCGCACAGGACGTGGCCCTTATCCGTAACAAGCTCACCCGCCTCTCCCTGCTGGAGGAAGGACAGGAGATCACCTTCCCGGAGGGAATGCTCTCCGGCTCCATGTACCAGGAGGTCAATTCGCAGGGCAGGGTGCTCTACGAGACCGGCACGGGCGTGGGCATGGAAGAATTCACCCTCCGTGGGCTCCCGGTCAACAACACGCTGGAGCTCCCTCTGCTCCCCCTGATGCAGGTCTCTGTGGGCCAGACATGGCAGCTGCCCGGACAACGCCTCGACATTCCAGGCCTGCCACCTGCCATGCAACCCAGGGTCACGCTCACCAGCAAGTTTGAAGGGCTGGAGTGGGAGAACGGGTACCCGACCGCAAGGATCCGCCAGACCTATGAGGGCGACTACGGGAAACCGCTGATCTTCAACGGGATCGAGGTCACCAGCCCGAAGATCAACTACGAGCGCGATATCTACATCGCGTACAAGTCAGGCACACTGGTCAAGATCAAGCGCACCCTGACGATCAGCGGGCGCACTACCTCCACGCTGGCAGCCCCACCGGATACCGGCATGGCGGGAGGCAGTGGCGCCTTTGCAGGGCAACCGGGTGGCCCGACCGGAGGCCCGATGATGGCTGGTGGTCTTGCCGGTGCAGCAGGTGGCACGAGTTCCCCGTACGCGAGCGGTGGCCCACCGTCCTTCGGTGCCGGTGGCCCCTACGGAGGCGGCATGCGTGGCGGGATGGGCGCTCCGTACTCCAGTGGTCCCCCCTCGTTCGGTGCCGGTGGCCCCTACGGAAGCCGGCAGGGGCGTCAGGGCAGCCGGGGCGGTTTCCCCGGGTATGGTGGGCCTCCCTCCTTTGGCGCCGGCGGGCCCTATGGCATGTCGGGGGGCCGGATGGGTATATCCCGGGGAGGCAGCGTCCGCCGCGGTGATGACGACGACCGGGGATTTGCCAGCGGCGCTCCCTATGGGGGCAGCAGGATGGGCTTCCCGACCATGATGGGCTCCGGTGGTATGACGATGGGTGGCGTCGGCACGCAGGAGCGGGATTATCCGGTCACATTGCGCTCCATCACCGAGACGTTCATCCTGACGAACGACAGCAAAACGCTGTAATGCCTCACTGGACTTCCTTCGCAGAGGAGAGCGTACCGGGTACGCTCTCCTCTTCTCTGTTCAGCTAACGATCTGTGATCCTCCGGGACACTCTCCTGCACCCTGCAGGGCACAGGCTTCCTCCTTCCCGGAAGCCCGGCTCTTGTAGAAGGCAGGTTTGCCATGTATAATTTGTTCACGTACGGCACCGCATTGAAGACTGTGAGGCGACCACGTCATGTTCGGTCTCTTCGGAAAAGACCCCAACCCGGAACGGCGCATGGAATTAACCGAGCATCTGGCAGAGTTGCGCGCCCGGCTTATCCGTTCGATCCTCTACATGATCGTGGGCGCCATCATCGCCTACCAGTTCTTTACCCCCCTCTACACGTTCCTGAGCCGCCCGCTGTCCGAAGAGATGAAGCGGCAGAACCGGAAGATCGAGACGCGTACCGTACAGACGCCTTTCGAGCTCCCACCAGAACCGCAGGGCGAGCCGACCCGGGAAGACTATCTGAAGTTACGCCGGGCTGTTGAGTGGCTCTACCAGAACCGCAGCACCACAGGCAATCAGATCGCCTCCACGGTGGTCACCAGCTTCTGGGAACCGTTCATGTTGCGGTTGACCATGAGCCTGATCTTCGGGTTCATTATCGTCTCCCCTCTGGTTCTGTGGGAGCTGGGCATGTTCGTCGCGCCTGCACTGACCCCGGAAGAACGCCGCCCACTGCGCCTGATGCTTCCTGTTGCTGCAATCATGATGGTGCTGGGGGTCAGCGTCGCCTACTACACCATGTTCTTTGCGATCACCTGGTTCCTGTCTTACATGAGCGACTTCCCGCCACCCATCAGCCTGATGCAGAAGCCCAACGACTACGTAATGTTCCTGCTCAAAATGATGGCCGTGTTCGGTCTGGCCTTCCAGCTGCCAGTCGTACTGTGCGCAGGTGCATTCCTCGGACTGGTTACCTCCAGGGGGATGCTCCGGGGCTGGCGCTACGGTGTGCTGCTCGCGGCCATCGCAGCAATGTTCATTCCAACCAACGATCTGGTCTCCATGTTCGTCATCTGCTTCTGCATCCTGTTGCTCTACTTCGGCAGTATCTTTCTGGTCAAGATCGTGGAGCGCATGAAGGCGAAGCCACCCGAGCCCCGCCCTGCAAAGCCGTAGACATCCAATGCGGGTTCCATCCTGCGAAGAAGGCGTGTTATGAGTTTCTCGAATTTCCTGGACGCGTTACGCGGCGCACCCTTTTATCGGGGCCAGATCGTCCATGTTCAGCAGATCCCGGGGCGTGAGGCCAGTTATGATGAGCTGACGTACCCTCTGGAGCCGGAACTGGCCGAAGCCCTGCACCGGTCCGGGATCACACGCCTTTACACCCACCAGGCACAGGCCGTGAACGCAGCCCGTGCAGGCGCGCACGTAACTATCGTTACAGCGACCGCCAGCGGCAAAACGCTCTGCTACAATCTCCCGGTGCTGGACGCCGTGCTGCGTGACGCGAGCACCCGCGCCCTCTACATCTTTCCCACCAAAGCGCTTGCTCAGGACCAGCTGGGCAAACTCAACGCTTTCGGGCTCTTCCCCGCCGTCCGTTTCGCCACCTACGATGGCGACACCCCTCAGAACGAACGGCGCGCCATTCGCAATGGCGCACACATCGTTCTGACCAATCCGGACATGCTGCACGTGGGGATCCTGCCCTGCCACGCTGCATGGCGCACGTTCCTGAGCTGCCTGCGTTTCGTGGTGCTGGATGAGATCCATACCTATCGCGGAGTATTCGGAGCGCACGTCGCGCAGGTGCTGCGGCGCCTGCGCCGCCTGTGCGCCTTCTATGGGGCAGACCCGCAATTCCTCTGTTGCTCTGCAACCATCGCGAACCCGGAAGAACTGACCTGCAAGTTGACCGGGGTAGAGCATCTGACGCTGGTGGAGAAGAACGGCGCGGCTGCCGGACCACGCACCTTTGTGTTCTGGAACCCGCCTGTTATCGATCCTGCCCTCGGAGTGCGGCGCAGTGCCCACGTGGAGGCAGCGAACCTCTTCGCCAACCTCGTGGTCAATCAGGTTCGCAACATCACGTTTACCCGGGCCCGCAAGAGCGCGGAGCTGGTGCTGCGCTACGCCTGTGACGCGTTCAGACAGAACGCATATGACGGTCTTGTCCAGAGGGTGATGTCCTACCGGGGGGGCTACACAGCGCAGGATCGACGCCGGATCGAGAAGGACCTGTTCGAAGGCCGTCTGATCGGCGTGACAGCGACCAACGCCCTGGAGCTCGGGGTTGACGTGGGTGGTCTGGATGCTACAGTACTGACGGGCTATCCCGGTACGATCTCCAGCACCTGGCAACAGGCGGGCCGCGCCGGACGCCAGGGAAAAGCCGCACTCTCGATCCTGATTGCGCTGGATAATCCCCTCGATCAGTTCCTGATGCGCCACCCGCATTACCTGTTCGAACGGCCCCACGAGAGAGGCATTGTGGACACGGACAATCGGCGGATCCTGGGCCGTCACCTTCTCTGCGCTGCCTACGAACGCGCGTTGAGTGTCGAAGATCTCGTTCTGTTCGGGCCAGAAGCCCTGACTGCGTTGCACGCTCTGGAGGCAGAAGGGGATCTGGTTCGCGAAGGGAGATACTGGCGATATGCGGCCAGCGACTACCCGGCGAGCCGCGTGAACATCCGTTCCGCTTCGGAAAACAACTACTCCATTCTGGAGATCACACCGAAGGGAGAGCGCCTGCTCGGGTTTGTGGAGAGCGACGTCGCGTTCAAGGTGCTGCACGAGGGCGCCATCTACCTGCATCTGGGAGAGACCTACCGGGTCGAGCAACTGAGTATCCGGGAACAGACCGCCTATGTCCGGCACTGCGAAGTCGACTACTACACCGAGCCCATGGAGCACTCCAACATGGTTGTCCGGTATGCGTATCAGCAACGCGAGCTAGGAAACACCATGGCCTACTTCGGTGAGGTGTTCGTGGCGAGCCAGGTAGTGGCCTACCGGAAGAAACGCCTGTTCACCGACGAGGTGCTGGAGATCTGCGACCTCGATCTGCCCCCACAGACTTTCGAAACCGAGGCCTTCTGGTTCACCGTGCCGCACGATGTGACACATGCCCTGGTGCAGCAGGACCTGGATCTGGCCGGAAGCATCCACGCGGTAGAGCACGCCACAATCGGCATGATGCCCCTTCTGGCCACCTGCGACCGATGGGACCTGGGCGGGGTCTCCAACCCCGATCACCCGGACACACGCCTGCCCACGATCTTCATCTACGATGCCTATCCCGGAGGCGTGGGCATCGCCGAGAACACGTTTAACAATCTGGAAGAGCTCCTGCGCGTCACGCGTGACGTGATCGCAGAGTGCCCGTGCGCAGAAGGGTGCCCGTCGTGCGTACAATCGCCCAAGTGCGGTACCAGCAACTCCCCGCTGGACAAGCAGGGCGCACGGCGCCTGCTCGAACTGCTGTTTTCCACAACAGGCGCGTGAGGGATGCGATGACGTTGCAGGAGAGACGCCGGCGCGAAGCCCGTCAGTTTGTCATGAAAGTGCTGCTGCTGCTGACATTGATCGGAGGCGTGGCCTACGGGGCCTGGCTCGCACCCGCCGTGAGAGAACCAGAGGAAGCGCGCGTTGAACGCAGGTAGCCCCGGCCCCATCACACGCGCCCACGCCCTCTGGCTGGCTCTGATCATCCTGCTGGGGGCAATCCTGCGCTTCTGGGCCCTCCACTGGAGCCTGCCCGACACGCGACACCCCCTGGCCACCTACCACCCGGACGAACGCATCAACCTCAACACCGCACTGAATGCCGACTTCCTCCGCGGCGACTTCGACATCGAGTTCTACAACTACGGCACACTCTACTTCTATCTGGTACACTGCGCGCACATCTTCGGGAGCGGATGGAAGCTGATCCCCACCACTCCTGCCCCCCCGGCACACACCTCCCTGTCGCCCGTGCAAGAACTGCAACGGCTGGCCCCGGAAAACGCCGGCCTGTTCCTGGCCGGACGCATCGTCACCGCACTGCTCGGCACCGCAACCGTGGCCGCCATGTTCCTGCTGGGCCACCGGGCGTTCGGCACACAGACCGGACTGCTCGCAGCCCTGCTCTACGCCGTTGCCCCGCTCGCCGTTGTGCACGCCCACTTCCTCACCGTGGATGTGCCCGCGACATTCTTCGTCACGCTCACCCTGATCGGCGCCCTGCGCCTGCTCAACCACCCCGCCCGCAAGGACTTTGTGCTGGCCGGAGTGTATACCGGACTGGCCGCGGCCACCCGCTACAACGCCGGTCTGGTGCTTGTGGCCCCGTGTGTGGCCACCATCCGGGCTACCCCGAAAGGGCCCGCACGCCGGTACAACACTGCCCTCCTGATCGGCGCCGCAACCCTCACCTTCCTGATCGCCTGCCCCGGCATCTGGATCAACTGGGACGCCTTCTGGAACGGACTGCCCAGCTATCCCGGATCCGGACTGCGCTACGAGCTGCTGGAACACTCCCGACAGGGACACGGGGACACCTTTCTGCAGACCGGGCCCGGCGCGTGGTACCACCTGACCGTCTCCCTCCGCTACGGTCTGGGAATGCCCCTGCTCCTGCTCGCGATCGCCGGCACACTCACCGCGATCGCGCGCCGCACCCCGCAGGATCTCACGCTGATCGCCTTCCTTGCGGCGTACTACAGCGCAACCTCACTCTCCGCCGTGCGGTTCGCCCGCTACATGCTCCCCCTCTTCCCCGTGCTCTGCGTCCTCGCGGCACGATGGGCCACCACAACAGGCCGCGAACGCCTCACCCCCCCCTGGCGATCCGTGCCACCCGCTCTGGGAGCGCTGACCGCCACATCGGTCGGCGCCCTGATCACCATCCCGCTGCTCAGCGCCATGCATGCCACAGATCCCCGAGACGCCGTCGCCCGCGCCCTCGAGACCCGGGCCCCGGCGGGCGCGTCGGTCGCCTTTGCCAGAATACCGTGGTTCTCCTCCCCGCCCCTGTCTCCGTTCTTCGGAGCCCCCGCGCCGACCATGCGCGCGCAGGCCGCCACACACACCAGCCGGTTCACACTCTGGATCCCGCAGACCGAATGGGACCTCGCCGTGCTGGAGAACCGACCGGACTACGTGGTGGTCTCGGATCTGGAGACCGTGCATACCGTGCAGAGATTGCGCAGACCGCAGGCCGTGCGCTGGATGCAGTTCGTGCAACAACACTACCGCGCAGAAACTTTCGCGCCACCCCTCCCCGCATGGAGCGTGCCACTCATCGGAGTATCGGACCCGAGCTTCCCGGAGGACCTGCGCTACGTCGTGCCCACGCTATCGCTGTTCACACGACGTCAGGACAACACCACCGGACTCACACGCGAACACGCTTCCACTGCCCGGTCCGAAACAACCCGAGCGTCATCAGCCCACCTGCCACCGTGGTCACTGTCATCGCCCACCAGGCACCTACCGCCTGCAGGTTCCACGTGAACATCAGCAGGCTCGCCAGAGGCAGGCGCAGAAACACCATGGTCACCACGGTGATCAACGTCGGCTTCACCGTCTCCCCCGCGCCCTGCAACGCACTGGTCAGCACCATACCCGGAGCGAGAAAAGGCTCGCACAACGCATTGATCCGCAAATAGGCTACCCCCAGCCCGATCACCTGCGGATCGGCCGAGAACGCACGCGCGATAGGCCACGCACCGGCAAAGAACAGCGTGGCCATCAGGCACATCACACAGAGCGCCTGCCACATGGCCGCCTGCGCGGCCCGCTCGGCACGATCCGCATCCCGCGCGCCCAGCGCCTGCCCGACCAGAGCCGAAGCGGCTATCCCGTAGCCGAAACCCGGCATGAACGCAATCCCCTCGGCCCGGATACCGATCTGCAACGCCGCAACCGCAGCCGCACCCTCCACCGTGCGCGCCAGCATGCCCGTAAACAGCATCATCGAGACCGTCCGCACCAGCGCCTGCACCGAAGCCGGAACACCGATCCGCAGAATCCGCCCGTACCACGCAACGTCCGGCCTCCAATGACGCCACCGGAAAGCCTCGCGTAACACCACATGACGCCATGCGGCCACCCCGAACAGAAACATCCCCACACACCACGAGAGCGCCAGAGCCACCCCGGCACCCACAACGCCCATGCGAGGCAACCCCCAGTGCCCGTAGATCAGCAACCAGTCCCCGATCACATGCACGCTGATCGCCGCTCCGGTAACCCGCATCGGCGTACGCGCGTCCCCCACACCCCGAAAGGCCGCCTGCAACACGTTCCAGACAAACAGAGGCAACGTCGCCAGCAAAGCGGCCCCCAGAAACGCCACACACAGGCGCGACGCCTGCGGGTTCCGACCGGGATCCAGCAACAGACTCACAATCTGTTCGCGCCAGCAGTATGCGGGAACGCCGCAGAGCAATGCCAGCAGAGCAGCCAGTGACAGGGACTGCCCGGTTGCCCGTGCCGCCTGCGCCGGATCCTGCGCCCCGGTGAACCGGGCCACCAGCGCCGTCGTCCCCACCGTCACGCCCATCGCCAGCGACACCAGCAGGAACACAACCCCGCCCCCCACCCCGGTAGCCGCCAGCGCCTGCGCGCCTTCCGGCAAATGCCCGACGAAGAACGTATCCATCAGGCTATTGAAGGACTGCAGCAACATCGCGGTGACCGAGGGCCACGCCAGATGCCAGACCTGCCGATGGATCTCCCGATCCGTAACGAGCGCGTCCCCCACACCCGCAGGTGCTTCCGTATCCACAAGAACAGACACCTTCTGTTTCACAACTCTGTGCATCTGCAGGCCCGCCATACGGCTCCTCGACAATTGCTCGAAAAGCACTGCGAGTGCCCGCATCCTTTCCAGAACAAAAAGTTTGATGTCGCTGTCTTACCAACCGTTGTCGATCTATCTGAAACAGGCGTCGATCACACAGAACAGCACGTCACCTATCGACACGCCGTACAGACTCTGCGACGGACTTTTTGAATGCATCGACGCGCTTTCTCCTGAGTAAAACGCGCTGGATCCTCCGCACAACAGGCCTGTTCCTGCACTCGACGCGGCTTCTTTCTCCTGCAATTCCGACCTTCTGGAATACGACGGGAACTGGCTACCGGTACGACTGGATGCTACGCAGGAAACTGCGCACAGGGATTGGATCGACCTTTCTGCCACGGGATGCGCCGGATCTCCGCCTGACAGGAGCCTCTCTGATCCGAATAGCAGACTTTCACGCGCGCTCCCCGGCCATGCAGACAGCGCTGCCGGCCCTTTTACGAACTGCCTGCCCGAAAAGTTTACCTCGCTTTCCGTCTTGCCTGACCTCACTACAGTTGCTATAATGTGTCAGGCTCTTGCAATGAGCGAACACATCGAATCCCTGGAGCACAATATGACACGCCCCGTGCGCGTAATGCATTTCGCCGATACGCATTTTGGCGTCGAACTGTACGGTAAGCTCGATCCCGAGACCGGCATGAATACGCGTCTGCTGGATTTCAAGCGCTCGCTGAATCTGGCCATCGATCGGGCCCTGGATGAGGACATCGACCTGGCCGTGTTCGCCGGCGATGCCTACAAGAACCGCGACCCGCGCCAGACCGAACAGCGCGAGTTTGCCGATTGCGTGCGTCGCCTCACGCAGGCGGGCGTTCCGGTCGTGTTGCTGGTTGGCAATCACGACATGCCCCCCATCCGCGGGCGGGCCAACGCGGTCGAGATCTACCGCACCCTGGGTGTGCGGCACACCCACGTCTTCAGCAAGGCGGACATTCAGATCCTGCATACCCGGGTCGGTCCGGTGCGCATTGCGGCGCTGCCCTATCTGGTCAAGGGATACTCCATCGCCCGGGAGGAGTTTCAGGGCAAGACCATCGACGAAACGCGCCGCCTTCTGGAAGACAAGTATGTGGGGTACCTGCAGTGGTTCTGCAACGAGATCCAGAACGCCGACGATAACATTCCAACCATCCTCTGCGGTCACTTCTGGGTCAGTGGCGCGCAGCTTTCCAGTCGCGAGCAGAACTACTTCGGCCCCGGCGAGCCGCAGGTGCCTCTCTCTGCGCTCACGGCACCGCAGTTCGACTATGTGGCCCTCGGGCACATCCACAAGCATCAGGATCTGAATCGGGGACAGCATCCTCCGGTCGTCTACAGCGGCAGTCCGGACCGCATTGACTTTGGCGAGAAAGATGAGGAGAAGGGGTTTGTGCTGGCGCGGGTTCAGAAGGGGGCTGCCGAGTACGAGTTCGTGCCCCTGCCGGAGAGTCGTCCCTTCATCGAGATCACGGTGGACCCTGTGCCGGGCGACGACCCGACCGAGCAGATTGTGGCTGCGATCAAGCGGCATCGGTTGCGCAACGCGGTGGTCCGGTTGAGCTACAGTGTGCCCCAGGGTCAGCAGGGGGAGATCCGGGAGAAGGAGATCCGGGAGGCGCTCGGTGCGGCATTCATGGTGGCTGCCATCCAGCGCAATGTGCAGCGCGATCGGAACGCGCGCAACAGCCAGCTGACCGACACGTTGTCTGCGCGGGAGGCCCTGTCTCTGTATATCGACACCCGGGAGGACTGGAGGCCCCAGAAATCCCGCTTGATGGAATACGCTGAGCCCCTGTTTGCGGAACAGGAGAAGGAAGAGGTGATTGCATGATCCCGGCCCGTTTGACATTGCGCAACTTCATGAGCTACGGCGATGAGCCCGCCACACTGGATTTCACCGACATGCACGTTGTTTGCCTCTCGGGCGATAACGGCAACGGCAAGTCGGCCCTGCTCGATGCGATCACATGGGCGCTCTGGGGCAAGACCCGGGCCTCCTCGGTCCGTAGCGCCACCGAAGACGATCTGATCCGCGTTGGCGCGGACGAGATGGAGGTCAGTTTCGAGTTTTTCCTGAACGATCAGCGCTACCGTGTGGTGAAGAAGCGCCGTCGCGGGAAGAGTAGCGCGAGCGAGTGGCACCTGGCCCAGCAGATTGACTCTTCGGGCCAGTGGGTTTCCATCGGGGGGAGCAGTCAGCGCGAGACCGCGCAGCAGATCGTGAAGCTGCTTTCCATGGAGTACGATACGTTTGTGAACTCCGCATACCTGCAGCAGGGGCACGCCGATGAGTTCACGCGCAAGACTCCTGTGGAACGCAAGCGCATTCTGGCCGAGGTGCTCGGGCTGCAGCGCTTCGATCGTCTGGAGGCTCTGGCCCGGGCGCGCTGGCAGGAGCGCAAGCAGGAAGTGAACGAGCTCGAAAACGAGCTGCGTCTGCTCGATGCGGAAATCCATCGTTTGCCCGAGTACGAGCGAGAGCTGGAGGGCGTGCGTGCCGAGATCCAGAGCATGCAGCAGACCCTGGAGCAGCGCACGCAGGAACATGAGCAACTGCGAGAGCGTCTGTTCTTGCTGCAGGCCGTCGAAGCCCAGGTAAAGCAGCACGAGGCGCACATCTTCCAGATTGAGAGAGACCTGAGCCAGATCCGTCACGATCTGGATCGGCAGTCCGATAAACTGGAGCAGATGGCCGATATCCTCGCGCAGCGTGCTGCGATTCTGCAGGATTATGAGGCCTACTGGGAAGCGGAACGACAGCGCGAGGCAACCGAACCGCAGGTGCGTCTGTACGAGCAGCGCAGCAAAGAACTGCAGGCCATCCAGAATGAAATTGAGCGGGAGCAGGTCCGCCTTGAAGGTCAGAGGCAGTTGCTGCGCAACCGGCTCCAGACCCTGGAACAGAACGTTTGTCAGCTCCAGCAGACAGAGCAGGACCTGCAACAGATTGCCACGACGCTCGCGCAGAGTGAGGCGCTGGAAGCACAGTGGCAAGAGGTCAACGAGGCGCTGGAGAGGCATCGCGACCACTATGCGAGCCTCAAGTCCCGCAACGAGCAGCTCAAGGAAGACCTGAGAGAAGTCGACGAGGTACTGGAGCTACTGGCTCGCCCGTATGCTGCCTGCCCGGTCTGTATGAGCGATCTGAGTGGCGAGAAGCACGCGCAGTTACTCGCGCGCCAGCAACAGAAAAAGACCGCCCTGCTGGAAGCGCAGGCGCAGGTGAAGCAAGAAGGACATACTGTCAAGCAGGCGATCGCACAGTTGGAGCAACAGTTTCAGGAACTGCAGTCCCGGCGTTATGAGCAGATGCGGTACCGCGCTCGTCAGCAGGAGCTCCTGAAGCAGCGTTACCAGCTGGCCGGTGCTCTGACGGAACGCGATCAGGTGCAGAGCGAGCTGGAGGCCCTTACACGTCAGCTCGAACAGGGGGACTTTGCCGCGCCGCAACGGGCGCAGGTGCGTATGTTGCAGGCGGAACTGGGCCAGCTGCAACAGGCCCGGGAACAGTACGAAAGAGCGCAAACACGGGTCCGACAGTTGCGGGACGCGCCCCAGCGCTACCAGCAACTGCAAACTGTGGACTGCAACATGCAGCAGGAGTTGCAGCGACAGCAGCAGCTGCAACAGCGCCTCGCCGAGAAGCAGCAAGAACGCACCGCCATGGTACAGCAATGCGACGCGTTGCGTACGCAACTGGCGGAATACGATACGCTGCGCCAGGAAGTCTCCCGGGCCGAGCAACTCCTGCAGGAAGCACAGGAACAGATGCACGCCCTGCAACGGAAAGAAGGGGGCCTGCTGAGTTCCATTGAGGGCGGGAAACGGGCCCTGGAACAACGCAGAGAGCGGGAGACACGGCAGCGACAGCTTGCCGAAGAAGCGCAGATCTACCAGAAGCTGACCACCGCATTCGGTAAGGGCGGGATCCAGACGTACATCATCGAAAACGTCATTCCTGAACTCGAAGAGGAAGCCAATGCGCTGCTGGCCCGCATGACTGACACCGGAATGTCCCTGCGCTTCGAGACCACGCGTGCCGGCAAGACTACCCGCCAGGAGATTGAAACGCTGGACATCAAAGTGCTGGACGATGCAGGCAGTCGCCCCTACGAGCTGTTCAGCGGGGGCGAGGCGCTGCGGATCAACTTCGCCATCCGGGTCGCGCTCTCACGCCTGCTGGCCAGACGCTCTGGAGCCCGCTTGCAAACGTTGATTGTAGATGAAGGGTTCGGCTCTCAGGACAGCAAGGCGCGCGAGCGGCTGGTGCAGTTGATCCACACGATCCAGTCCGACTTTGCCCTGATCCTGGTTATCACCCACTTTGAGGAGCTCAAGGAACGATTCCCGAGTCGCATCGAGGTGATCAAGGAAGCAAGCGGTTCGCGTATTCATGTACTTTAATTGCCAGGATCTGTAACGCGAAAGAGGAGAAGAAAGCATGTTCTGTTCCCACCGCATTACAATCCGTGCAGCAGCGACGCCCGTTGTAGAACCGAAACCTGTCGCCCCGTCGCTACCGGATCAGAAAGAACACTCCGACGACATCGGTACCAGAAGCCACTACATTGTCGTCGTTTATGATAACGACTATAACACGTTTGATGAAGTGATCCTGATCCTGATGAAGGCAACGGCCTGCTCCTTGCAGGAAGCACAGATAGAGACCTGGGAAATTCACCATCTGGGCAAATCCGTGGTGCACTACGGGAGCAAGCCAGAGTGCGAGCGGGTAGCCCGGGTGATCCGCACCATCGGCATCCGGGTTGAGGTATGTGAGGAGTAAGGTCCGTTTGCAGTTTCTGCGAAGGCCAACACAGAGAGACCGGAAGCTGTCGCTCCCGGTCTCTCCGCGGTTTCTCGGAACGAAAGCAGCAGCGGTTTACTCCCTGCGACGCCGCAAAAGCAGGCTCCCACCGATC
>JANWZQ010000113.1 GCA_025054835.1 Chthonomonadaceae bacterium
CAGTCTGCGACGACGAGTCAGGAGATGGCACGTGGCAGCGAACAACAAGCACAGGCCGCCACCGAAGCCGCACAGGCCATGGAACACCTGCGCACCGCCGTCACCCGCGTCCAGCAAGGCACCCAGCAACAACAACAGGCCACCCAGCAGGCCGCCGCAGGCATGCAACAGGCCGCCAGAGCCGTCGAAGAAGTCGCACGCGCCGCCACACAGATGGCCGAAAACGCCCGCAACACCTCCCGGATCGCACAGAACGGCACCGAAGCCGTGCAGCAGACCGCACAGACCATGACCCGCATCGAGCAGCAGGTGCAGACAACGGCGGCCAGGGTGCAGGAGCTCGGACAGATGGGACAGCAGATCGGCGCGATCGTGGAGACCATCGATCAGATCGCCGAACAGACCAACCTGCTCGCCCTCAACGCCGCCATCGAGGCCGCGCGCGCCGGAGAGCACGGCAAGGGCTTTGCCGTGGTGGCCGATGAGGTGCGCAAACTCGCCGAGCGCGCTGCCGCGGCGACCCGGGAGATCGGGGAGTTGATCGGGCGGGTGCGTGCCGGGGTAGACGAGACCGTGCGGGCCATGGAGGCCAGTGGGCAGGAGGTAGCCGAGGGGGTGAGTCGGAGCCAGGAAGTCGGTGCTGCTCTGGCGCAGATCCTGCAGGCGGTGCAGCAGGTGACCGCGGAGGTGGAGGCGGTGTCGGCGACGGCGGAGCAGATGGCGGCGTCGGTGCAGGAGGTGACGGCGACGGTGGACTCGGTCAGTCAGCTGGCGCAGCAGAGTGAGGAGGAGGTGATGCAGGTGACGCAGCAGGCGGACCGGGTGGTGCAGGCGATTGCTTCGGTGGCGGCGGTCAGTGAGCAGACGGCGGCCGGAGCACAGCAGATGAGCGCCAGCGCCGAAGAGGTCTCGGCTGCCACGCAGAACGTCTCCTCGGCGGTACAGGAGCAGTTGACCAGCATCGAGCAGATCAGCCGGGCTGCTGCCGATCTGGATCAGCTGGCCGTGCGGCTTCAGTCCCTGATCGGGCAGTTCCGGGTCATCACCGAGCAAGCTTCCGAGACGGAAACACCCTCGCTCCGCATCGTGGAGACCGGGCAACGCGCTGCGTGACCGGCTCCTGCTCTCTTGCTACGGGCGCGCTGCTCCGGAAACGCATCCGGAGCAGTGCGCCCTTGTTGCGGCAGTGCAGAGGAGATATCCGCCTCCCTGTGGAACACTCCTGCCACATCTTGTGCAGAAGCAACAGGAGAAACCTGCCGTGCACCGATACTTCCTTGCGCTCCTGATGGGCTGCCCGATGCTGACGATGTCCCCTGCGATGGCGCAAACGCCTCCTACCATCCATGAGATCCGCGATGCGCTCCAGACCCCGCAGGAGGCCGACCGCATTGCGGAGCGTCTGCGGGTGTGGTTCGGCGCAGATAACCTGAAAAAGGGCTCCGCGCCGAAAGTGGAGCAGCTGGATGTGCTCTGGGCGATTGAGATCCCCGGAGCGTCCGGAGCTCCGGCACTGATCCTGCGTGACGGCGCGCAGGAGCGCCGGGAGCCCATGCAGCGTGTGGGCAATACCGACGTCTACGTTCTCATTCGCACGCTGCCGGATGGCACCGCTCTGCGCTATGCCTATGCGATTGGCGATCATCAGACAGGAAACGGGCAGCTGGAAGTCTATCGAGAAGACGCGGACTCCCGCCCCCAACCCAACGTGCCTCGTGGACGCCTCATTCCGATGCCCGACTGGAAAAGTCAGATCTTCGCGGGCACGGAACGTGCGTGGTGGATCTATGTGCCCGCGCAGTACCGCCCGGAAATCCCTGCCTGCGTGATGGTCTTTCAGGATGGGCAGTGGGCGAAGGACTATGTCCCGGTAGTGTTTGACAACCTGATCGCGAAAGACGACATGCCCGTGACCGTGGGCGTCTTCCTGAGCCCCGGGCGCTTCGCAGACGGGCGGTCCAACCGGAGCTTCGAGTACGACACGCTTTCGGATCAGTACGCGCGCTTCCTGCTGGAAGAGATCCTGCCGGAAGTGGAGAAAACGGTCCGGTTACGTCGGGACGCGGCCAGTCGGGCCATCGCAGGGATCAGCAGCGGGGGGATCTGCGCGTTCACGGTTGCATGGGAGCGTCCGGAGGCGTTCTCGAAGGTGCTGTCGTGGGTGGGCTCCTTCACCGGGATCGCCGCGCGGATCGAGAACGGACGTCTGGTCCAGCCCGGTGGCAACAACTACCCTGTCCTGATCCGAAAGACGCCCCGCAAGCCCATCCGGATCTTCCTGCAGGCCGGTCGCAATGATCTGGACAACGAGCATGGATCCTGGCCGCTGGCGAATCTGGAGATGGAGCGCGCGCTCGCTTACAGAGGGTACGACTATCGCTTCGTGATGGGCAACGGGTTCCACAGCGATCGTCATGGCAGGGCCCTTCTGCCAGAGGCGCTGCGCTGGCTCTGGCGCGACCATCGCGAGGCGCGCACCCCCTGATGCCACACAGGAGGATGTATGCCCCTGCGTTTCGATCCGCCGTTCTCACCTCTGCAGATCGTTGCGGTCGCATTGCTCCTCCTCGGTGCAACCCTCGCGCTCTACGGTCGGTGGACGTGGCAGGTGCGCCGGCAACGCTTCATGGGGTTGCTGCTCCTGCGCCTGCTAACTGTTCTGGGCCTTACAGCGATCCTGTTCAATCCCGTGCAGGATGGGGCTCCGCAGGCAGTGCGTGGACGCCCTCCTCTGGTCCTGCTGCTGGACACCTCGCGCAGCATGACAACGGCAGACGTCCTGCAGCGTGGCGTATCACGCACGCGCTGGGAGGTTGCCAGAAACCTGACCGTGGACAATCCCGATTTTCTGAAGGCACTGGCGCGTCGCTACCAGCTGCACGTCTATGGTTTTGATGCGCAGGCGCGAGCGTATTCTCTGGAGTCGCTGGCGGCCATACAACGGCCAGATGGCAAGCGTTCCGCCATCGGTGAGGCCCTGCGGCAGGCAGTAGCCGCAATAGCCTCGAGCGCGCCGCCACTGGATCGCAATCCGCCCCCGGTGTACGGGGGCATCCTGCTCCTCTCCGACGGGCGGGACAACGGCTCTACCTCTCCCGTAGAGGCGGCACGGCAGGCGCGGGCGCGTGGATTTCCCGTCTACACGCTCTGTCTGGGACGCGAACAACCGTTGCGCGACCTGCAGGTTACCGCGCAACGCACACAGACGTTTGCGGCGCCCGGCCAGACCGTGGAGCTAACTGCCGAGGTGCGCAGCGAGGGACTCCCTCGTTCCAGCGTGCGAGTCGATCTGCTACGAGAGGGCCGTCGGGTTGCCACAAAAACCCTTGCCATTGCACCCGGTATGCGCGAGGCGCGATTCACCGTCACAGAACCACGCGCCGGGTTCTATCGTTACACCTTCGTGGTCATGCCGGCGTCCGGCGAGAGTGATCTGGCCAACAACCGGGCGCACGCCTTCCTGAGCGTGATGGATGCACGCGCACGGGTGCTTCTGCTGGAGGGCCGCCCTTCGTGGGATGCGCGTTTTCTGGCCCGCACGTTGCGCGAAGATCCGACTCTGATCCTCGACAGCATCTTCCAGCTGACGCCTCGTCGCCCCTTTGCACTCAGTGGGGATCCACGGCAGACCACTCTGCGGCTGCCGCGTACTGTGGAGGAACTGAGCCGTTACGACGTGCTGATTATCGGGAAGGGCTATGAGGACTTCTTCGACGCGCAGAGCACCGAAGCCCTGAAGCAGTGGATTCGAGATCGCGGCGGGCATCTGGTTCTGCTCCGGGGAAGAGCGGACGAGCGCACACCGGCGCTGCGCGATCTGGAGCCTGTGGTTTTCTCGGACGCGCAGATCGAAGAAGCACGCGTGCGTCTGACTGAAGCGGGCCGTGCGCACCCGGGCTTCGCATTCACCGGACCGGAAGACGCGCAGACCGTTGTGCGCCGGCTCCCGGCCCTCACCGCAGCAACACAGGTGACCGGCGAGAAAGCGTTGACTGTGGTGCTGGCACGGGCACAGGGTAGAGAGGACCAGCAGGAAATGGCCCTGATCGCCTACCAGCGCTACGGTCAGGGCAAAGTGGTTGCCATTGCAGGGCAGGGCCTGTGGCAATGGGCGTTCCTGCCTCCAGATCAGGCACAGTACAATCGCGTCTACTCGGAGTTCTGGACGCAGACTCTGCGATGGCTCGCCAACGACTCGGACTTCCTGCCCGGGCAGGACATGGCGCTCCGCACGGAACGTTCCTCCTATACGACCGATGAAATGGTGCAGTTCGTCGGCACCCTGCGCGGTCCGAAGCCTGCACGTCTGCCCGATATCCGCATTACACGCCCGGATGGCCAGATCGACCGGATCTCCCCGGTACTGCATCAGAATGAGGGAGCGGATTTCTCCGCGGTCTACCGCCCGCCCATGAGCGGTGAATACGTGGCCTCGATCGGTCCCCTGCCGGGTATCCCGAAGGCGGTCCCGGCCTCTACGGCCTTCACGGTCCATGCAGATCAGATAGAGGACATCCACCGATCGGCTCACCCCACACTCATGCGACAGATCGCCGTTGCCGGAGGCGGTCAGGTGCTCACGCCTCAGGAACTACCGACCATCGCCGAAAAGCTACAGGCACAACAGCGTGTCACTTCCCGGGCTGTTGCGCCCCGAACCGTGTGGGATCGATGGTGGGTGCTGGTCCTGCTGGTCGGGTTGCTCACCACAGAATGGCTCTGGCGTCGGCGCGTCGGTCTTCCCTAGTTCCCCCGGAACTCTGCGAGTTCTACCCACGAAAAGTACTGGAAACACACGCTGTGCTCTGTTCCCGCACCTCTCCCCCGGGCATAATGGGTAACGCATTCAACCTGGCCTCCGTGTGGAGGCCAGGTTGCTACAGGGGGAACTGTTGTGGACCATCGGACGTGTCGTGGCCTGTTGCTGCTGATCCAGGGGGCAGCTCTGCTGCTTGCCGCACTGGTGATCCTCAGTGTGCGGTAGCAGGCCATTGGATCTTGACTTCCTCTGGCCAGAGCCGGTATACTGCTACGGCTCGATACCGGTAACACAGTGCAGGATTCTTCCGCGGGCGTGCCAAGGAACGCTCGCTCACAGGTGTGAAGAGAGTCCATGAGGACACAACCATGTATGCAATCGTGAAAACAGGTGGCAAGCAGTATCGCGTGGAGGAGGGTAGCACGCTGGTCGTGGAGAAGATCGACGGGGAAGTCAACTCCACTGTGGAATTGACTGACGTGCTGGCAGTGGGTGGGGATGGCACCCTGAAGGTAGGTACTCCCTGCGTGGACGGCGCGAAGGTGATCGCCACCATTCTGGCGCAGGGCCGGGGCGTCAAAATCCGCGGTTTCACCTACAAGCCCAAGAAGAACGTGCGTCGGCGCTACGGGCACCGACAGTGGCACACCACCCTGCGCATTGATCAGGTAGTCGCCTGATCCCCGGAGGCACTCCCTCAGGAGAGAGGTCACAATGGCACATAAGAAAGGTGTGGGCAGTTCGCGCAACGGCCGTGATAGCAAGTCCAAGCGCCTCGGCGTCAAGGAATTTGGCGGCGAAGTGGTCCGGGCAGGCTATGTGCTCGTGCGTCAGCGCGGCACCCGGCTGCACCCGGGTAACAACGTCGGGCTGGGCAAAGATTACACGTTGTTTGCGCTGATCGACGGAGTGGTGAAGTTTGAGGGCAATCGCAGCCGGCGACGCGTGAGCGTCTACCCGTTGCCTGCCCCTGCGGAAGAAGCGGCCGTCGCAGAAACTGCCTGATGGCATTGCATTCCCATTTGCACCCGAAACCACTCGCCACTCTCCGGCGAGTGGTTTCTTTTTGCGCGCGTATCATCAGGCATAGTCCGGTTCCGGTACGTGTTGCAACAACTCGTGCACAATCCATTCCGGGGTTATCCCATCGGCAACGGCAGCATAGTTCCGGATAATACGGTGGTTCAACACCGGCGCGGCAACCGCACGCACATCGCTGGCGGTAGGCACCGGCTTGCCACTCAGCACGGCTCGTGCTTTGGCCCCGAGTACCAGATACTGCGAGGCGCGCGGTCCTGCGCCCCACTCCACATATTTCCTGACAGTCGGGGGCGCCCCGGGCTCCTGCGGCCGGGAAGCGCGAGCCAGAGCCACCGCATAGGAGATCACATGCGGCGAGGCTGGCACCTGACGCACCATCTGCTGCAGCGCCAGCAGTTGCTCTTTCGTGAACACCGGGCAGACAGAAGCGGACGCGTCCGTCGTTGTGACACTGACGATCTGCTCCTCCTGCTCCCGTGTGGGGTAGCTCAGGTTCAGACTGAACATGAACCGGTCCAGCTGCGCTTCCGGCAGGGGATAGGTGCCCTCCTGCTCGATCGGGTTCTGCGTGGCCACCACGAAGAACGGCTTCTCGATGGGAAGTGTCCGTCCTCCGACGGTCACATGTGTCTCCTGCATGGCCTCCAGCAACGCAGACTGGGTTCTCGGGGGCGTGCGATTGATCTCATCCGCGAGGATGACGTTGGCGAAGATGGGCCCGGGAACAAAGCGAAGCCGGCGCGCGCCGGTCGTCGGATCTGTCTCCAGCACCTCGGTGCCCAGAATGTCCGATGGCATCAGGTCGGGTGTGAACTGGATGCGTCGGAACTCCCATGACAGCGCCTGCGCCAGAGTGCGCACCAGCAACGTCTTGGCCAGGCCGGGCACGCCAATCAGCAGACAGTGCCCCCGTGCAAACAGACAGAGCAGCAGGTTCTGCACTATCAGGTCCTGCCCTACAATCACTTTGCGGACCTCGGACAGCAGGCGCTCCGCCTGAATGCGTACCTGCTCCGGGTTGATTGCGGCGGATGCAACAGACCTTTCCGAACGCGTGGAATACCCCGGAGGTCCCTCCCCGGGTTCGATCTGTTCCGAATTCATCGGGGCTCCCTGTCTGTCATTTGCCCTCTGTTTCGACGGCGCCTCCGGCACCTCCTGCGCACGCCCCGGGTGGGACGCGCTTCCCTGTAAAGAGAAGAGCAGGGGCGAAGATGCCCCTGCTCTCCTGCCTCATGACGTCTCCGCTCACTCCCAGGTGATCAGCGGCAATTCCTGAGGAAGAGCGGCATCTGGATGGCGTGGTAGCACCCGTACCGAGAAGCCCTGCATCCCGCTTGTGTTACAGGGCACCTGCCCTTCGAAGCAATGGACCCCGTTCTCCTGTCGCTTCCATTCCAGTGTGAGCGCGGTTCCCCGGGTGACATTGTGGTTGATGTCCAGCGGTCCGTAGTACACCTGCACGGAAACGTCCTCCGGGGTCAGAGAACCCAGACGTACGTAGACCGATACCGGTAACGACGCGCCAACCCGGAACACGTTGCCCTCTCCGTCGATCGGCGTCTCCACCCGGTCCACATGTACCTGCGGCCAGTAATTGCGCACCCGTGCTTTCCATTCCACCAGATTGCGCGCCCGCTTCAGATCGTCCGCGATGAGCGTGTAGTAACGTTCGGTAGCGGGCAGATAGAACCGCTCGGTGTACTCGGCCACCATGCGATGTGTGTTGAACCGGGGCACCAGCAGACGAATAGAGTTCTTGACACGTTCCAGCCATGCGGTTGGTATGCCACTGCTGTTGCGCTCGTAGAAGAGAGGTACCACTTCCTTCTCAAGGATCTCGTAGAGCGCGTTGGCCTCTACCCGATCCTGATAGTCTGGATCCGGGTACTCCTCCCCTCTTCCGATGGACCATCCAGCAGACGGGTCATAGCCCTCCGCCCACCAGCCATCCGGGATTGAGACATTCAGGCCTCCGTTGGCGAGTACCTTCATGCCTGAGGTGCCACTGGCCTCCATGGGGCGACGCGGGGTATTCAACCAGACGTCGACACCCTGCACCAGATGGCGGGCCAGGTCGATATCGTAGTCCTC
>JANWZQ010000117.1 GCA_025054835.1 Chthonomonadaceae bacterium
GAGATGGTGATGCCGGGGGACAATGTGCAGATCACGGCGGAGTTGTTGCAGCCGATAGCTCTGGAGGAGGGCTTGCGGTTTGCGGTGCGTGAGGGCGGGCACACGGTCGGGGCCGGCGTCGTCACCAAAATTCTGGAGTAGTTGTTCCGGGAACCGTGCGCAGGGGTGGAGGATTTCTGCCCCTGCGCATCCTTCCCCGGGTACATCCTGATTACAAAGGCGAACGCAAATGGCGCAGAAGGAAACCCGGATCATCATCACCATGGCGTGTACGGAATGCCGCTCGCGCAACTACACAACGACCAAAAACCGTATGAAGCAGCAAGGGCGCATGGAACTGAAGAAGTACTGCCCACGCCCCAGCTGCCGCCGACACACACTGCATCGTGAGGCAAAGTGACCGGGAAGCACAGCGGTCATGCAATGGCACTCCCAGAAATGCCTCCACGCAGAGTGCTCGACACAGGGGTATAGCTCAGCTGGTAGAGCAGCGGTCTCCAAAACCGCAGGTCGGGAGTTCGAGTCTCTCTGCCCCTGCCATGTTTCCTCCTGCACAGTCCGTGTGCAGGTGACCACCGACTGGCAGTACAGAGAACAGAGGCCACCATGGCGTTGAACCAGCAACAGAAAGGCAAGTCCGGCAGTCCGGGCGGCGCAGGTGCCCCTCCGGATATTCAGCGCGCTCCACGGATCTGGCAGGAGGTTCTGCTGGAACTGCGCAAAACCACATGGCCCACGAAAGAGGAAGCGACGCGTCTGACACTCGTTGTGCTCGCAGTGATCACGGCTGCCGGTATCTACATGGGCATACTGGACGCGGTGCTCTCTTTTATTGTGAATCGCTTCAGCCTGATCAAGTAGCAGCACTGTATCTCAAAACGTGTGTTCTTCCTGAGTGTACCGTTGAGTGGCACCGATGCCACTCAACGCCTTGTTCAGAAAAAGACGGCGAAGTACGATGCAAAAACACTGGTACGCGGTGCATACCTATTCCGGTCACGAGGATAAGGTCTCCAAGAACATTCTCCGCCGTGCCGAGTCGATGGGCCTGAGCAACAAGGTGACCAAGGTACTGGTTCCCAAGGAGACGGAGACCCGTAAGACCGCGCATGGCGTGCGTGAAACGCAACGCAAGGTGTTCCCCGGGTATGTCCTCGTTGAAATGGAGCTGGACGACCAGACCTGGTATCTCGTCAAGTCCACCACAGGCGTAACGGGCTTCGTCAGCTCGGGCAACAAGCCTGTCCCCCTCCAGGAAAAAGAGGTGCAGCTGATCCTGCAGTCACTGGAGGGCAACGCCCCGGCCCCGGTAGCAAAGTTCGAGAAAGGCGAAGTGATCCGGGTTGTCTCCGGTCCGTTCACTGACTTTGAGGGCACCATCGAGGAAGTGAATCTCGATAAAGAGAAGCTCAAGGTGCTGATCTCCATCTTCGGCCGCGATACGCCGGTCGAGCTGGACTTCCAGCAGGTCGAGAAAGTCGAGGCAGACAAGAAAGCGGCACGCGCCCGGTGATCGGTGCCCATCGCAACAGCCCTTTTCAGAAGGTACTTCTCGAGGAAAATCATGGCAAAGAAAGTCACAGCGGTCGTCAAGTTGCAGATCCCTGCAGGGAAGGCCACCCCGGCCCCTCCCGTGGGCTCCACGCTTGGCCCTTACGGCATCAATATGATGGAGTTCATCAAGGGATACAACGAGAAAACGGCTTCCCAGATCGGGACCATCATCCCGGTAGAGATCACGATTTACGAGGACCGCTCCTTCACATTTGTTACCAAGACCCCTCCGGCTGCCGAGCTGATCAAGAAAGCGGTTGGCATCGAGAAAGGTTCCGGGCGTCCACATCGCGATAAGGTGGGTAAGCTGACCCGGGAACAGCTGCGTCAGATCGCAGAGACCAAAATGCCGGATCTGAATGCTCTGGACATCGAGAGCGCGATGAAGGTGGTCGCGGGAACAGCGCGCTCGATGGGCGTGGTCGTCGAGATGTAGCGTGATGAAACACGCAGACGGATTGTGCGGAGACAAAGGGGGTTATCATGGACACGGCGCTGACGGTCAAACTGACGATACTGGGCCTGATGGGAACGATCTATCTGCTCCTGAACCGACAGGTGATGCGGATCACGCCCGATCAGCCGTTCCATGTAGCCCTGCATCAACGTGACCTGCGCAGAGCACGCTTCTACCAGCGTTCCGTCTGGGTAGGGCTGGCTGCTGCATTCCTCAGCTTCATCACGCTGGAAGCCCTGAGCGGGTTGCGGTTCCATTCCATCATGACCCGGGACCTGGTGCGCAACACCCTGCATGGCGTCGGTCTGTGGGGCCTGATGATCGTCGCACTGGTGTGGTCGCAGGTCGGACAACGCATTGTGACCATCCTGTCAGAAACACAGTCCCTCCGGGCTCTGTCCGAGGAGGAATCACCCCGGCGCTCTTAGTGCACGCATAGTCGTTTCCAGCCCGCGCCATACTCCATCGTGGCCGGGCTTTCGTGTGGAAGGGGGCACGACACCCCCGCCAGAAACCACTGCAGGAGAACATGCATATGGCAGATACTGAAGTGCGCCCGCAGGAACTTCCTGAAGGCGATGCTGGAGCAAAAGAAGTCCGATCCGGGCTCTCCACGGCCGCGCGGCGCCAGCTCAAGGCCGGACGCACCCGGCACAGCAGAAGGTACCTGGATCTGGTCAAATCGCTGGATCGCAAACGCCAGTACACACTGGATGAGGCGCTGGCAAAAGTCAAAGAGTGCGCTACCGCCAAGTTCGATGAAACCGTGGAAGCGGCAATCAATCTGGGAGTGGATCCTCGACACGGTGACCAGATGGTGCGCGGCACCACCAGCCTGCCTCACGGCACTGGCAAGTCCCGCGTTGTCTGGGTGTTTGCCCGCGGCGAAAAGGCCGAGGAGGCCCGGGAGGCCGGAGCGGATGTGGTGGGTGCAGAAGATCTCGTGGAGCGTATCCAGAAAGAAGGAGGCGCCACCTGTGACATTCTGGTAGCTACACCGGACGTGATGCCTCTGGTTGGACGACTCGGGCAAATCCTCAAGCAGAAGATGCCCAACCCGAAGGCCGGTACGGTGAGTGTCAACGTCGGTCAGGTCGTAAGGGATATCAAAGCCGCCACACGCGCTGAATACCGCGTGGACAAAAACGGGATCATTCATGCTCCCATCGGCAAAGCCAGCTACCCGGTGGAGCATCTGCGCGCCAACGCGCTCACGCTGATCAACGCGTTGCTGAAAGCAAAGCCGGCCGCGGCCAAGGGCAAGTACCTGAAGAAGATCACCGTCTCTTCCACCATGGGCCCTGGCTTCGCGGTGGACGTCGCGGAGACGCAACGTCTGGCAGAACGCATCTGACGCTGCCGCAACCGGAAGTTCTGATCCGGCGTTGCACCGCACAGACTATCGGGGAGCTGACAGGAGACCTCGTCTCCCATTGCTCCCCGGTGCGCATTGTACGTGCAGCACAGCTCCCGAACCGCTCACGCTGTCGCATCCACCCGGCGCTCTACCGGTTTGTTTGCAAGCACCCGATCAGGAACTGGCTGACGGATAATCCGGTCCTCCACTGCCAGAGCAGGCAGAACCCGGTCTGCAACCGGTCGTGGAGCCTCCACTGCACGGCCCGGTGCAGGAATGCTATTGCGTGTGCCGATACCCTGCGTCATCTCCGGTATCCCCCTTTCCCTCCAAAAGGCGGCACACGACCAGATTCTCGGCAAGCAGGTTCGCGCAGGCAACGCGCGAAAATACCGGGATAGCACACGCAGATGATGTACTCAGGAATGAGGTGTGAGGACGATGTGGATGTCTCTCGCGTTGACGGCGCTGCAACTGGCCACCACGCCAGCCCCTGCTCTGACCCTCTGGTACAACCACCCCACAACGGAGTACATGAGCGGCCTGCCCGTCGGTAACGGGCACATCGGCGCCATGGTCCTGGGCGAACCGCAGGAACAACGGATCGCACTGAACCATCAGTGGCTATGGCGTGGAAAGCGCCGGGATAGCCCGATCCCGCAGACGGCACATCACCTGCCGGAGATCCGGAGGCTGTTCTTCGAAGGCAGAATTATCGAGGCCAGCCACCGCGCGAACCAGCAACTGGGGACCCTGCCACAGATCGGTGTGGACCCCTACCAGCCCGCAGGAGATCTGTGGTTGCGCTTCCCCGACCATGCTGCCGCTACCGACTATCGCAGAGAACTGGATCTCACCACCGGGATCGTCACAACGTCCTATCGCGCGCAGGGCGTGCACTTCCGGTGGGAAGTGTTCGTCTCCCGTGCCGACTCTGTGCTGGTCGTCTCTCTCACGGCAGACAGGCCGGGCGCCGTCAACGGTACGCTGGTGCTATCCCGTCGTCCGGACCCGGAGTGCACCATTCAGGCATGGAGCCGTCCGCCTGCTATCGGCTACACCGGC
>JANWZQ010000170.1 GCA_025054835.1 Chthonomonadaceae bacterium
TACCCGTTTGCACCAACCCGGCCCCTTCTGCGCGCTGCCGATATCGCATTTGGCAACCTGGAATGCTGCGTGGCGGAGGGAGGTTCTCCATTGCCCGACAAGCAGTTCACGTTCCGCGCGCACCCACGAACGGCACGCGCACTCGCTGACGCCGGGTTCGACATCGTTTCGCTGGCCAACAACCATGCATGGGACTATGGCCGGGAGGCTTTAGCGGAGACCGTGCGCCATGTACGTGCCGCGGGAGTGGCGGTCACCGGCGCTGGAAACAATCGCGCGCAGGCACACGCCCTGACCGTCCTGGAGCGCAACGGCCTGCGCGTGGGATTTCTTGCCTATCTCGGTATGTTTCCGCCCCTGTTGTCGGAGTCGGCAACGTTGCCTTCTGTGGCCATGGCCAGTGTCACATCCATCACGCAGGAAGTGCGCGCGGCGGCCCGGCAGGTAGATTTCCTGATCGTCTCATTGCACGCCGGAAAGGAGCTGGCGAAACGCCCGACCGCCCGGCAGCGAACTCTGGCGATTGCTGCCATCAATGCGGGTGCGGACATAGTGCTGGGGCATCATCCGCACGTCGTGCAACCCGTGGAGATCTATCGGAGCCGGATCATCTGCTACAGCCTCGGCAACTTCGTCTTCTCGGCCAGTGGAAGGGGCAGCGGTGCCATGCTGGACGCGACCCTCTACCCGGATGGATCGATCCGGGCGCGGCTCCGGCCGCTGGTTCTCGCCGGCGTACAACCCCGCCTTACCGGACCTGCGCGTGCCATACCGCTTTTCACCTCTGTTGACAGACACCAGAGATGACGATATAATAGATACTGCACACCAGTCTATCAAAAAGTGCATCTGGGAGCGCTCATCGGGAGGTTGAGCGCAATTCACGGCAAGGGAGGCATCGATCTCCGAACCGGAGGCTTGCACGGCGATGTCGGCTCTGCATCCGCGGAAAATTCGGATATTACAACTGGTAGTCAACGATTATGTGCAGACGAGCAGGCCGGTTGGCTCCGAGCGCCTGATCGAGGTCTACAATCTCGGGTGTAAATCGGCTACAGTACGCAATGAGATGGCAGATCTGGCAGAGATGGGCTACCTGCAACAACCGCACACCTCTGCCGGACGCATCCCGACCGATCGTGGCTACCGCTTCTATGTGGACCAGCTCATGAATCCTCCTGCCGCGCTGTCACCGCAAGAGGTGGAGGCACTGGCAGTGCATCCGGAGCCTGCTTGCAATGAACTGAGCGAACTGGTGCAGGAGACCTGCCGGGTACTTTCGAATCTGACCGCCTACATGTCCGTGGCGACGGATCCCTCCACGGAGGTAACTCTCCTGCGCCGGATCTACCTCACGGAAGCCAGCCCGCGTCATATCCTTCTGGTGGTGTTGCTCTCTACCGGTCAGGTCGAGCATCGGCTGATCGAGGTCGACACCGTGCCGGACGAGACTGTGCTCACCCGTGTAGCCGGGTTCATCAACAGTATTGCCGCCGACCGCGAAATGACAGAAGTTCGCGCCCGCTTCTCTGTGATAGAGCCTCCCCCCGAGTTGCATTCCTGTGCCTCGCTGCTCACACGGGTGGCATCTACGCTGGCAGATGTGGCCGCAGCAGCCACGGAGCGGAAAGTGTACCTGCAGGGGATGAATCAGATCCTTAGACAACCTGAATTTCAGGACGTTCATCGCCTGGAGACCCTGCTCAACGCGCTGGAACAGCAGGGGATGTTGTATCAGGTGCTGAGCCGGGCGTTACCCGACTGCAAGGTCACTGTCATCATCGGTTCCGAGAACCCCTACACGCCCATGCAGGACTGCAGTGTCATCACCACGTCCTACCACATCGGAGACCGTCCTGCTGGCTACCTCGGAGTAGTTGGGCCAACCCGGATGAACTATGATCGGGCTACCGCGGCCGTAGGACTGATGGCCCGACAGCTCTCGCAGATGCTCACGCAGATGTGGCTTTCGTGAAAGCGGCTGCGTACGGGAGCTGCGTTCCGGGTACAATGCATTGAGAGCGATTCTGACACTTCGGCGACCGTGCCCCGTCCCATCGAAGACGTTCTCTGGCGTGGGCGTGCGGGTCGCCGAATTCCGTGTCTTCAGGAGTGAAGTGCGATGCAAGGCGAGATCGAAGTGACGACGCATGAAGCAGGTGACGAGAAAGAAACGTCGGATGCGAATCCGCACGCGGGGAGTTCGCAACACGAAGAGCCAGCGCACACCGCACTGGACGGAGAACAGAATGCCAGCGCACCGGTAGAGGAGGCGACCGCGCAGCATGCGTCAGGCGACTCCGACGAGAGCGCAGAGAGGCACCCTGCAGACGGTGAAGCGGACGGAGCCACAGAGCAGACTATAGCTCCGGAAGAAACGATAACACCCGATCCCATCGCCGCGCTCACGGCCGAACTGGAACAGGTGCGTGCGCAGAAAGAGGAAGCCGAAAAGCGTCTGCTGTACGTGCACGCGGAGTTCCAGAACTTCCGCCGCCGCAAAGAAGAAGAAGTGCAGAGCCTCGTCAAATTTGCCAACGCCGAACTGATCCGGTCGCTGCTTCCTGTGCTGGACAACTTTGAACGTGCCCTGCAAGCTGCAGAACAGACCCGGAACTTCGACGCACTGGTCGGCGGAGTGTCGGGTACCATGAAGCAGTTGCAGTCTGCGCTGCAGAAGGTAGGGGTAACCCCCATTGAAGCGGCCGGAAAGGAATTTGATCCCAACTTCCATGAGGCAATTGGTCGGGTCCCGGCTGACGGGCATCCGTCCAATACGGTGGCCGAGGAAGTGCAGAAAGGCTACATGCTCCACGACCGCGTGCTGCGGCCGGCGCTGGTCAAGGTGTTCGAATGAGCACCCCGGAGCGCAGAATGCTCAACATGCGTGCAGAGCAGGGATTCGCGGAGAGCAGATGACGCGGGAACGATTGTTCGGTACGGATGGCGTTCGGGGTGTGGCGAACGAGGTCCTGACAGCCACCCTGGCGATGCGTCTGGGCATGGCCGCGGGCGTGACGGCACGCACACAGACAGGAGCGCAACGTCCCGTGGTGGTACTCGGGCGCGATACCCGTCTGTCTGGCGACATGCTCGCTGCCGCGCTAGCATCCGGCCTGGCCACAATGGGCGTCGATGTGATCGATGTGGGAATTGTCCCCACGCCTGCTGTGGCGCAGATGGTCCTGACAACCGGGGCGTGTGCCGGCGTGGTGGTCTCCGCCTCGCACAACCCCTTTGAAGATAATGGGATCAAGTTCTTCGGACCCAGTGGCAAAAAACTTGCCGACGCGCAGGAGGACGCCATCGAGGCCCTCCTGGATAGTGTGGAAAGCCTGCCGCGCTCCACTCGCGGTGATATCGGGCGCATACGGGCGACTCGTGAGCCAGTTCAGGAATACGTGGCGTGCGTGCAACGCTCCATCCCGTCCTGCGATGCACGTCCCCTGCAGGGCATGCGTCTGGTGATCGACTGCGCCAACGGAGCCGCCTTTGAACTTGCCCCGCAGATCTTCCGTGAACTGGGCGCCGAGGTAGTACCGATCAACGCTGCACCGGACGGGATCAACATCAATGTGGCATGCGGCTCCACACATCCGTTCGCCATGGCCGCCACAGTGCGTGAGACCCGGGCGGACGCCGGCATGGCCTTCGATGGCGACGCCGACCGGGTGATCCTGAGCGACGAACAGGGCAACATCGTGGACGGTGACCGGGTGATGGCCATCCTCGCCCTGCACTTCCAAGCGCAGAACCGCTTGCCCGGCAACCTGGTGGTGGCGACCATCATGAGCAATGCCGGGCTGGACCAGGCGCTGGAACAGGCCGGGATCCGCCTCCTGCGCACGAATGTGGGCGACCGCTACGTTGCAGAAGCCATGGAGACACACGGCGCCGCGGTAGGGGGCGAGCAGAGCGGACACATCCTGCTGCCACAGATCGCACCAACCGGAGACGGACTGATCACGGCGCTGCAGGTGCTTTCGGTGATGGGGACTACCCGGAAGAAGCTGTCCGAACTGGCCAGTGTCATGCGTTCCTGCCCGCAGCGACTGCGCAACGTGCGTGTGCGCTCGAGGCAGGGCTGGCAGGAAGATCAGGATATCCAGAGAGCGATCCGGGAGGGGCAGGAGCGCCTGGGACGTCCGGAGTGGCTCTCGGTACGCCCCTCTGGCACGGAACCCCTGATCCGGGTGATGGCGCAGGGACCGGACGAAGCGGTCGTGTGCGCGGTCGTGGAAGATATCTGTGCGGTTGTCGAACGTAAACTGGGCGTTACTGCGCTCTGATCGCGCAGGCAGGCACTGGCCATGACCGGGCGACGTGCGCAGGAAAGACTCTCAGAAGAAGGAATGCAGACACAATGCCAATGCGAATAGGAACCCCACTGCCCGAACTGGACGGGGCTACAGAATGGCTCAACGGTGAAGTAAAACGCGAGGAACTGATCGGGTCTCCTGTGCTGGTGCATTTCTGGGCCGTAAGCTGTCCCATCTGCCACGATAACATGCCCGCAGTGGCTGCATGGCGCGATCGATACGGGCCCATGGGGCTCAGGGTGGTCGCCGTGCACTCACCGCGACAGGAAGACGATCTGGATGTAGCAAAAGTGCGTGCCGACGCGCAGCAGATGGGCATGACAGAACCCTGTGCCATCGACAACAGGCATGCCATTCTGGACCGCTTTCAGAACGAGCTCTGGCCTGCCTACTTCCTGTTCGACGCGGAGGGCAACATGAAGAGCCGGGCCGGTGGCTACGCGGGGCTGAAAATCATAGAGGGCCCTCTCACCCGGATGATGGAGCCTTCCAGCAGCTAGTGTGCGGCGCGTCGCCCTGAATCCCCGGGCACCTGCTCGAGGCCGGCATATTCCGGGCAGAGCCTCCGGACACCGATACGCTTATCTTCAAAAGCGATGGCCAGCTCCATGGTGCGACTCCTGCCATCGAGCCGAACGTCAAGGATGGTTCCCTCGCCAAACTGCGCATGCCGGACCTTCTGACCCCGCTCCCATTTCCGGGATTCCCGGGGCATCTCGTCCCCTGGAAGGGATTGAGGCCGGGCCCGGGAGGAATGGGAGGCCACCGGAAACTCTTCCGCATCCGGGTCGAAGCTGGAAACAGCAGGCCTGCTAGGCGTGTCGTCCGGGTAGAACAGATCTGCAGGGATCTCAGAGAGGAAGCGTGAGGGCAGGGTCAGGTCAGGCGTCGCTTCCAGTTCTTCCGGGTACCGCGGCCGCCGTTGTGCGTAAGTGAGGCAGAGCTCCTCCATGGCACGTGTGATGCCCACGTAGCACAGACGGCGCTCCTCTTCCAGTTCCGCCTGTGTCTCCTGCGAACGGGCATGTGGGAACAACCCTTCTTCCATTCCAGTCAGGAAGACAACCGGGAACTCCAGGCCCTTGGCTGCATGCAGAGTCATGAGAACAACCGCGTCGCCGGAATGGTGCGACATGTCCGCCGCGGAGAACAGAGCCGCTTGCTCCAGAAATGCGCCGAGCGTGGGTTCCTCTGTCTGCGTCTCGAATTCACGCGTGATGGCCAGCAACTCCTGAATGTGCTCCAGTTCGTCCCGGGCCGACAGATTGCGCTCGTGTCGGAGCATGCTCCAGTAGCCAGTCTCCTCCAGAATGTACCGGGTGATCTCGGTCACCGAGACCTGGTCCCGCAGGCCCCGTAGGCCAGAGATCAGTTGCACAAAATCCTGTATCCGGGCGCGAGCGCGTGCTGACAACTGTGGTATTCGATCCGCATGCAGCAGGGCATCCCACAGCGCACACTGATTCGCCTGTGCGTCTGCCTCCAGGGCTCTCAGTGTAGCCGAACCAATACCCCGCGGTGGGACGTTGATGATGCGCTTGAGGCTGACGCCATCGGCCGGATTCTGCACAACGCGCAGGTAAGCCAGAACATCCCGCACGACCCTGCGATCATAGAAGCGAACACTCCCGACAAGAACGTGAGGGATGCGCCAGTTAATGAACATCTCCTCCAGAACACGGGACTGGGCATTGGTACGAAACAACACAGCAAAATCGCGATAGGTGCGCGAGCCGCGCGTAACGGCATCCCGGATCCTCTGTGCGATCCAGTAAGCCTCCTCCAGAGGATTGGGGGCCTCATGCTGCACCAGCGGAACGCCCCCCTGCTTCTGAGACCAGAGCCGCTTCTGTGTGCGTTGCTGGTTATGCTGGATCACCGCGTTGGCGGCTTGGAGAATCACAGTGGTGGAGCGATAGTTCTGCTCCAGCTTGATGACCCGGGCCCCGGGGTAGTCCTGCGGGAAGCGCAGGAAGAGCTCCACGTTGGCACCCCGAAAGCTGTAGATGGACTGATCTTCATCGCCTACAACACAGAGATTGCGGTGGTTAGCAGCCAGCTGCTGAAGCAGGACATACTGCGCGTAGTTAACGTCCTGATACTCGTCCACAAGCAGGTACTGAAAACGGCGTTGCAGCCGTTGACGGACGCCGCCGTCGGTGCCGAGCAGACGCACGGTTTCCGCGAGCAGGTCATCGAAGTCGAGTGCATTGCTGGCGCGCAACCGGGTCTGATAAAGCCGATAGACCTCGCAGGTCCCTTCCGGAAACCCCTGAAAGCAGGTATCCCATGCTTCCAGGGGAAGCAGTTGCTCCTTGGCCTGACTGATCCTCATGAGCATATCGCGCGGGGGATAGATCTGCGGGTCGAGCGCAAGCTGTTGCAAACACTCCCGCATCAGGGCACGCTGATCCGTCTCGTCATAGATAACAAAGTCCCGGCTCAGGCCGATCTGAGAGCCAAACTCACGCAGTATGCGCAGACAGATGGCATGGAACGTGCCGATCCAGAGCTGCCGGACGCGATCCTCACCGATCAATCGACCAACTCGCTCGCGCATCTCTTTCGCGGCCTTGTTGGTGAACGTAACTGCCAGAATGTTCCCGGGAGCAACTCCCCGGCCAGCGATCAGATAAGCGATGCGATGCGTGAGAACGCGAGTCTTCCCGCTGCCTGCACCGGCAGCTACCAGCAGTGGACCTTCCCCGTGCAACACCGCCTGACGCTGCACTGCATTCAACGTTCCCAGGAGCGCCTCAACCTCCGGGGCATGTTCTGGATCAGAACAGGTAGCGGGATATGTGTCGGACATAGTCAGTCTCCCCTTGAGCCAAAATTATACCCGAGCACGCTGCACATCGCTGGAGTCCGGATGCTTCCGGAAAGGGACTTGACTTTTGTCTACTTTTGTGCTATCCTTTTATGGTTCTCAGAGAGAAAATGACACTTATTGCAAATATGCAGAAGGAGCGGTCCTTTTCCGGTTCCGGGGGCTTCCCTGCAGTGTTATGCCCGGAGCAACCGCCGCAGTACCTCTCTGATGTCATAATGCTTCAGAAGAATCTCGCCTGCCAGCGCATGGCGGGCCAAGGTGGACCATGGAAAGCAAAGCCGTAACCCAGGAACGTGAAGAGCACCTGCTGCCAGCCGCGGGAGGTAGAAGTCAGGAGGTGCTGGAGCAGGATGTTTCCCATCTC
>JANWZQ010000193.1 GCA_025054835.1 Chthonomonadaceae bacterium
CGCGCACACGTCCCCCCGGAGGAAGACACGCAACTGCATCTGCTGGTAGAGGCCGGCACGCCCGTTGTCACCATCTTCGGAAAGACCTGGGTGCAGCATGTACTCCACGCGCTCAAGACCACGCTGGATGAAAACCTGCGCATGATCGAAGAGAGCGTGCGCTTTCTCAAATCCCGTGTGGAGACCGTAGTCTACGACGCAGAACATTTCTTCGACGGGTACAGGCATGATGCCAGCTACGCCCTGAGAACCCTGAGTGCCGCCCTGGAAGCCGGTGCCGACCGCATCGTGCTGTGCGATACTAACGGAGGCACACTGCCCCATGAGATCTCCGAGATCGTACGGCACGTCTGTCAGGTCTACCCGCAGGTGCGGATCGGCATCCACACCCATAACGATGCGGCCTGCGGTGTGGCCAACGCGCTGGCCGCCGTGCGCGAGGGCGTAACGCATGTGCAGGGTACCGTCAATGGCTTCGGGGAGCGGTGTGGCAACTGTGATCTCCTGCCGGTTGTTGCCGCGTTGCGGCTCAAGCTCGGCTACGACTGCCTGCTCCCCGACTCGCTGGCGCACCTGACCGGTCTCTCACAGTATGTGGACGAGATTGCCAACCTCACACCGGACACGCGACGACCCTACGTGGGACGCAGCGCGTTCGCCCACAAGGGAGGTGTGCATGCCGACGCGGTGCTCAAAGGCGCCAGCTACGAACACGTGGATCCAGAGGCCGTGGGCAACTCGCGCCGACTCATCGTCTCGGAACTGGCCGGTAGCGCGAGTATGGCGGGCAAGGCGGCAGAGTACGGGTTTGACCTGCATCGCCGGTCCCCGGAAGCGCGTGCGTTGATGAAGGCCGTGGCGGAGCGCGAGCATCAGGGGTACAGCTATGAGGGCGCCGAAGGATCCTTCGAACTGCTGATGATGCAGACCATGGGGCGCTTCCGCCAACCGTTCACGCTGAGGGGGTTCCGGTGCATCGTAGAAAAACGTGGCCACGACGCCGAGCCGATCACTGAAGCGACCGTGAAAATTGAGGTGGATGGCCGTGAACTGTTGACGGTCGCAGAAGGCGATGGCCCGGTGCATGCGCTTGATAGCGCGCTCCGCAAAGCCCTCGCGGAGTGCTTCCCGGAAGTGGCACGCATCCGCCTGACAGACTTCAAGGTGCGTGTGGTCAACACACGCGAGGGAACGGCCGCCAGAGTCCGGGTCATCATCAATACTACCGATGGCGAACAGGAGTGGAGCACCGTGGGAGTGTCTACCAACATGATCGAAGCATCCTGGCATGCCCTGGTGGACAGCGTGATCTACGGCCTGTTGCGCTGCGAGAAGCGTTCTCAGTCCTGATCGCCTCACGGGCTGCCACTGCGGTGTCACATGTTGTCTGACGGATTGGGCAGAAGCATTTCCGCATCCGCAGAGATCGCTACAGTAGAGTGGAGGTACATCCCGGTGCTCTCCATCAGGAGATACCACCGGAAGGTGTACAGAGGATTGTCTATAAAAATGCGTTGACATTTATACGCTATATCGGTTATAATACCGCTGTCTTTCCGCTAACACCGACGCTCCAGGGAGACCCGCCATGAGTATTCCTGCTCGCCATCAGTGGCTTGCACCCTCCGGGGACCCGGTTGCAGACGCTGTCCCGTCGCGTCGTCGCCGTGGCAACCCGCAACGCCGGCGGGTACTGTCGGCCCTGCTTGCCTGCTGTGTACTCCTGTCGGTGATCGCCACAGTGCTCTCGGTGCGCGCTCTGCGAAAGGGTGCTACCGGGACCTCCCTGTATCACCTCCCCTTCCCGTCCCGATCCATCACCGTCACAGATATTCGCTCGGAGCGCCACTTCGGGTTTGTGAGCGTTGTGGGCACAGCTGTCAATCAAACCGTGCGACCGTTGCACACTGTGGAAGCCGTGGTAGAACTGCTGGACGCGGGGCACCGCCCGCTCCTGTCGGAGAGCGCCGTGCTGGCATCTGGCCCTCTGCTGCCGCACGTGCCTGTCCCGTTTCGGGTTGAAATGCTGGATCATCCACGCGCCACATCCTATCGAGTCTACTTCCGCAACCTCATGGGTCCTGTGCTCCGCTGACCTCTGATCCGCGCCCTCTTCCGCTTTCTCCCGCTGGCGGGTAAGATAAGCACGCAGTGAGCGTACTGCCCGACCAATGGCAGGCGTTGCCTGCCACATGAGGACCAGCGCGATGACGTGTCTTCCCGGATACTACATTACCCTGCTGCCAGTTGGCGTCCGGTTGCAGGCGAGTCCAGGGGCTCTGTTGCGGGATCTGCTATTCGAGCAGGGCGTCGAGTTCCCCTGCGGTGGGCAGGGGCGATGTCGGGGGTGTCGGGTACGGTTGATCACAGGAGATCTTCCTGTGACAGACGTGCAACGTGAACGGTTAACACCGGAGGAGCTTCTTCACGGATGGCGACTTGCCTGCCAGGGGTGTGTCGCGAGCGATCTGACGCTGGAGCTGCGTCAGTGGGATGCTGCAGTACTGACCGACGAAACTCCGATGGAGTTTCTGCCAGCAGAGGGACTGGGTATCGCAGTGGATGTGGGCACAACCACACTGGTCGCGCAACTGCTGGACCTGACAGACGGGCAGGTGCTGGCGGTTCGCACGGCGCTCAACGCGCAGGCGCGCTTCGGTGCCGATGTGATGAGCCGGGTGCAGTTCGCTGTGGTCGAACAAGGACACAGCATGCTGGTGGATAGCATCCGTCGGCAGGTCGGAGCGCTCATCCAGCAACTCCTGCAGGCCGCACGTCGCTCCGAGCAGGAGCTGCGTCGGGTGGTACTTGCAGGCAACACAGTGATGCACCATCTGTTCTGCGATGAGAGCCTGGAGCCGCTGGCCCGGCACCCATTTGAGCCGCACAATCCCGGTATGCGCGCTTTCGATCCCGCGGATCTGGGGTGGGACCTGCCCGGGCATGTCGCCGTATGGTTCCTGCCCTGCATTGGCGGGTTTGTAGGCAGCGACGTGCTGGCTGGCGTTCTGGCTACGCGCTTGCATGAGGCCGATCGTCTCACGGTGTTCATCGACCTGGGGACAAACGGCGAGATTGTGGTGGGCCATCAAGAGCGCATGCTGTGCGCTTCCACGGCAGCCGGGCCTGCATTCGAGGGGGCGCGTATTGCGCAGGGAATGCGTGCTGCAACTGGCGCGATCTGGCGCGTCAGCGTGGCAGGCGACGGATTGCATTGCGACGTCCTGGGAGACGTGGAGCCTGCAGGCATCTGTGGCAGTGGGCTGGTGGATGCGGTCGCTGCTGGCTTGCAACAGAACTGGATCCTGCCGACGGGACGGTTGCGCACCGGTGAGCGCATGCTGCTGGCCGGAGAGGTGTTCCTGACACAGACGGATATTCGCCAGTTACAGCTGGCCAAGGCAGCGATCGCAGCGGGTGTGCGCATCCTGTTGCGCCAGTGGGGTGCAACGCCCACCGATGTAACCCGCGTCCTGCTGGCCGGCGCGTTCGGGAACTATGTGGACCGCAATAGCGCTCGCAGGATCGGATTACTGGATTTCCCTGCAGAAATCGTGGTTCCTGCTGGCAATACCGCCCTGCTCGGTGCCAAGATCTTCCTGTTCACCCCGCTGGAACGAGTGGAGGACCTCACAGGGCTATCGGGCAGGATCCAGCATATCTCCCTCAGCGCAGATCCGGATTTCCAGGAGATCTACGTGCAGGAGATGATGTTTCCGGCACAGCCACTGGAAGAGATCAACCCACACGATCCTCTTGCTACGAGGAGCACATCGATCTCAGGGAGGTGCCTGTGATGGGAGATGCGGCGATCCCGACCGTGAGCTTCATGGCGCTCAAGAACGATCACGATGTACTGCAGGAGCAGTTCCTGCAACATCAGGAAGCACTGCTGGCACAGGATCTTCCCCTCGCCCTGCAGGTTCTGCATGACTACATCGAACGACTGCACCAGCATATGCAGGCCGAAGAGGACATTCTACTGCCTGTCTACCGCCGGGCCGGGCCTGTGATGGGAGGGGACGAAGAGCTATTTCGCGCCGAGCATCGCAAAATACGTGCGTTGCTGCAGCATTTTGTGGAGCGCGTTGAGGCCATCCAGCGTGCTCCGGAAAACCTCCGGAGGCAGGTGCTGTCGCTGCTGGACGAGCAGGCGGCCTACAAAAACCTGCTGTTGCACCACGAGTTGCGTGAGCACAATCTGCTCTTTCCAGCACTCGATCGGGTCACGCAAGAGGCAGAGCGTATAGAGTTGTTACGCCAGAGCCGTCTCTCCTGAATGCGCCGGATACGCTCTTTCAGGCCGGGCGCAAGTGGCCATCGAGATGGTCATGACCCGGCCCATGCTGGAGATGGTGAGAGAACATGTTGTTCGTGGGTGTACTGCTATGTGGCTTGCTGCTGGTAATGTGCGCGTTGCCGGCGCAAGCACAGGGGAAGAGCAACATGCCGGGGAACCCGTGGCCGGCTACCGATGCGCTGGGGCGTGAGCTGCCGCTCGCTTCAGAAGTGGGACCGCCGAGGAAGGATCGCTTCGTCGGGATCTTCTATTTCCTCTGGCACGACAACCCCGATATCGCCAGCCCGTACTGGCCGGGACCGTACGACGTCTCCCGGATCCTGCAAAAAGACCCGGATGCCCTGCGCAAACCCGACTCGCCCTACTGGGGGCCAATCGGGATGTTTCACTACTGGGGCGAGCCTCTCTACGGATACTATCATGGTGCAGATCCCTGGGTATTGCGCCGGCACGCGCACCTGCTGGCAGAGGCCGGCGTGGATGTGTTGATCTTCGACACTACCAACGCGCTCACCTACCGCCCGATATATATGCGTCTGTGCGAGGTCTTCCGGCAGGTGCGCAAGGAAGGAGGACGCACGCCACAGATCACGTTCATGGTCAATACGCAGGCCCGGGAGACCGCCGAGAAGATCTACAATGAGCTGTACAGACCCGGGCTCTACCGGGAGCTCTGGTTCCACTGGCGGGGAAAGCCGCTGATGATTTGTGACCCGGAACAGGCCACACCGGAACTCCGGCGGTTCTTCACCCTGCGTCGGGCGCACTGGCCTTTCACCATGGTCAACACGCCGTACGCATGGCACTGGGAGGCGACGTACCCCCAGCCATATGGCTACACCGAGGATCCGGGCAGGCCAGAACAGGTCAACGTGTCAGTGGCACAGAACCTGCGGATCAGCGATGGGCGGGTAACAAACATGAGCTCGGGCGAGGCCCGCGGGCGCAGCTTCCATGACGGTAGGGTGGATCGCGCACCAGATGCCGTGCTGTATGGTTATAACTTTCAGGAGCAGTGGAAACGTGCTCTGGAGCTGGACCCTCCCTTCGTGATGGTGACCGGATGGAACGAGTGGATCGCCGGACGATGGGGCGAACCGGGAGGACCTCTGGTGTTCGTGGATCAGTTCGATCAGGAACACAGTCGGGATATCGAGCCGATGAAGGGAGGGCATGGTGACAACTACTACTATCAGCTGGTGGCCAATGTCCGGCGTTACAAGGGAGCGGCGCCCTTGCCCCGACCCTCCGGACTGCGGACCATACAGATCGATGCGGATTTCCAGCAATGGCGCTCCGTACGCCCCGAATTCCGCAGCACGTTCGGAGAGAGTGTGCCCCGGGACCATGTGGGGATCGGGGGACCGCACTACACCGATCGCACGGGACGGAATGACATCGTGGCCTGCAAGGTGGCTCAGGACGCAACGCATATCTACTTCTATGTGCGCACAGCCGAACCGATCACACCGCATACCGATCCGAACTGGATGTGGTTGCTGATCGATACAGATAAGGATCCGCGCAATGGCTGGGAAGGGTTCGATTTCATCGTCAATTACACGGTGCAGAGCGCAGATACAACCTGGCTGGAGCGCAGCATCGGGGGCTGGCAGTGGGAGAGAGTGGCTCCGGTGCGGTACCGTGCAGAGGGACGAGAAATGCATCTGGCGATTCCGCGTGCGGCGTTGGGACTCCCGGAAGGCAGGAAGCACGTACGTATCGATTTCAAGTGGATCGACAACGCGCAACGCCCCGGTGACATCATGGACTGTTATGTGAGTGGCGATGCGGCCCCACCCGGCCGGTTTCGCTACCGTTACGCAACGGATTGATCCCGGGAGGCGAACCCCGGCTGACAACATCGGGCCGACACTGGAGAGCAGAAAGCTGCATGAGCCCTATGTTTCAACAAGGCATCACCTTTCTGTACACACGGGACCTTGTACGAACCGCTGAGTTCTACGAGAGGGTGCTGGGATTGCCGCTGGCGCGTGATCAGGGCGATTGCCGGATCTACCACGTCAGCGAAGCCGCATACGTGGGTTTTTGCTGTCGAGCTGCTCCTGTCTCGCCGGAAGGAGTGTTGATCACGTTCGTAGTAGAAGCAGTGGACGCCTGGGCCGAGCGCTTGCGTGCGGCCGGGGTATCGCTCGAAAAAGAGCCTGCGTATAACTCGAAGTACGGGATTTACCACCTGTTTTTCCGTGATCCCAACGGGTACCTGATCGAGGTACAGCGGTTCGACGAACCCTTGACAGGGGAAATGAAAGAGCGCTCTACGGGCAGAGTTGAGACAGGGGAAGCAACGTGAGCACAGAGGGACAACAGAGCGCAATCGCGTACCTGGGGCTCGGCTCCAGTTTGGGAGATCGCTGGCGCCATCTGCAGGACGCCCTGCAGCGTCTGGAGCAGATGGGAACGGGGGTACGGGTTCTGGCCGTCTCGCCCGTCTACGAGTCGCCACATCTGGGACTGGACCCGGAGGACGCACAGAGATACCCGCCACACCTGAACTGCGTGGTGCAGGTCGAGACGACGCTATCTCCACACGCGTTGCTGGATCGAGCGCTGATGGTGGAGCGGGCTGGCGGGCGTCAGCGGACGGAGAAGTGGGGCCCGCGCACGATCGACATTGATATTCTGCTCTATGCGGATCTGATGCTCACTGCCGATACTCTGACAGTGCCGCATCCGGGACTGACCGAACGCGCGTTCGTAGTGTTGCCGCTGTACGATCTGGCACCGGAGCTCACGTTGCCGGATGGGCGCCTGCTGGCGTGCGTAGTGCGTTCGGATCGGATCTGTCAGCAACGTATCTGGCGGGTGAACCCACCCGATGTGGCGGTGGCAACAGCGCAGAGACGGGAGGCAGAGCGGTGAGGAGTGTGAGTGTTCTGCTCGGGGTGCTTCTGCTGACAGCAACGCCGATCGGGGCGCAACGCCGGATTGCTCCCGCAGAATGGACAATTATCCGGAGCGCAGAACAGGATCTGAATGTTGGCGTTGTGCGGGCGGGGGGACAGCGGGAGGCCTTGCGTTTGACCGTGAGCCGGCCCGTGCAACCATTCTACCAGAGCGCTATCAGCTACACATTGCCGGAAGACGTTTCTGAGGGGATGCGGGTACGCCTGCGGTTCCGGGCGCGGTCGGCAACGCGCAACCCGCTCCGTGCGGTGGTGGAGAAGAACGGCCCACCGTTTACGGCAGTGGTCGAGGCCTCTCCTGTGCTGGAGCCCGTGTGGAAAGAGTTTGTGCTGACAGGAACGTCTCCCGGCTACGGAGCCGGTGGGCTGGCCGTCCGATTTCAGGTGGGACATCAGGCCGGCATCATAGAGCTGGCGGAGGTGACGTTGCAGGTGCTGGGCAGGGATCCGGAGTTAGAAGCGGCCCGGGCCGCGGTGGCACCAGAAGCGGTGCAGGAACGGATCGCGCGGCACCGCAAAGGCCGCTTGCTGATCCGGGTACTCGATGC
>JANWZQ010000200.1 GCA_025054835.1 Chthonomonadaceae bacterium
CCATCGAGGGCAGGATCATGATGTACACCGCCGGATGCGAGTAGAACCAGAAAAGGTGCTGGAACAGGATCGGGTCGCCGCCCCGTGCGGGATCAAAAATCCCCAGCCCGAACGTCCGCTCCACCACCACCAGCAACAGTGTGATGGCCACCACCGGTGTGCCCAGCAGAATGATCACGCTGGTTGCGTAGTGTGCCCAGATGAACAGTGGCAGACGGAACCAGGTCAGCCCCGGGGCGCGCATCTTGTGGATCGTCACAATGAAGTTGACCCCTGTCGCGATCGATGCAAACCCGGCGATGAACGCGCCCATGATGGTCAGCGTCACCTGACCGTTCGAGTAAATGCTGCTGTAGGGCGTGTAGAACGTCCACCCGGTGTCCACACCCCCGAAGATCATCGCCAGCAGGGCAAAAAGCCCACCGATCACAAACAGGTACCAGCTCAACAGATTGAGCCGGGGAAACGCCAGGTCCTTCGCCCCGATCATCATCGGAACGAGGAAGTTGCCCAGCGTGGCCGGGATCGAAGGAATGAGGAAGAAGAAGATCATGATCACCCCGTGTGCTGTGAACACACGATTGTATGTCTCCATCCGCAGCAGATCTGCCCGCGGAGTGATCAGCTCGGTGCGCACCAGCGCGGCCGCCAGTCCACCCAGCACAAAGAAGATGGACACGGAAACCAGATACAGCACGGCGATGCGCTTGTGATCCGTGGTCAACAGCCACGATTTCACCGTGTGCGCCACATTCAGGTAGTTGATCCGCGGTCGAGCAGGCGCAGCACTGCTGATTGCGATCTCCTCCGGACGTACCGGGATTGCACTCATCGGGTCTTACCTCCCATCTTCCCCGCGTTCGCGTCCCGGGCAGAGCCCGGTTCGTTCAGAGCACGGGTCGCTTCGGGTCGGCCTGGCTCATCCGGGGAGCCAAGCGAACGAATGTACGCGATCAATTTCACCACCTGATCCTCTTTCAGCTGTTCCTTGTAGGAGGGCATCAGGGGCTCGTAGCCTGCCGTCAGGCGCCGATTGGGCTCCAGAATCGACTCCCGCAGGTAGGCCTCGTCGGCCTTCACGGTCATTCCGTCCTTGAGCGCGCGGGGCCGATTGTAAATCCCCACCAGAGTCGGGCCCCGCCGGTTTGAGACCGCACCATGGCAGTTGCCACAGTTGTTCTGCTCCCAGATCTCCGCGCCCTGTTCGGCCAGAGTCGGCTGCCGGGTCGTTTTCGGCATCTCGCCTCCCTTGCCACCCGAGTCGAGCCACTTCTGGAACTCTGCCGGAGGCATCACATACACGTAGCCCCCCATGGCCGAGTGCTGCGTGCCGCAGAACTCCGCGCAGAACAGGTGGTATTTCCCCGGCTTTGTCGCGCGGAACCATGCTGTCGTGTAAGTGCCCGGCAGCACGTCGCGCTTGATCCGGAAAGCCGGCACGAAGAAACTGTGGATCACGTCCTGCGAGATCATGGTCAACTTGACCGCACGCCCCACAGGGACGTGCAGCTCGTTATTCTCCCGGATGCCATTGGGATGCTGCATGTGCCACATCCACTGCTTGCCGATCACGTAGATCTCCATGGCATTGTCCGGCACCTTGTACACATCGGCGTACAGGCGCGCCCCCCACGCAAACACGATAATCCCCAGAATCAGCGGGATCACCGACCACGTTAGCTCCAGAGGCAGGCTGTGCGTGGGCGGGTTGGAACGATCTACCCGACTGCCACGCCGGTACCGGATGGCCAGCACCAGAATCAGCAGGGCCACAATCAGGGTAAAGATAATGGTCAGCCCCCAGATCAGAAAGTAGAGTGCGTCCACCTCTGCAGCGAACTCCGACGCCTGCGGGGGATGAAACGGTATATCGACGAACGGCATCGAATCAGTCCCTCCACGATCACGCACGGGCCGGCGCCCCCGGACCGCTACCCGGACCCGGAGGAGCCGCCGTGCCGCCAGAACGATCCGCCGGCACCCGCGACAGAATGAAAATCGCTGCGGCCAGCAGGATCACGGTGGCCACGCCGAGAATCTGCGTGATCCGCATGATGTGCGGCGTGTACCGCCCGCGAGCCAGATCAAAGGTTGAACAGTACAGTGAAATCTTGTCCGCCAGTGTGCCTATCCGGTTGTTCGAGGCTTCTACCAGAGCCAGTCGCACATCTCTGGGGTTGTATTTGGCGCCATAGAAGTAGCGCGATACCCTGCCCTGCGGGGTCAGGATAATGATCCCCGTCGCATGCGCAATCTGATCCTTCACCGGGTCATACACGAAGCGGAACCCGACTGCCTGCGTCAGCGCCTGAATCGCATCCCACGAGCCTACCAGAAAATGCCAGCCATCCCGGGCGCCGGGCCGCTTCAACAACTCCTCGTACTCCCGCTTCTTGGCCGCAGCCATCTCCGGCGTCTCCTTCGGGTGGATGCTCACCGCGAGCGCTGTGAAATCCTTGCCCAGCTCAAACGACAGCTTTGAGAAACACCGGACCATTCCGTCCAGTTCCATCAAGCAGCTGCCGTTGCACCGGTAGAACGGGAGCACCAGCACCACAGGACGCTCGCCGAAATAATCCCGCAACCGTACTGTCTTTCCGGTCGAATCCCGGAACTCGGTGTCCAGTGGTATCTGCGCGCCCAGCTTCTGATCCATGCCGACATCCCGTGCCAGATTGACGGCATTCACCTCGGTCTGAGCGTGCGCCGTGGAAACGCACAGAACCCCCAGAAAAGCCGCCAGCAGAATCTTTCTGCAGAGTCTGTCAGGGCTTCGCATGGTCATCGCCTTCCTTGTGAAAAGTCTCACTTTCTTCTACGAACCGGCCCGTCTCATTGCTCCAGAAGGTCCACCCGGGTCAATGACTGCCCGCATGCCCTTCAGAATGTGCTCCCGGCTCAGGAGCCGGCGCCTGTCCCTGCCCGGAATGCGCTTCCGGGTGCGCGCCCGCATTCTGTGGCGCTACCGGGTGATTTCCCGGCCGCGCCTGCAGATCGTCCTTGGTCACCGGCAGCTGCCCCACCGGGAATCCTCTCTCTGCCAGCAGCTCCACCGCACGGTCCACCGGGATCCGCACTGCGCCTCGCTCTCGATTTGCCCAGCCGTACGAAGAGACCACCGCATTCTCCTGCTCCCGGAACTGCCGCATCTCCGCCTTCGGGTACGCTTGCAACACCGGCGCCGGAGGCCGTTGCGGTGTGGGCGTTACCGGGTCAATCGCCAGGCGATCCTTGCCCCGTGGCAGGAACAGCACGTACATCACCCAGGACAAAGCCAGACAGAAGCCGATGAAAAGGAACAGGAAGATGATGTTTTGCAGCACTGCAGGGATCGTGATATCTCGCTTCTCGTACCCCGCAGACGGGTCCACGGTCACGTTGCTCTTATGCATGGCTTGTAGCTCCCGACTCCAGCGCCTCCTGCAATCGCGGGTCATGCGTCGGCAGTACGGTTGCGTTACGCTGATTCTGCGCGAACAGCGTCAGCCACAGGGCACCGAAGGCAAGAAACCCGGCGATACACAGCGGATAGCTCGGCTCTTCGAAGAACGGAACCACTGTCCAGAAGATATCCACCACACGCATCACAAAAATCAGCAGCGCCACCCCGAACAGGTAGCCCGGCGTGCGTTTGGTCCGCCCGGAGAGCAGGCAGAGGAAGGGCACCAGAAACTGCAGGCCAATCAGCGCCGCACCCAGAAGCAGCCATACCCCCTCCGTGCGACGCAGGTAGTAGCTGGTCTCCTCCGGCAGATTCCCCGACCAGATGATCAGAAACTGCGACAGCGAGAAGTAGGCCCACAGCATCGTGAATGCGAGCATCAGATTGCCCATGTCCCGCATGAAGCCCGGATTGTTCCGCAGGATATCCACCCACGGCTGTTGCTGCATGCGCCACGCCCGCCATGTCACGATCATCGTCGCGAACGCCAGTGTCATCAGGCCTGCGCCCACCAGAAACCAGGAACTGAAGATCGTGGAGAACCAGTGCGGGTCCAGCGACATCACCCAGTCCGTATACGCGAACGTGATCGTCAACACGAACGCCACAATCCCGGGCGCGGCCACGTTCGCCCGCAGCTGCGCTTCCCGTGGATCCTGTGACACATCCTGCCGTGCCGCCGAGCGATTGAGCACGCTCATCAGGCTCCACCAGATCGCAAAGTAGATCACCTGCCGCGCCACATAAAACGGTGGGTTCAGATAGAACGTCTTCTGCTGCAGAACCGGGTCCGTTACCGGGGGCAACCAGTGGTAGAGCTCATGCCCGGTCGGGGTGAACAACAGGATCAGGATCGGGATCTGCGCCAGAAACATCACCGGCAACAGCTTGTTGCCCGCTTCCAGGATGCGCAGAATGGGCAGCGCCCAGCTCCCGCGCACCGCATGGTACAGAAGCGTCAACCCCACGCACCCCAGCGTTAGCGTCATCCAGAAAACCCAGCCAAACAGGTAGGCTTGAGCGAATTGGAGCAGTGTCATTCCGCACCCTCGCTGGTGACAAGATTCGCGCGCTCGGCCTCCGGCACGTCCTCCAGACGGGCATTCTGGCTCAACTGCAGCGCGCGAATGTAGGCCGCGATCGCCCACCGGTCCGGGACTTCCGGAATACGGGACGCATAGGAGTACATCGTGCCGTAGCCGTTCACAATCACATCATAAAAGTGCCCGATAGGCATTGTGCGCAGACGCTCCGTATGGTAGTTCCCCGGAGGACGACGCAGAGAGAACCCGCGCAGGGCGATCATCCCGTTGCCATCCCCAATGCGCCCGTGGCAGGGCGTGCAGAAGATGTTATAGCGCTCCTGCCCCCGCTTGAGCATGGCCAGCCGCTTCTCCCGCTCGGTTTCCCCGGGGAACGCCGCCAACGCCCGACCCGGGATCTCCGTCACCAGATACTTGCCGTTGCCCGTGGTGCCGTAGTAGAATGCCTCATCGTCCCGCACAGCCCCGCGCGCAATGGTCCCCTGAGGGGGATGCCGCATGGAGACCCCATCCTCAAAAAACGGATTCTCCCGTTGCGGGTTGTGGATCTTGGGTTGCCGCCACATGTCGATATGGCATCCGGTGAGCGCGCCCAGCCCGAGCGACATCCCGACAGCCATGCAGATACGAGTCAGAATACTCCGGTCCATCATCTCTCCACAATCGATACCGCGTCCGGCCCCAGGCTCTCCAGAAACTGCTCTGTGCGTTCGATATCGAACAACGGGTCCGTCGCCTCAATGCACAGGAAAAACCGATCCTGTGAGGCCAGCTCGAAGCGGGGCGTGTTGAAGATCGGGTGATGCGGCCGGGGCAGCCCGTTCAGACCCAGCATTCCGATCACCGCCCCGAACGAGGCCAGCAGGATCGTCGTCTCAAAAGAGACCGGAACAAACGCCGGCCAGGAAATCAGGGGGCGCCCACCCACATTGTGCGGGTAATCGATGGCCAGCGCGTAGATCTGCAGCGCAAATCCCGCGATCGTTCCGGTAACCCCGGCAAGGAAAATAATCCAGGGCAGCCAGTTGTCCTTGAAACCGATCGCCTCCGCCAGACCGTGCACTGGAAACGGCGAGTAGGCATCGATTCTGCGGTAGCCCGCCTCCCGGGTGCGCTCCGCAGCCTGCAGCAGGCTCTCCGGATCCGAGAACTCCGCCACCAGACCATAGATCGGTGACTCCGCCACACGTTCCATGCCTTATCCCTCCACGTCCGCCGCCGGACTGCCCAGCGGCTGCACCGTGCCCGGAGCCATCGCGCCGCCATGCCTGCCGTCACCGGCGTGCGCCACACGCCCATGACCCCGATGGATGATCCGATGCCACAGATCCTTCATCTCAAAGATGTTGATCATCGGCAGCACCCGGATGAACCCGAACATCAGGAAGGTGAACTGACCGATCGTGCCCAGATAAAGCCCCCAATCCCAGATGGTCGGATAGTACATGCCCCAGTTAGCCGGCAGGTAATCCCGATGCAGGCTCACCACGATAATCACGAAACGCTCCAGCCACATGCCGACGCTCACCACCTGCGAGATCACGAACAACCAGAACAGGTTGTATCGCACCTGCGGGAACCAGAGGAACTGAGGCACCACCCCGTTGCAGAAAATCAACGCCCAGTATGACCACGCGTAGGGACCGAACATCCGGTTGGTCATCATATAGATCTCGAACTTGTTCCCGCTGTAGAAAGCGTAAAACGCCTCACAGATGTAACCGTAAAACACCACCAGACCGGTCGCCAGCATGATCTTCGCCATCCAGTCCATGTGCTTCATCGTGATCAGGTCTTCCAGACCGTACCACTTGCGCACGGGAATGGCCAGCGTGAGCACCATGGCGAAGCCCGCGTACACCGCACCGGCCACGAAGTAGGGCGGGAAGATCGTGGTGTGCCACCCGGGAACAATCGAGACCGCAAAGTCAAAACTCACGATCGTGTGCACCGAGAGAACCAGAGGCGTCGAGAGACCGGCCAGCGTCAGGTACGCGGTCTCGTAGCGCGCCCAGTGTTGCGCCGAGCCCCGCCAACCCATCGCCAGCACGCCGAAAATCCCTTTCAGGATCGGGCTGCGCGCCCGGTCCCGCAACGATCCCAGGTCCGGGATCAGGCCTACAAACCAGAACAGCGCCGACACCGTGGCGTAGGTCGATACCGCAAACACGTCCCACAGCAAAGGACTGCGGAACTGCGGCCACATTGCCAGCACATTCGGGTAGGGCAGCATCCAGTAAGCCAGCCAGGGGCGCCCGGTATGCAACAGCGGGAAAAGCCCTGCGCAGGCCACCGCAAACAACGTCATCGCCTCGGCAAAACGGTTGATCGAATTGCGCCACTGTTGCCGCAACAGCAGCAGGATCGCCGAGATCAGCGTGCCCGCGTGCCCGATACCAATCCACCAGACGAAGTTGATGATGTCGAAGCCCCAGGCAACCGGAATGTTGATTCCCCAGATGCCCACACCCCTCCACAACAACCACGTGATGGAAAGCATCATCACCTGCAGCAGAGCGAACGCGATGAAGAAGACCACATACCACGGCCACCGGTGCTTGTTCTGGTTCAGAACAATACTGCCGATCCGCTCACCCAGCGACCGATAAGAGTGCTCACCCGGAAGCAGTTCACTCAACCCGTCCCCTGCAGGGGAGGATCCATGATGGTTCGATACCGCCATAAGTCCTCTCAGGCCTCCTCTCCGATCTCCGGATTGGGGTTGCGCAGACGCGCCAGATAGGTCGTGCGCGGTCGCGTATTCAGCTCCTCCAGCAGTGCGTAGTTGTGACCCTGCGCAATCGCTTTCGCCACCTCGCTGTCCGGCTGGTTCTTATCACCGAAGATGATCGCATTGGTCGGACAGACCTGCTGGCAGGCCGTCACAACCTCATTGCCCCCGATCTTGCGCCCCGCTTTCTTGGCCTCGATCCGGGCTTCACTGATCCGCTGCACACAGTACGTGCACTTCTCCATCACGCCGCGCCCGCGCACTGTTACATCCGGATTCTTTTGCAGCATCAGCACGGGGTGCGTGAAATCATTGGCGTAGTTCAGGAAGTTGAACCGGCGTACCTTGTACGGGCAGTTGTTGGAACAGTACTTGGTACCGATGCACCGGTTGTAAACCATCTGGTTCAACCCCTCGTGGCTGTGTACCGTCGCCGCCACCGGGCATACGGGCTCACACGGGGCCAGCTCACAATGCATGCAGTTGACCGGCTGGAAGTACGTGCGCGGGTTCTCCACCGGGCCCTGATAGTACGTGTCCACCCGGATCCAGTACATCTCCCGCCCGCGCTTCACCTCCGTCTTGCCAACCGCCGGAATGTTGTTCTCCGCAATGCAGGCTGCCATGCACGCCCCGCAACCCACACAGGTGTTCAGATCAATCACCATCGCCCACTGATTGTAGTTCGGATCGGAGTAGTCGAACGACTGATCAGGGCGGGGAAACAGATCATCCTTGCCGCCAACCACATCTGGATAGAGCGAGGTCTCCTTCGTTGCGCTGTGCTCGCCGCCGTGGGCACCACCATGACCATTGCCATGCTCTCCTGCGGCTGCAGCGCCCGCAGCTACAGCGCTCTCCCCGTGCCCCGCGCCAGCGTGTGCGCTGCCGCCGTGCCCGGAACGGAAGCCCAGAGTAGGATCTCGCTGGAATACCCCGATGTCGCCCACACGGATGATCGGGCGATTGTCCTGACTGTCTACACGATTGGTCTTCTGATCAATCAGATGATGATGCTCCGTGGTTGCCAGAGCATACTGCCGGCCGGCCGGCCGCAGTGTTGCGCCCGGAGCAAAGTCCAATGCCTGCGTCGTACGCAACACATACGCGTTAAATCCGACCCCCGTACCCACGTTGCCCGCGCGGGTGCGACCATAGCCCAGTGGCAGCGTGATCGAACCCTCCGGATGCCCGATCGAGATCAACACCGGAGCCTGCAGAGGCGGAGCCGGGGAACCATCCTCCTGCCGTGGCAGATCCCGGAAACGGATCACCGCCACATCCTCGGAGTTCAGACCGAGTCGACGCGCTGTGTTCGGGCTCATCAGGATCGCGTTGTCCCAGGTCAGCTTGGTTAGCGGCCGCGCCAGCTCCTGTAGCCACGCATTGTTCGCGTAACGCCCGTCCCACACATAGGGATCCGGCCGGAAAATCACCTCCAGCTCCTCCGGATTTCCCGGTTCAGCCAGCGTCAACGAAACGTTGGCCCGTACGTCCGGCTCCACGGTGCGCGCCTGCGTGCCCGCAATCACCCCCCTGTTGAGCGCCTGATCCCACTCCCCGGGTTTCAGACCTCGCTCCCTGAGCCAGTGCGTGCGCACAATCTCATAGCCATCGCGCGGTTGCCCCGCGAGCAGCGACAGCACCTCCAGAGCCGACTTCCCCTCGTACAACGGCTGGATCAGCGGCTGTACAATGCTCACCGTCCCATCGTGCGCCCGGATATCGCCCCACGCCTCCAGATAGTGCGCCTCCGGCAGGTGCCATTGACAGAGTGCGGACGTCTCATCCTCATACAGGCTCAGATGGACCCGCAGCGGTACCTTGATCAGCTGCTGCCCGAAGTTCAAATCCGCAGGCGCCGTGTACACCGGATTGCCCCCGAGGATCAGCAGCAGATCCACCCGACCCTCCTGCATGTCGGCCACCAGCGCGCGCAACGAATCCAGCTGGTTGACCACCTCCACCTCAATCGGCTCCGTGTAACGCACTGTGCGTCCCACATTCCCCAGAGCCACGTTCATCAGGTGCGCCAGCGCATGCACCGACGGCGGTTGCTGCTCACCCGCCACAATCACGCTGGAGCCCCGCGCCGACTGCAGATCCCGCGCCACCGCATCCAGCAGCTCCGGCGTCACCCCCTTCGGCAACGGGATGTCCGACCGTCCTGTCTTTACGCCCAGGCGGGCAGCCAGCGCCGCCGCCACCGCCGCCACATCGGAAGCGCGCACCGGACGGCGATGGTCTGCCACCGCACCCGTTGGCGAGGGCGTGCTCTCGAAGACATACAGGCGGTTCATCTCCCGCTTGTCTTCCCGCACCCGCCGCGCCTCGGCAAAGTCCCATGCGTAACGCACGCTCCCCGGCAGGCCCGACAGGAAATCCGCGTCCAGTGACACCACCCGGGAAGCCTGCCGGAAATCATAAATCACATGCAACGGTCGGCCGAACGCCTGTTCTGCCCCGGCATACGCGTTATCCGAATTGAACGGCTCGTACTGATGCCATCGCATCTGCGGGTAGATCTGGCGCAGCGCCCGGATCTGCGCCGCCAGCGCCGGCGACGTCACTGTCTCCGTCAGTACACGCAGGCCAGTGCCCCCCTTCGCCTTCTGCTTCTCCAGCTCCGGCTGCACCGCGCTCAGGAACGCCTCCCACGTGCGAATATCGTTCTCCTGCTTCACGTTGCGTGCACGATCCGGATCGTAGAGCGTCAGGATGGACGCCTGCGTGATCGCATCGGTGCGACCCAGACTGGACGGATGATCCGGATTGCCCTCAATCTTGGTCGGACGCCCCTCATGGCTCTCCACCAGCACGCCGAGCCCGTAACCACGGAAGGGAAATGCACTCGCGTAGTAGATCGGCTTGCCTGGAATGTACTCCTCCGGAGCCTTCACCTGAGGCACCGCCTTCTCCTGAGGCAACCACCGGCACCCCGACATCCCCGCCAGTGCCATCGCCGCGCCCGCCAGCGTCATGAACTGGCGGCGGTCCATCCGACGCAGCAGATCCGCGCGATTGGGGAACTCATCCTCCACATACCGCTGGAACTCTTCGGTCTGCG
>JANWZQ010000201.1 GCA_025054835.1 Chthonomonadaceae bacterium
CGGCCAGCAGGGGGTCGAACAGGTGGGCCAGCTGGATGCGATGGGCCTCCGCCACCAGTCGGAACAGCGCGCCATCCCCATCGAAGCTCCACGGGCGCCCCTCCTCGACCAGATCCAGATCCGCCTCGTTCTCACGGTACAGCAGTTGATCCGCGACACGCCCCTCGAGCGTCCGGTAGACCAGCGTCAGGGCATTCGAACCGTGCCACTGCACGCTCTCTACCCTGACAGCCGCCTCCGGCAGGATGCCGCGCACCATGGCGCCCGGTTGTAGATCCTCCAGTCTCATGCGGTCCCCTCCTGTCTCTCGCTGTATCGCATTGCACGGGTGTAACATTCTAGCGCAGAAATCCCGGTATGTTGTCAAGATGAGGTATACTCCAGTCAGACGTCAGGAAAGTGGCCTGCTGTGCGTCAGAATAGAGCGCTTTCCCGCATTTCCTGACACCGTCTCGCAAGGATCTTTGACTCTATCCTGACAGTTGCGGCCCGTGTGCCGCAGGAGAGCTCCTGTGAGTCACTGCCTGTCCGGGGGAGTTACCCCGCGCCACCCCCTGCCACCCGGCAAGGGATTGCGCATCGGCTACGTGCGCGTCAGCTCTTTCGACCAGAACACGGAACGCCAGCTGCAGGACGTCCCGATCGACCGCCTGTTCACCGATCGGGCCTCCGGCAGGGACACGGAGCGCCCGCAACTGGAGGCGTTGCTCTCTTTCGTCCGGGAGGGCGACACCGTGGTGGTCCACAGCATGGACCGTCTGGCACGCAATCTGGACGACCTGCGGCGCATCGTGCAGGATCTGACAGCGCGGGGCGTGCGTGTGGAGTTCGTCAAGGAGAACCTGACCTTCACCGGGGATGACTCGCCCGTGGCGCACCTGATGCTCTCGGTGATGGGTGCCTTTGCCGAGTTCGAGCGCGCCCTGATCCGGGAGCGGCAACGCGAGGGGATCCAGAGGGCGCGCCTGCGCGGGGTGTACCGGGGCCGTCGGCGCGCGCTCAACGAGGGGCAGGTGGAGGAGCTGCGCCGGAGGGTGGCTGCCGGCGAGCCCAAGGCGCAGGTAGCACGCGCCCTGGGTATCAGCCGGGAGACCCTGTACCAGTACCTGCGCGGCAGGTGATCAGGAGCGGGTGCGCCCCTGTCTGCCACTGCATTCCCCCGGACGACCTCGACTTCCCGCCCCCTCGCCTCGCGGGCGAGGCTGCGGGGCAGCCGAACTCATCGCTCCCGCACACCCCGACGGCCATGGCACACCCGACGCGTTCTGAATGCCTCTGCAGGCTTGACAGTTTTCCCCGTACGCGCTATACTGGACGACAACTTCGCGTAACCTGCTTGCGCTTTTCGAAGGACCTGTCGATGTACGAGGCGTTCTACGGCCTGAAGGAACTGCCCTTTCACGTGATGCCGGACCCGCGCTTCGCCTTCCGATCGCTCAGCCATCGCCTGGCGGAGGGGCGGATGCGCTTTGCCGCCGATCATCGCGCCGGGCTGGCCGTTCTGACCGGGCCTGTCGGGTGCGGCAAGACCACCATCGCCAACCTGCTGGTGGCCGACTGGGGGGATGATCCGACCAAGGCGGTGGCCTACCTGCCCACTGCCGACGATCGGGGGCGCTCTGCCTTCCTGCGGCGGATCATGGACGGCTACGGCGTGCCCGCGAGCCGCAACTACGCCGACAACCGCCATGTGCTGGAGCGGTTCCTGCTGGATCTCCATCGCGAGGGCAAGCACGCGGTTCTGGTCATCGACGAGGGGCAGAAGATCCATCCGGACAACCTGGACACGCTGGTGGATCTGACCAACTTCCAGACGGCGACCGAGAAGTTCCTGACCATCATCATCATCGCGCAGGACAACTTTGCCAACAAGCTGCGCATGAAGGACGCCTTCACCAGCCGGATCGCCTTCGCAGGGCATCTGGATCCCCTCTCTTTTGAGGATACGATCGGCATGATCGGGCACCGGCTGCGCGTGGCGGGGGCGGACGTGCCGGAGCGCCCTCCCCTGCGTCCCGGCGAGGATCCCCTGCCCGACCTGCGCGCCTTCCTGGAGGATGAGACCGTGGTGGAGGTCTACAAGATCACCCGGGGAGTGCCCCGCGACACCTGCATCTTCCTGTCCGCACTCTTCCTGGACGGCTACGTGGCCGACCAGAAGCCCATCCCCCCGGCGCTGGTTCAGTCCACCCTGAACGACATGGCCCGGCTGAAGAAGTGGCCCGTCCGGGTGAACGAGGAGAAGTGATGAACCGGCCAAAGACGCCTCTGGAGGAGCTGCGCGAGATCAACGTTCAGAAGCAGAAGGCCCATCGCGCCACAAGTCATACGGAAAGTCATACAGAGAGTCATACTTCCGATAATACTTCCGGTCACACAAAAAGTCATATGACTGAAAATATTACCGGTAATATGACTGGTAATATGACAGAAAATATGACCGGTCATATGACGGGTCATACTACCGGTCATACAATCGGTCATACGGATGTCCTGCCGGAAGGAGCTGACACGGACGCCATTCTCCGCGAGATCCAGCAGGCTGTCCGTGCCACATCAGAACGCCCAGTCCTCAAGACCGTCACCATCAAGATGCTGCCCGAGCTGGACGCGCGTGTGGAACAGCACTGCCGCGAGACCGGGCGCAAGAAGCAGGACGTGATCCGCGACGCCCTGCGGCTCTACTTTGCCGCGCTGGAAGCCCGGCCACCAGAGGGATAGCCCGGCAAGGAAGCGTTGTCCCTTCCAGTGTGCCCGGCGTACCGCGGGTTCATCGCAACGCCATTCGTTTCACGATTGCATTAACCGGCGCGCCGGTACGCCGGAATGCCCGTGCCGTCCGTGCCCCCTGCAGCAGTCCCCCGCCTGCAGGGCACAGGTACGCCACCACAGGCCCCGAGGAGACTCATGAACACGGAGAGACAGTTCCAGGGATACCCTCTGCCGACCAGCAACACCACCTACACGCCGAACCAGTTCTTCGACGTGGTGCTGCGCTACGGGTCCCGGGGCGCCGTCCGTCTGGTCGCCTACATGATCCGCAAGACGCTCGGGTGGTCTGACGCGCACGGCAACCCTCAGGAGCCCCGGGTGCACTTCTCCTACCGGCAGCTGGAGCAGCATGCGGGGATCGGGCACAGCACCGTGCGCCGCGCCATCGATGAGGCCCTGGCCGCCCGCTACATCCGGTGCATCCAGCCGGGAACGGCCAACACCCCCGGCACGCCGGGCACCCCCGCGATCTATGAGCTCAACTGGGACGAGAGCGATGAGTACATCACCGATCCCGAACGCTTCAACGGCTTCTTTGCCGGCAACGGGAACCTGACCTACATCCCCAACGACTTCTTCGACTACACCGTGCCCAACGAGCCCCTGGCGGTTGTCCGGGTGGTCGGCGCGATCATCCGCCACACCATCGGCTTCCAGACCCGCTACGGCTTCCGGCGGCAGAAGGTGGCCATGTCCGTCACCGAGATCCAGCGCAAGACCGGCATCGTGGGCCGCCAGCACGTCCTGCATGCCCTGCAGCAGGCCATCGAACGCAACCACATCGTTCGCATGGAAATGGGCCTCTTCGACCCGGAGGCGGGCAAGGAGAGCCAGCCCGCCATTTACGGCATCCGCTGGCTCGAATCGGGGCCCGAAACGGATCGGAAAAATAGCAGTCAGAATTCTGGCGCACAGAGTTCTAATACTCCGAAAAGGTTACGTAGACAGAGTTCTGATACTCCGAAAAGGTTACCGGGGGAACGCTCCGAAAAGGTTACCGGCATAGAAATAACACCGGGAAATAACACCTTATTGGACAACAACAGCGACCGCGCTACGCCTGCGGATCGCTGTTGTGCTGTTGTTGCTCATATGTCTACGTTACCGATCGTCGCTCCGGAGCAGCTGTGCGCCCTGCTGCAGCTGATCGGCTTCAATGAACGTACCGCACGGCAACTCGTTGAGAACCACCCGCAGGAGGTGATCCGGCGGCAGATCGAGTGGTTGCCCGCGCGGAACCCGGGACGGAACCCTCTGGGAATGCTGCGCTGCGCCATCGAGGGGAACTGGGATCCTCCTGTTGGCGCCCTGCAGGCCTCCCCCGCACACCGTTTCGCCACGCACTTCTATGCTGGATGGGCTGGAAGCACGGAGCTATCGGCCGCTCCCCCCTCCTCCGGCGACGTCGCCGCGGCC
>JANWZQ010000010.1 GCA_025054835.1 Chthonomonadaceae bacterium
GGTCATGCCCCTCACGGGGATTGAAACTGCTAAACGCTCGCGTTTTAAACTTCTTAGAATTTTCCGTAGCAATGAGGTCATGCCCCTCACGGGGATTGAAATGGCGAGTGTTAGAGCAGGGATCCACTAATGCCCCGCAGAAAAAGCAGGCGATAGAGCACCCGACCTGTAGTTGGAGGAACGCTTGATCCTGCCTTTCTTAGTTGGGGTTGCAGTGGCGCTCACGCACGATCTGCCAGCTGGTAGTGCTCCGGAGCCTGTAGCCCTGCTGCACTTCCCGGACCGTTTCCACGCATACGTCTGGCGTAACTGGACAGTGGTTCCAGTCGAGAGGATTGCGAAGGCAGCTGGTGTGAGTATACAGGAGGTGTTGCAAACAGGACGGGCTATGGGATTGCCAGACCCACCACGCCTCTCTGCTGACTTCCAACGCCGATCTGCGCTGACCGTTATCCGCCGCAACTGGCATTTACTCCCTTACGATCAACTCTTGAAGTTGCTGGGATGGACGCCGGAGCAGCTCGCCTACGCTCTGCGCGAGGACGACTTCCTCTACATCAAGCTCGGCAGTCACAAACCCCGGTGCGAGCCGCTCCGCTATCGCCCTCCGAATGAGGCAACTCGCCGGCGGCAGCGGGAGATTGCGCAGATCCTTCGAAGAGAGTTTCCCGATGGCATTCCTGCTCCTTCTGATCCCCCGTTCAGCTTCGTCCGACGGCTCTCCAAACCTGCGACAGTGAAACGCAGGCCAGACACTTCCGGCCTTTTTTCACCCCGCTACTGCTATTCCTACTTCGCCCTGTACGGCGATCCACTGCTGGAACCGCAAGCGGATCCCTACCCCGACGGCTACCTGCAACAACTGGCGGCAGCAGGGGTGAATGGCGTCTGGTTGCAAGCAGTGCTCTACAAACTGGCGCCTTTCCCATGGAACCCCGCTCTGAGCGATCGCTGGGAAGAGCGACTGGCGAACTTGCGCCGGCTAACCCAGCGGGCGCAACGGCATGGCATCCGTATCTACCTCTATCTCAATGAGCCACGCGCCATGCCACTCGCCTTCTACACCACGCACCCTGCACTGAAGGGCGTAACGGAGGGTGACTACGCCGCGCTCTGCTCCAGTCATCCCGAAGTGCAGAAGTACCTTGCAGATGCTGTAGCGACCATCTGCCGTGCTGTGCCGGATCTGGGCGGCTTCTTTACGATCACTGCTTCCGAAAATCTAACCAACTGCTGGTCACATGGACAGGGCAACCAGTGTGAACGATGCCGTCTTCTCGGAATGGCAACCGTGATCGCGCAGGTCAATTATGCGATTCGGCAAGGGATCCGGCAGGCGGGAAGCCGGGCGCAGTTGATTGTCTGGGACTGGGGCTGGCCTGACGACGCAACGGAAGCGATTCTTCGGCGCCTGCCCGACGACGTTGCCCTCCAGAGCGTCAGTGAATGGAGCTTGCCGATCCAGCGAGGCGGTGTCCCTGCTGTAATCGGTGAGTACGCTCTGTCGGCGATTGGCCCCGGACCACGCGCCCGAAAAAACTGGGAGCTGGCCCGCAAGCGTGGCATGAAAGTGCTGGCGAAGATCCAGGCAGCCAACTCATGGGAACTCTCTGCTGTCCCTTACATCCCCGCGCTGGAGAACGTCGCGCAACACATCGCCAACCTGCGTGCAGAGAACGTGGATGGCCTGATGCTTGGCTGGACCCTAGGAGGCTACCCCTCGCCCAACCTGGAGGTAGTAGCAGTCATGGGGCGAGATCGACGGATCACACCAGAGGAAGCGATGCTGGAAGTGGCCACGCGCCGGTTTGGAAAGGAATATGCCACCACGGTGGTGCAGGCGTGGAAGGAGTTCAGTGCTGCCTTCCGAGAGTTCCCCTTTCACATCAGCACGGTCTACCATGCGCCACTACAGTTCGGCCCGGCGAACCTGCTGTGGGAGAAGCCAACAGGCTACCGCGCCACGATGGTCGGCTTCTGCTACGACGATCTGGATACATGGCGTGGCCCCTACCCGACAGAGGTTTTCATTCAGCAACTGCTGCAGGTCGCAGATGGTTTTGACCGGGCTGTAGCGACCCTGCGTCACGCATTGCAGAGTCAGTCCACAACCTCGAAAGCGCATCAACGCGCCCTGCAGGAGGAAATACGAGTTGGCGAAGCAGCCGCCATCCACTTCCGCAGCACGGCAATGCAAGCACGGTTCGTGCAGCTACGCCAGCAACTGCAAACCGCCACATCGGCCGATGACCGACGTACGATTATCTCTGCTCTGAGACATGTTCTGGATACCGAGATCGCACTGGCACGCCGGCTGCTGCAGCTGCAAGCAGCAGACTCACGGATCGGCTTCGAGGCATCCAACCAGTACTACTACCTTGGCGTGGATCTGATGGAGAAAATCCTCAACGCCTGTGACCTGCGCGACCGCTGGTTGCCCGCGCAATCGGGATCTGCCTCACGCTGATCTCCCGCTCTATCACGTGAAACTCATCGCGCCTACCCGATCCCAATGCTGCCATGCGACAGGAACCTCCGTCGTGCGTACGCCTCGCCATCGAGCGTTGCATAACGCGCAGCAAGTATGCGGCGCGGTGCTGGTTCGCATGCGGCAGGTCTTCGCCACGCGCAACGCAACAGAAGATGCAGGGCGTGAATTGTGCTAAAATGAGTTGCTATGCCACGAGACACCACTATCCAGAAGGTTCTGCTCATAGGGTCCGGCCCTATAGTCATCGGTCAGGCCGCAGAGTTCGACTACGCAGGCGCACAGGCATGCCGTGCCCTCCGTGAGGAAGGCATCTCCGTAGTGCTCATCAACTCCAATCCGGCCACCATCATGACAGACACAGAAATGGCCGACCGCGTCTACATCGAGCCACTGAACGTGGAATTCGCCGAGCGCGTGATCGCCCGGGAACGGCCGGACGGTCTCCTGCCCACCCTCGGAGGGCAGACTGGCCTGAACCTGGCAACGCAGCTCTCAGACGCCGGGATCCTGGAGAAGTACAACGTGCGCCTGCTCGGCACCCCCCTGAGCGCGATCCGTCAGGCCGAAGATCGGGAAGCGTTCCGGGAACTCATGCGGCAGATCGGCGAGCCCGTGCCAGAGTCCTGGATCGTCACCGAAGAATGGCAACTGGAGGAGCCTGCAGGCGCCGGCATCTGGCCTCTGATCGTGCGCCCTGCGTACACACTGGGAGGCACCGGAGGCGGGGTAGCACACAACCCGGATGAACTGTATGAAATTGCCAGAAAAGGCCTGGCACTTTCCATGCGGCATCAGGTCATGGTGGAACGCTACCTGGTAGGATGGAAGGAAATCGAGTACGAGGTCATGCGCGATGCGAACGATACGGCGATCACCGTGTGCAACATGGAAAATCTGGACCCCATGGGAGTGCACACCGGCGACAGTATCGTGGTAGCCCCCTCACAAACCCTCTCCGACAAAGAATACCAGATGTTGCGTACGGCCTCCCTCAAAATCATCCGGGCACTGGGGATCGAGGGGGGGTGCAATGTACAGCTGGCTCTGGACCCGCATTCGTTCGCGTACTACGTGATCGAGGTCAACCCACGGGTCTCGCGTTCTTCGGCACTGGCCTCCAAAGCAACCGGCTACCCGATCGCGCGGGTCTCGGCCAAAATTGCAACGGGCCTGCATCTGGACGAAATCGAAAACGCTGTGACGCGCAAAACGCTGGCCTGCTTCGAGCCCGCACTGGACTACTGCGTGGTGAAAATTCCCCGATGGCCGTTCGATAAGTTCGTGCTCGCCGATCGACGCATCAGCACGCAGATGAAGGCAACCGGCGAAGTCATGGCGATCGACCGGAGCTTCGAAGCCGCCCTGATGAAGGCCATTCGCTCACTGGAAGTCGGCGTGTATGGCCTGTCGAACAAAACGGTGCCACAGATGAGCGATATCCAGCTGGAAGAAGCCATCCGGGTTCCCAACGACGAGCGGCTCTGGGCGATCGCAGAAGGGTTCCGGCGCGGCATGATGCTGGAAGAGATCCATGCTCTCAGCAACATCGACCCGTGGTTCCTGAGAAAGCTGCAACACCTGGTGTCGCTCGAGACACGCCTGAAGCTCAACGGAAAAGCGATCGCGCGCATGGCCGCCCGTCTGCTGCAGGACACACGAGAGAGCGCCACACCCGCAACGGAAAATACCGGTACAGAGCACCATCTGATCGCGCGCCTTTTGCGCGAGGCAAAGCAGGCAGGCTTCTCGGACCGCACCATCGCAGAGTTTGCAGAGGTCCCGGAGCTTCAGATCCGAGCCCTGCGCAAACGTCTGGAAATCGTACCTATCTACAAGATGGTGGACACCTGCGCAGCAGAATTCGAGGCGGCAACCCCTTACTACTACTCCTGCTACGATCGTGAAGATGAATGACGTCGCCGTCGGGTAAGGTCAATCATGCGTATCGGGCTGGACGACATCGATCCTCAGATCGCAGCTGCCACGGCGGAACGCCTGGAGGCCCCCCTGCAGGAGTTCCTGAAAGAAGACATCCACTGGGAGGGCCTGCTGCCCTGGCGGTTGCAGTGGCAGAGCCGGACCGGGAGGCTGGAGCTGCGGCGCAAGCGAGAACCCACCGGGGTAGAGCGTGCCGCATACACCCTGCGCAAGAAGCGAGATGAGCGCATGGTATGGCGCGTCCTTCTCCCGCTTCTGGGAGCACTGGTCGTGAGTGCAGGGGTATTCGGTGTACTGGACGCGACAGGCAACCTGTCCTTGCCCGGCATACTGCTGGGAATTGTGGTGCTGATAGCTGGCAGCGGCGCAGGACTCTGGTGGTCCTGGAAGACCACACGGGCAGACCTGCGCCGCAACATAACCCCTGTGGAAATGCGAGCGGTGTTCCCGTTGCTGTCCCTGTCGCGGGCCGAGCGAACATACTGCGACGCACTGCAACTGCTGGCCGAACTGCAGGTGGATGCTTCTCTGGAACCCAACCTGAGAGAGACACTGACACAGATGAACGCATTGCTGCAGAGCCATCGACAGATAGAAGCGCAGAAAGCGAGCCTGCTGTCTGTCATGGGCCTGCACTCGGTAAGCGCTCTGGAGTCAGAACGCAACGCTCTGGAACATCGCCTGGCTCAGACGACCGATCCGATCGCACGGCAGGCTCTGCAGCAGAGCCTGCAGATGTGTACCAACCGGCTGGAGAGCGCGCAGGAGCTGGAGCGCGGACTGGAACGCCTCAACGCACAGCAGGAGGCGATCTATCACACGCTATCCTCCACAGTCTCCGCGATCGCACGTCTGCAGGCCGTCCCCGGCGCGCATGCCGGAGTGGCAGCCGAGGAAATCGGAAGCATGATCGCCGCAATCAACGCGCAGACGCGGGCAGTAGAACAGGCAGTGGAAGAGGTTGTCCGCTTGCAACAGGAGTAGACAGGAGACCCGGGAATGCATCGGGAAACACTGTGCTGGTTGCGCTGTCCGGAAGGGTGCACAGATCCTCTCGCCATAGAGACCGTCACAACACAGGGTGATCGTGTCGAGCAGGGACGCCTGCAATGCCGGGTATGCGGACGGGCCTACACTATCGAGGAAGGCATCGCCCGTATGCTGCCATCCACCCTGACGGAGCCCGACAGAAACGACCAGGATGCCGCCCGGAAGCGCCGGGAAATGGCGGCGCGAGATGCGCAGGTGACAGCCTACGATCGCCTGCGGGCACTCCGGTGGTTTGGACTGGTCGAGGTGCCGGCCACGCTGGCCCTGCTGCGTCCTCGACGCGCCGACCCTGTTCTGGAGGCCGGCTGCGGCACCGGCCGGATGACACGCACCTTTGCCACGCGATCCTGCAGGGTGGTCTCCGTGGACTACTCCCTGGAGTCATTGCGCGCATGCCGCAGGAAGCTGATCGCACAGGGCATCACCAACGTCGACCTGATCCAGGCGGACGTGTGCGCTCTGCCTCTCCAGAGCGCTCTGTTCCCCAAAGTCGTGTCGTGCCAGGTTCTGGAGCACGTACCAACACCCGAAGCGCGTGCGCGTATGGTGGCGGAACTGGCCCGGGTAGCGCGCCCCGGAGGGGACGTCGTCATCTCGGCCTACCAGCACTCCGTGTTCACACAACTGTGGGACCGCAAAGAGGGAGAACATGCCGGCGGGATCTATTACTACCGATTCTCACGCCCGGAACTGGAACAGTTGCTGTCGCACTCCCTGAAAGTACGGCGCATGACGGGCGCACTGGTGTATCACTATCTGGCACACTGCCAGAAAGGAGCATAGATGTCGGATCTGTCTGTGGGTGGCGGACCACGTCCCGAGCGACGGGCCACCCTGCGTCTGGGCCAGCGAGAACTGAGCCTGATTTCGCTGGCCGTAATCGCGCTGAGCGTGGCGCTCGTGGGCTTCTTCGGCTATCGAATCTTCCTGAACTTCAAGGTGACTCGCAACCTGATTGTAGCGGAGAACAACCTGCGCGCCCTGTACACGGCCATGCGTGGCTACGCGCAGGACTGGGAAGGGCGCCTGCCCGACGCAGATCGGTGGGTGGAGCAGACGCTGGGATACCTGTCCGCCCCCCGGGGAATGGGTGGTGGCCCGCAGGCGTACCTGCAGGGCCCCGCAGATTCTGGCACTGTGGGCTACGCCTACAACGAGCTGGCATCGGGGTACAACGTGGAAACCGGAAAGAACGCAAAGGGAGAGGTTGTGAACCCGGGGCAGCTGATCCTGCTGATCGAACGACCGGGCGTCACGCCGGAACAGAGCGCTACCGTGCGTATCCCGTTGCAAACCAACCTGCAGGCGCGCGATGCCCTGGAGAAAGAACTGGCTTTCCCACACAACTCGGATGATACGGAGAACGCGACGACAGTGGTGCTGTACGCCAACGGTCGGGTACAACGGTTGATCCGCCGGGACTTCAAGTTCTGAAAGGGCAATACCGTGGGAACTGCATACACACCGGGACTGAAAGTGAGCGCCCGCACACGGGTGGAGAAACTCCGTCGCCTGCCGTTGAAAGGCGAAGTGCTGGTGCGTGAAGGGGATCGGGTGACCCCGGAAACCATTGTGGCGCGCACAGAGCTGCCGGGCATCATGCAGACGCTACGCCTGGCCGAGCGGATGGGGATCGAGCCCTCCGATGTGATCGGAGCTCTGAAGGTACGGGAGGGCGACCCGGTGCAGGTTGGCGACGTGATTGCCGAAACGAAGGGTCTGTTCGGACGCTTCTTCCGCACGGAGTTCCGTTCCCCTTACGCGGGACGGGTAGAACTGATCTCCCCGGCTACGGGGCACGTGGGGATCCGTGAGAGCCCGACTCCTGTGGAGCGAGATGCCTACATTCGGGGAACCGTGATCCGCGTGATCCCGGAAGAGGGCGTGGTTGTAGCGTGCGCCGGTGCGCTGGTGCAGGGCATTTTCGGAGTCGGCGGCGAACGTCTCGGCGAGATACAGGTCGTAACACCGGGTCCCGACGACGCCATCACCGAGGCAACGCTCACCGGGACTCATCGAGGAAAGATCGTGGTGGGCGGGTCCAACGTGTCCGGCGCAGCACTGCGACGGGCGGCCGAGATCGGGGTTGTCGGCATTGTGGTGGGCGGTGTCGTGGATCGGGACCTGATGGACTATCTGGCGGAAGCCCTGAACCAGCCCGGATATGATATCGGCGTGGCGATCACCGGGCAGGAGCCCATTCCCTTCACACTGGTGATCACCGAAGGCTTCGGCACGATCGCAATGGCCGAACGAACGTTCCGCCTCCTCCAATCGCTGGAGGGAATGCAGGCCTCGATCAACGGAGCAACGCAGATCCGCGCCGGAGTGATCCGTCCTGAAGTGATTGTGCCTCTGGACGATACCCCGCCGGAAACACTCCCGGATGCCGGGCGCCGCTCCGGGCAGCTGGTCGTGGGCACACCGATCCGGGTGATCCGTGAGCCCTACTTCGGCCTTCTGGGCACCGTAACGGCACTGCCAGCGGAACTGACGCAGGTAGAGTCCGAAACATGGGTGCGGGTGTTGCAGGCACAACTTCAGGACGGCCGGGTGGTGACGGTGCCCCGGGCCAATGTGGAAATCATTGAAGCCGATTGAGACACAGCCCGGCTGCCGCCGGAGAGCCCGGGAAAGCTCCCGCACGGGAATGCCGTCACAGAGCCCCTGTTCCCTTGCCACGGTCTCGACGGTACCCCGTTGCGGAACCGAAGGCAGCCAAATCTTCACTGGAGAGAGCAACGATGCGCATACGAACGGGACTGCTGGCCACCGGACTGCTGACATCCTTTGCCGCGGGAGTACATGCCATGCAACCGCATAACCTGCGATGCGAATATCTCGTGAACCCGATAGGCATCGACAGCGCAAAGCCGCGTCTGTTCTGGACTGTGACCTCCCGGCGGCGCGGAGACCTGCAGACGGCGTACCAGATCCTGGTGGCGAGTAGCGCAGACAGACTGAATGCCAATCAGGGCGACCTCTGGGACAGCGGAATGGTACGCTCCGGCGAGAGCACGCACATCGCATACAACGGGAAGCCACTCGTGTCCCGCCAGCGAGCGTGGTGGAAAGTACGGGTCTGGGATCGGGATGGACAGGTCTCCGAGTACAGCAGGCCAGCCTTCTGGGAGATGGGCCTGTTGCACCGGGACGACTGGCAGGCGAAATGGATCGGCCTGCCAGATGTGCGCGGAGTGGAGATGAGCAACGCAGTCCGCTGGATCTGGGTGAAAGACCCCGCAGCGCCGGACCCGACGGTGGGTGTGCGCTTCTTCCGCACCTCTCTTCTCCTGCCGGGTGGCAAGAAAGTGCAGGAAGCGCAGGCGCTGGTGCTCGCGGACAACCTGTTCGAGCTGTACATCAATGGGAGGCGGATCGCCGCGGGTTCTGGATGGCAGAACTATCATGTAGCGGACCTTACCGAGCAACTGGTTGCCGGTGAGAACGCGGTGGCGATCGTGGTGAACAACACCGATGGACCGGGTGGGCTGGCAGCGCAGATACAGGTGACTTTTGAAGACGGCACGTCGCTCCTGCTGGTGACTGACGAGCGCTGGAAAGCCTCCGCGCAACAGTTCCCGGGATGGGAGCAACGAGGCGCCAACGTCTCCGGGTGGAACGCGCCGGAGGTGCTGGGCGCGCTGGGAATGCAACCGTGGGGCAAACCAGCCCGCTACGTTCCTCCGGGCCCTGCGCCGTTGCTGCGCCGGGAGTTCCTCGCGCCTGCGAACCTGCGCAGGGCTCGCATCTACGCCAGCGCAAAGGGCCTGTACAAACTCTTCGTGAACGGCAAACCGGTGACCAGCGACGTGTTCCGACCCGGGTGGACCGACTACCGGAAGCGGATCCAGTATCAGAGCTATGACGTGACGGATCTGATTCGGGCCGGCAGCAGCAATGCTCTGGGCGTGATCCTGGGTGACGGCTGGTACTGCGGGCATATTGCGTGGGCGGGTCGGCGCAATTACGGTCCTGTAGCGCGTGCACTGGTGCAGCTGGAGATGGAAACGGAGGATGGCCGGATCCAGCGCGTGATCTCCGATGGAACATGGCGTGTGACACAGGGGCCGATCCTGTTTTCCGACCTGCTGATGGGCGAACACTACGATGCCCGCAAGGAGGTGCCGGGATGGAGCCTGCCGGGCATCGACGAGTCCCGATGGGACCGCCCGGAAGTAGAGCCTCTCGGGGAGGTGCCGCTGGTTGCACAGAGAGGTCCTTCGGTAGTCCAGGTAGCCGCGTTGAAACCGCTGAGCGTGACCGAAAAGCCCGGTAACACGTTCGTTTTTGATCTGGGGCAGAACATGGTCGGCTGGGCGCGCCTGAAGGTGCGCGGCCCGGCGGGCACCACAGTGCGTCTGCGCTTCGCCGAGATGCTCAATCCGGACGGAACGATCTACACGACGAACCTGCGCTCGGCCAGGGCCACCGATTACTACACGCTCAAAGGTCGGGGCGTCGAGGTGTATGAGCCCTCGTTCACGTTCCATGGCTTCCGCTACGTGGAAGTGACCGGCTACCCGGGGAAACCGGACAGAGATGCCATCACGGGGATCGTCGTGTCGCAGGGCACCCCGCAGACGGGCACCTTTGTGTGCTCGCACCCGATGATCAACCAGCTGCAACATAACATCTTCTGGGGGCAGCGCGGAAACTATCTGGAGGTGCCCACCGACTGCCCTCAGCGCGATGAACGGCTGGGCTGGATGGGGGACGCGCAGGTGTTCATCCGGACGGCCTGCTACAACAACGATGTAGCCGGTTTCATGCAGAAGTGGGTGCAGGATGTTGTGGACGCACAATCCCCGCAGGGAGCCTTCTCCGACGTGTCGCCACGCATTGCGGCGCTCAGCGACGGAGCGCCTGCATGGGGGGACGCCGGTGTGATCGTCCCGTGGACCGTCTACCGGTTCTACGGCGACCGTCAGTTGCTGGCCACGCACTTCGATGCCATGGCACGATGGATCGAATGGATCCGGGAGGGCAACCCGGACCTGATCTGGCGCAATCGCAGCGGCAACAACTACGGGGACTGGTTGAACATCAACGCAGAAGCACCGAAGGACCTTCTGGCGACAGCCTACTTCGCCTATAGCACGCGCCTGGTGGCGAAAGCCGCCCGGGTGCTGGGCCGTACTGCAGACGCCGAGCGCTATGAGCAACTGTTCCAGCAAATTCGGAACGCATTCCAGAAGACGTTCGTGCGGCCCGATGGGCGTATCCTGAGCGCGGACGGCAAAACCGGGGACACGCAGACCTGCTACCTGCTGGCGTTGCATTTCGACCTTCTGCCCACAGAGATGCGCCCGGTCGCGGCACGGCATCTGGTGGCGGACATCATGGAGAAACGCAACGGGCACCTGTCCACCGGTTTTGTGGGTGTGGGCTATCTGAACCCTGTGCTGACACAGATGGGCTACCTGAATGTAGCTTACCGGTTGTTGCGGAACGACACCTTCCCGTCATGGGGGTACTCCATCAAGCACGGCGCCACAACGATCTGGGAGCGCTGGGACGGCTGGACCGCTGAAAAAGGATTTCAGGACCCGGGCATGAACTCGTTTAACCACTATGCGCTCGGCTCTGTGGGCGAGTGGCTCTACAGCACGGTGGGTGGGATCGATCTGGACCCGGAGGTGCCCGGGTACAAACGGTTCGTGCTGCGCCCCCTCCCCGGTGGCGGATTGACGTACGCCCGGGCCACCCTGGATTCCATTCACGGCCGGATTGTTAGCGACTGGAAGATCGAAAACGGGACTTTCCATTACCGGTGCACGATCCCGGCAAACACGGTAGCGACCGTGTATCTGCCGACCGGGGACCGTTCCAGCGTGCAGGAGCGAGGACGGCCAGCAGAAAAGGCGGCCGGTGTGCGTTTCCTGCGCATGGAAGGAAACGCGGCTGTTTATGAAGTGGGCTCTGGAAACTACACCTTCACCTGTGCGCTTGCCACCCCCTGAGATCTTTGCGGGTTTCCGGCACATCCGGCGGAGCGGGTTCCTGTACCACCCGTCTATCCTGTATCATAAAGATCAGAATGACCGGATCCCTGTGAGGTGACAGCAGTGGTCTTCACACGAATCCTACTGATCGCAGTCCTTCTAATCGGGTCCCTGCGATGTGCCCCCGGTGGAACAGAGTCTGTGCCCCCGGCGGGATCTATTGCAGTCGGAGGCGGATGGGCCGTTGCCGGACAGGTGCTGGTGCGCCTGCGTCCAGAACAGGACACGGCTGCCGTACGATCCCGTCTGGGTACATTCGGGACGTTGCGTGCGCGCCCGGATACGCAACGGTTCTATCGTCTGGAGCTGAAGCCCGGGCTGCGCGTGGAGCGCGTGGTGCAGGAGTTGCGATCGTGGCCCGAGGTACTCTACGCGGAACCGAACTACCTGCGCTTCGCAACCTCCAACGACCCCTACTACGTGAACAATCAGCAGTACGCGATCCACCGGATCCGCCTGACGCAGGCGTGGCCCCTCTGGAAGCCACGGCGGCAGACCGTGATAGCCGTTCTGGACACCGGCGTGCGTGTGGATCATCCAGACCTGAGCCAGATGATCTACCGGGACCGTGCCGGCCAGATCATCGGCTTTGATGCCGTTACTGACCGGCGAATGACCGGATCCAACGATGCGCACGGGCATGGCACGCTCTGTGCGGGAGTCGCAACCGCGCAGACCAATAACGCCACTGGCATTGCCAGCTTCGCATGGAACGGCAATACAGCCCGCTCGGACACGTATAACTTGCGGCTGATGCCGATCAAAGTGCTGGCGGACAACGGCAGCGGTACCGACGAGGATGTAGCGCAGGGCATGACCTGGGCGGCGGATCATGGAGCAGAAGTGCTCTCACTCAGCCTGGGCGACACGGTCTACAGCGCAGTGCTGGCCGACGCGGCGGCGTACGCGTGGAGTCGGGGGTGCGTGATCGTGGGCGCAGCGGGCAATCACGGGTCCACCACACGGTTCTACCCGGCCGCTCTACCCGAGGTGATCGCTGTGGCGGCGACTGATCAGAACGACATGCTACCCTCGTGGTCCGCACATGGCAGCTGGGTTTCTGTCTCTGCGCCCGGCGTGCAGGTACACACCACCACACGCACCAACAGCTACGTGGTGGCACATGGCACGTCCATTGCCTGCCCTCACGTGGCCGGGCTGGCCGCCTTCCTGATGGCGCACAATCCCACGCTTACCAACGCACAGATCCGGCAGGTGATCGAGAGCACTGCGACCCCCCTGCCCGCACAGGCGCGATCGATACGCCACGGCCGGATCGACGCGCACGCAGCGCTGCTGGCCGCACAATCGCCGCCACTCACCGGGATCGTTGTACTGGATACCTGGCTGCGCGAAGACACCACGCCGAACCAGACCGGCAATCTGGTGCGCGTGTTTCTCTTCCCGGCAGGAAGCCAGCCGACTTCCGAGACAGAAGCCCTGGGGTGGGCTGATGTCCCGCTGGATGAGCGAGGGTGGTTCTCTCTGCCGTCCGGGGTTGTGCCGGATGGAACCTACCGCGTGGGGGTGAAGCCAGTCACAGCGTACGGACTGGCCCGGCTGGTACCGGGAGATCTGGCGCTATCGGCAGCGGCACCACCTCCCGGTCCCACGGTAACTCTCCCTCTGGGCGACGCCAATCGGGACGGCAGCATCGATGTGCTGGACCTGGACCTGCTGATCCGGGCGTTCGACGCGAGTCCTGGCGATCCGCACTGGCACCCGGGCGCGGACGTGAACGGGGATAGTATGGTGGACGTGCTGGATCTGGACCTTTTCGTGCGTCACTTCGAGCAGATTGCAGACTTTCTGCCCTGACTGCCGATGCCCGGTCATCCAGCCATGCATTCGGCAAGCACAGCGCGGATCACTTCCTCCAGAGAGGCGGTTGCCAGCGCAATGGCCGTATCACAGACACCATAGTACAGGTAGATCTGCCCGTCCACAACCACACCGGCAGTGGGAAAGATCACGCTGGGGATGTAGAGTCCGAAGCGCTCATAGTAGGTCTCGGGCTCCATCAGGTAGTGACGGGTACGGGCCAGCACACGCGCGGGGTTCTCGCGGTCCAGGAGAGCTGCCCCCATCCGATAGCAAACCCGACGCAAGACAGGATCCAGTGTCTCCACACCATGGTAGAACAGGAGCCATCCGTGCTCGGTGAGGATCGGGGGCGCGGCACCTCCAATGCGATTGCCCTCCCACGGGTACTCTGGCCGTAGCACCAGCACGGGCTCCGACCAGCATCGCAGGTCTTCCGAGAAGCAGAGCCAGATGCCGGGCGCGTCCGTGCCGTACTCCGGGCCGACCCACTGCAGCGGCCGGCGCAGGAGCGCGAATCGACCACCGACTTTTTCCGGAAAGAGGATCACGTCCCGATCGTCCAGATCTGGTGGCGAGACCCATACGAGGTGCTGCCAGTGCATGCGGTCGGTGGAGATGGCGATGCCGGACCGCGTGTTGTTGTCGGGGCGTCCCCCCTGCACGTTCTGAGAACCGGGGCGCCCCGGGTCCACCGGTGCTCTCGTAACGCCCGGGAACTCACTCTCATGGGACTCGGGCACGCCGACCCCCGTGGGGTGCGAGGACCATGCAAAGGGGCGAAAGGCATAGGTCATGTAGTAACGGCCGTCGATGCGCACCACCCGCGGGTCCTGCACACTGCCGTAGGGGCTGCCGGCCATCGCCGGAGTGAACACCGGTTGATCGGACAGGTGCGTGAAGTGCACTCCATCGTCGCTCACGAGCAGGCCGATGCTACAGTGAAAGGGACGTAGTTGCCCGGCAGCACGCTCGTACAGGTAGAAGCGCCCGTCGTCGTCCCGGATCACACCGGGGTTGAAGGTAACGGCCATGCGCCAGGGATAGATGCCGGGCGTGACGATCGGGTTCTCCGGGTGTCGTCGAAATAGCGAACGCATAACCTGATACTCCGCAACGCAGGAGGATTCTACCGGGCTCAACGCGCCATCAGCACCTGCACGATGCGTTCGGCGGCCCTGCCGTCACCGTAGGGATTGACAGCCCGTGCCATGGCAGCGTGGGCCCGTGGGTCGGTGAGCAGACGCCGCGCTTCTGCGAGAATGGTGTCCGGATCCGTACCAACGAGCCGGGCTGTACCGGCGTCTACCCCTTCCTGCCGCTCGGTCGTGTGGCGCAGTACCAGAACCGGCACTCCCAGAGCGGGCGCCTCCTCCTGCACTCCCCCGCTGTCGGTCAGGATCAGCTGTGCGCGCTGCATCAGGCGCACAAAGGGCAGGTAGTCTGGCGGTTCGATCAGGCGCACGCGTTCCTGATGGCTCAGAATGGGAACCAGCGTCTGGCGTACGACCGGGTTCCTGTGCAGGGCGACCACCACAACGCACCCGGGGAAATCGGTGGCCAGTTGCGCAAGGGCCCGGCCAATGCGGGCCATTGGCTCGCCCCAGTTCTCGCGACGGTGCGTGGTGACCAGGATCAGCTGAGTGCCCTCTGGCAGAAGCGCGTCCAGTGTGACCAGGGCCCCCGCGTTGCTGTCCCCGATGATCTGAAAGGTAGCCCCGGTGTCCTGCACCTGCCCGTCCGCGATCATGCGGAGGGCATCGATGCTGGTATTGCCGGTCACATGAATGCGCTCTGGCGGCACGTTTTCCGCCAGCAGATGATCACGGGCCTGTGGCGTGGGAGCGAAGTGCCATGTGGCGAGCGCACCGGCAAGCCGACGGTTCATCTCTTCCGGGAAGGGATCGTAGAAGTTTCCGGTACGCAGGCCGGCCTCCACATGACCGAAGGGCACCCGGTGATAGAAGGCTGCCAGCGCGGCCACAAAGGTCGTGGTGGTATCCCCCTGTGCGAGACAGACATCGGCCGGGTGACGTTGCAGGTCCGCATCCAGCCCCTCCAGTGCGCGCGTGGTGATCTGCGCGAGCGTCTGGCCATGTTGCATGATCTCCAGATCATGATCCGGTGTGATCTGGAAGGCGCGCAGCACCTGATCCAGCTGTTCCCGGTGCTGCCCGGTGACCACTATCCGCACCGTGAACCGATCCGGGTAGCGTTGCAACTCCTTGATGACGGGCGCCATCTTCACGGCGTCCGGCCGGGTACCGAAAACACAGAGGACGCGAGTAACAGACATGGAAGGCTCTTACACGGGCGCTCCCGGAAGAACTCCCGCGTGGGGCAGGGTTCTGCAGGTCATCACGAGGACTGCCGGGGCGTGGTAGTCCCGGTGCCTGCAACGGTTTCACGCCGGTTACGTAACTCAAGCGCAACGCCAACGACCGTGAGCAGCACCCCGAGGGCACCGGTGTAGGGCAGGATCCATTCCACGCGCCGGGCGAGCCATGCACCCACCCAGATGAGCGCAGAGGCCACCGTAATAATCACGCCATAGTAGATCAGTCGGTTTCTGGGCATGAGCTTCCTCTGCAAATGCATTTCAGATCAGCGCCGGGGCCACAGGCAACTGAACGGTACTGGAACAGTATACCTTACGTGTCCGGCATGCCGATCTGTCACACAGAAAGCGCGTATCCGTTACCACAGGCAGGGATCCTGCTGGTCCCGGGAGAATTAGTGATTGGCGCCCGACAACGCGGTCGTGCACGCCTTCCTTCCCCATCAGGGCCGGTTCCACCGCTCTGCAACCGGCGTTCCCCGGCGCGCCCTTTCCGTGATGAAGCCAGCTATGCTCCGGTTGAAACTCGTCGCTATCGTGAGTACCGTTATGTCCCTCCAGTTGCCTGTGCCCGTCCAGCGCCTCTGCGCGTTCCTGTTCGGTCTCGCGCTGCTGGCGCTGCATGGATGCAGTAACAACCCGTACCCGAAGTCCGAACATCGCGCTTCCATTCTCTACCGGTCGTTTTCCGACGATCCAAAAACGCTGGACCCCAGCGTCTGCTACGTCGCGCTGGAGATCGTGGGCCTGATCTACCCATCGTTCTACCAGTACCATTACCTGAAACGTGACCCGCTGGTGCTGGAACTGGATCTGGGAGCGGAAGAGCCGGAGCGCCGGCCGATCCCGGTGACGGTCGCACAGGACGGCCGCACGATACGGCGTCAGGGAGAGGAGTGGACTTTCCGGATCAAATCCGGCCTGCGGTTTCAGGACGATCCCTGCTTCCCCGGAGGCAAAGGGCGCGAGATCACAGCCGAGGACTTCCTTTTCGCTTTCCGACGCATGGCGGACCCGTCGGTGGGTTCGCCAGTAGTCAGCTTCTTTGAGGACAAAATCCTGGGATTTGCGGAACTGGTGCAGCAGAACCGGAAGCGCCTGGATGCGGGGCAGCCGGCCGATTACACTACTCCGATCCCCGGTTTACAGGCGCTGGACCGATACACCTTTCGTATCCGGCTCAACCAGCCCTACCCGCAGTTGCGCTACCTGATGGCCACCTGGTTCACGGCTCCGCAGGCGTGGGAAGCGGTGGCCCGTTACGGAAAAGAGTACGCCCGCCATCCTGTCGGGTGTGGCCCATACCGACTGGCCGAGTACCAATCCAGGCGGCGCATCGTGCTGGAGCGCAACCCCAACTATCGCGTGGAGTACTATCCTTCGGAGGGCGCACCGGGAGATCGGGAGGCCGGCCTGCTGGAGGATGCCGGGAAACGACTCCCGATGATTGAGCGGATTGTTTACAGCTTCATGCGTGAGCCGATCACCGGGTGGAACCTGTTCCAGCAGGGCTACTTCGACGAGTGGTCGGTCAACCGGGTCAACTACAGCCAGGTGATCAGTCCAACAGGAGGCCTCTCACCGGAGATGACGCGCAAGGGGATCCAGCTGGAACGCGAGACCAAACCCAACATCTCCTACTTCGCGTTCAATATGGAGGACCCTGTCTTTGGTGGCTACACGCCCCGAAAGCGCAAGCTACGGCAAGCCATCTCGCTGGCGCTGGACGCGCAGCAACTGCTGGATATCTTCTATCAGGGCAACGGCACCAGGGCAGAATTTCTCATTCCCCCGGGCCTTTTTGGTTACGAGTCCGATTACCGTAACCCTTACCGGCAGGCAGATCTGGAGAAGGCGCGCCAGAAGCTGGCGGAGGCCGGCTACCCCGGAGGGATCGACCCGAAGACTGGAGAGCGATTGACGCTCTACTACGAGAACCCGTACACTACCCCGGGTGGCCGGCAGTTTCTGGGCACGATCCAGAAGCAGATCGAGGCGCTGGGCATCCAGGTGATCCCGCAGACCTCACGCTTCCCGGTGTGGTACGAGAAGATCAAAAAGGGCAAGTACCAGCTCTACGACTACAACTGGCTGGCCGACTACCCGGATGCAGAGAACTTCGTCTTCCTGCTGTACGGTCCCAACAAAATCGAAGGGGGACCGAACACCTCGCGCTATGATAACCCGGAGTACAACCGGCTGTTCGAACGCATGCGCACCATGGATGACACGCCGGAACGGATGCAGATCATCCGGCAGATGCGGCAGATCGCGGTAGAGGATTGTCCGTGGATCTACCTGTACCACACGGCAGACCTGAACATCCATTACGACTGGTTGCGCAACGTGAAGCCGCATCCAGTCGCGCTCAATACCAGCAAATACTACCGTCTGGATGCCGAGCGGCGTGCCCGGCTGCGCACCGAGTGGAACCGCCCCAACTACTGGCCGGCCATCGGACTGGTTGCGTTCCTCGTTCTGGGGTCCCTCCCGGCCGCGCAGGTCGTGCGCAATCGGAGCAGCCGACGTGTCCGTCGGGCTGGCACGGAGGCGGAATAGATGTTGCGTTACGTTGTGCGCCGCGTTCTCTACGCCATCCCCATTCTGTTCGGAGTGTCCCTGATCACCTTTGTGCTCTTCTACGCTACAGTCTCCCCGGAGCAGATGGCGCGCAGCAAGCTCTCCGCCAGAAACCCGACCCCGGAGCAGATTCAGGACTGGCTCAAGCAGCATGGCTACGATAAGCCCCTGCACGTGCAGTTCCGCAAGCACATGGCGGAATTGCTGCTCCTGCGCTTCGGGAACTCGGATACTACCGGTGAGCCCATCTGGCAGATGATCCGCAACGGGGTCGGGCCGTCTGCCGTGGTGGCGTCGCTGTCGTTCTTCGCCCTGCTGATCGTCACCATCAGTCTGGCGCTGGCCGTAGCGTACTACCGTGGCACCTACGTGGACCTGTGGGGCACGTTCCTGTGCGTGATCTTGATGTCGATCACGGTGCTGGTGTATCTGATCGCAGGGCAATACCTGTTCGGCAAAGTGCTTAAATACGCCCCCCTTGCGGGCTACCGCCCCGGACTGGACGCGGCGCGCTTTGCCGTACTGCCACTGATTGTAGCGCTCTTCTCGCGCCTGGGGGCCAACGTGCGGTTCTATCGCACCGTGATGCTGGAGGAGATGCATCAGGACTACGTGCGCACCGCACGGGCCAAAGGGGTCTCGGAACGTGGCGTGCTGTTTCAGCATGTTCTGAAGAACGCGGCAACGCCCATCCTGACCTCCGTGGTGCTGGCGATCCCGTTCCTGTTGATGGGTAGCCTGCTCACGGAGTCGTTCTTCGCAATCCCCGGTCTGGGTACCATGCTGGTCGACGCGATCACCAATCAGGATTTCGCCGTGGTGCGCGCCATGGTGTTTCTGGGGACGATCCTGTACATCATCGGGGCAATCCTGACGGATATCAGCTACACCCTGGTAGATCCCCGGGTGCGTCTGGAGTAGGGAGGAGACCGCTGTGTTGAGCAATCTCATTCCGGTGCTGGTGGTAGTCCTGATGATCTGGACCTACTGCCGGATGCGACAGCAGCCGCTCTGGGCGGAAGCATTCCGGCGGGTGCGGCAGCGGCGCGTGGCCATGGCCTCGGTCGTTGTCATCGGGATCTACGGCGGTATCGCGTTCCTGGACAGCATCGGCTGGCAGGATGGGCGGAATGAGCCACGCAAGACGATCATTGACCGCCTGTTCCAGAAGCCCAAAGAGCGCACCTACTCGGCCCCACTGGCCACGGTCACTACCGGGGAGCCCACTCCGCATCCACTCCTCGGGCGGCATCTGCTGGGCACCGACGGCGTGGGCGAGGACGTGCTCTACCTGACCCTGAAAGGATGCCGGACAGCGATTGTGCTGGGCGGACTGACCTCGCTGATCGCAACGCCTCTGGCCCTGCTGTTTGGCATGCTGGCCGGCTATTTCGGCAAACGTGTGGACGACGCCGTGCAGTACCTCTACACCGTGCTGGACTCCATCCCCTCTATTCTGCTGCTGATCTCCCTGCTGATGGTTCTGGGACGTGGCCTGGACAAGATGTGCATCGCACTGGGCGTCACCTCCTGGGTGAGTTTGTGCCGCCTGACGCGCGGCGAGACGTTGCGTCACCGGGAGCGCGAGTATGTGCGTGCGGCCAGAGCGCTGGGCGTCAGCCCTATCCGCATCCTCTACCGGCACATCCTGCCGAACCTGATGCCTCTGGTCATCATCTCCGTGACACTGGGCTTCAGCGGCCTGGTGCTGGCGGAGGCCGTGCTCTCGTATCTGCAGCTGGGCGTGGAGCCGGGAGTCGGCAGCTGGGGCAACATGATCGACGGTGCGCGCTCGGAACTGGCCCGCGAACCGATCATCTGGTGGAACCTGACTGCAGCCTCCACAGCACTGTTCGTGCTGGTGCTGGCCCTGAACCTGCTTGGAGACGCCCTCCGCGACGCGATCGACCCGCGTCTGCGTAGCTCCTGAGCGAGCCATCCCCTCCCGGAGATCATACGGATGACAGAACCCTTGCTACGCGTGGAAGATCTCAGGACCTACTTTGACACGCCGGCGGGCACAGCCAGGGCTGTGGACGGAGTGAGCTTCTCGATCGCGCCCGGCGAGACCCTCGCGCTCGTAGGCGAGTCAGGATGCGGCAAGTCCATGACTGCGCTCTCCATCCTGCAACTGGTGCCGGAGCCGGCCGGCTACATCGCGGGCGGACACGTCTACTTTCAGGGTGTGGACCTGCTGGATTACACATGGGAAGAGATGCGTCGGGTGCGTGGGGCCGATATTGGCATGATCTTTCAGGAGCCAATGACCAGTCTGAACCCGGTCTTCACCATTGGATGGCAGCTGATGGAAGCAATGGCCGTTCACGGCAAGGGGCGTGGGCCAGACACACGGCGCCGGGCCGTGGAGTTACTGACCCGCGTCGGACTGCCGGAACCGGAACGATTGCTGCGCCAGTACCCGCATGAACTCTCCGGCGGTATGCGGCAACGCGTGATGATCGCCATGGCCCTGGCCAACAACCCGAAATTGCTGATCGCGGACGAGCCGACCACCGCGCTGGACGTGACCGTGCAGAAGCAGATCCTCGAGCTGATCCGGGAACTACAACAGGACTTCGGAATGGCTGTGCTGCTGATCACACACGACCTGGGGATCGTGGCCGAGGTGTCCGACACTGTCGCAGTGATGTATGCCGGGCAGATCGTGGAGTACGCGACAACGCGCGATCTGTTCCGCGCACCGGCACATCCCTACACCCGGGCTCTGTTTGCCAGTCGCCCTTCACGCGACCAGCGCGGGCGCGATCTGATAACCATCGAGGGGATTGTGCCTCAGGCAACCGCATGGCCCCCTGCCTGTCGTTTTGCGCCACGATGCCCTGAGCGCTGGCCGGCCTGCGAGAATGTGGCTCCTGTCTATCAGAAGCTGGCATCACCCGGTGAAGACCAGACAGGTCCGGCAGAACGTGGTGTGCGGTGCCACCTGTATCATCCGGAACTGGCCCGTACACGCCCGGAACAGCCGGCAACGCTCGAGGTGCACCCATGACAGCAACGCCACTGATCTCCGTACGGAATCTGGTGAAAGAGTTCCCTGTGCGCCGGGGGCTGTTCACGAAGCGGCAGGTCAAAGTCGCGGTAGACGGCGTGAGCTTTGACATCCAGCAGGGCACCACATTCGCCCTGGTCGGTGAGAGTGGCTCTGGCAAAACCACCGTCGGGCTGATGGTGCTGGACCTGCTCCCCCCTACACGGGGAGAGGTGCTCTACGCGGGAGAGCCGATCCATGCCCGCAAGGGCCGGGAGCGTCTGGCCCTGCGCCGGCAGATGCAGGTGGTGTTCCAGGATCCCTACGCGTCCCTCAACGCGCGCATGACCGTGGCGGAGGCCCTCACCGAGGGCATGATGATCCACCGGATCGGCGCCAGCGCCCGGGAACGACGCGAGCGCGCGGCCGAACTGCTCCGGCAGGTCAATCTGCCCCCGGAGGCACTGGACCGTTACCCGCACGAGTTCAGTGGCGGGCAACGCCAGCGGATCGCGATCGCCCGCGCGCTCTCTGTGGAGCCCGGTTTCATCGTGCTGGATGAGCCCACCAGCGCGCTGGACGTCTCGGTGCAGAGTCAGGTGCTGAACCTGCTGCGCCAGCTACAACAGGACCTTGGCCTGACCTACCTGTTCATCACGCACAACCTGGATGTGGTGGGCTATATGGCGGACGAGGTCGCTGTGATGGAGCGCGGACGGATTGTGGAACGCGGCACGGTAGACGAGATTTTCGACAATCCGCAACAGGAATACACCCGACGTCTGCTGGCCGCAGTCCCTTCCGTGGAGGCAGCGCTACGATAGCGCACGAACTACCAGTCTGGCGCGGAGTCAGGCATACTGTCTCCCTCCGCTTCCAGCAACCGTTCGGCCTGAATGGCGGCCATGCAACCGGATCCGGCCGCAGTGACAGCCTGCCGGTACTCACTGTCCTGCACGTCGCCGGCGGCAAACACCGCGTAGCGTGAGGTGCGCACATCGTGATGTGTGACGATGTAACCCGTCGGGTCGAGTTGCAACTGCCCGACGAAGAGATCCGTGTTGGGCTTGTGCCCGATGGCGACGAACAGGCCTTCAACGGCGAGCTCCCGGGTCTCACCGGTTTTCACATCACGCAGGGTCAGACCGGTTACTCGCTTCTGCGCCGGGTCGTGCACTTTCTCCACCACAGAGTTCCAGACGAATGTGATTTTCGGATTGCGGAAAGCACGGTCCTGCATGATCTTGGAAGCACGGAGGGCGTCACGCCGATGGATCACGTGCACCCGGGTACAGTGATTGGTCAGGTAGATGGCCTCCTCCATGGCAGTATCGCCCCCACCAACTACCGCGACCTCCTTGCCGCGGAAAAAGAAGCCATCGCAGGTGGCACAGGCCGAAATACCCGCGCCCCCGAGCCCCCCTTCCCAGACCGGTCGCTCCTCGGGCAGTCCGAGCCACCTGGCCGAAGCCCCCGTCGCGATGATCAGCGCCCGCGCTTGATACACCTGCTCGTTCACCCAGACCCGGAAGGGTCGCTCCGAAAGATCCACGCGAGTGGCCAGATCCTCTACGATCTCGGTACCGAAGCGGAGCACCTGCTGGCGCATCCGATGCATGAGCTCGGGCCCCTGAATGCCGTGTTCGAACCCCGGGTAGTTCTCCACATCGGTTGTGATCATCAATTGCCCGCCGGCGCCCAGCAGCTCCTGCCCGCGTCCAACGCCCCCATCGATCAACAGCGGGCGCAGGTTCGCCCGGGCTGCGTACAGCGCAGCCGTGTACCCGGCAGGCCCGGAACCGAGGATGATCAACCTGTGCACCATGACACTCTGACCTTTCCTGTACCCCGGCACAGAACAGAACCGGTGGTGATTTTCGAGAGCGATGTCCGGAAAACCGGAGCACCCGCCGGCATTATATCCCCTGCCCTCGTCGGCGTCAAGATTAACGGACGGGCGGGCCGGCAGCAAAATTTTTTTCAAAAAATCTCCGCAAACCTCTTGTCAAATCTGGCTAACATTGTTATAATGAGAGCGACAGAACGAACTGGAACCACGCAGGAGTTGAGTGCGATAGCTCTGTGTGGAGTTCTGCAGAGTCTAGTCAGATTGTACACGGGCGCAGAGGCGTATCACAGGCAGAATTTACAGGCGTGCTACACCGACGCGGGGGGGCGTTTGGGTAGCCGTTGCCTTCCAGACCGGGGTGGCAAACAGGGAGATCGCACCGGTCTGTGAAGGTGGTCCGGGGAGGGCGACTTTCGGGGGGATGGTCGCCCTCCTCAATTATTGTCGCCTCCGCAAAATGATGCAACAACTCCAGGCCACGTTTCCTCTTTAATCCTGAGAATTCTTCTGCATCGACTGCTTATTGTCACCACAGAAAGGTACCCTATGGAGCCAGAAAAGCCTTCTCTGACCTCGCGACGACAGTTTCTCGCCCGAACCGGAGGGGCAGCAGCTTCCGTGCTCGCGGGAGTATCCCTGCCAGCTGTCCACGCGCAGGGCAGCAGTCTGATCCGGGTCGCGCTCATCGGTTGCGGTGGGCGCGGCAGCGGCGCGGCATACAACGCCCTGTCGACCAAAGGCGGGCCGATCCAGCTGGTCGCCATGGCCGATGCCTACGAAGACCGGCTCAAGAGCAGTTACCTGGGCCTGAGTAACGCGCTCAAAGACAAGGTAGACGTGCCGGAAGATCGCCGCTTCGTGGGCTTTGACGCCTACAAGCATGCCATGGACTGCCTGAAGCCCGGTGACGTAGCCATCTTCGCCACGCCCCCTGCGTTTCGCTGGGTGCACTTCCAGTACGCTTTGCAGAAGGGCCTGCACGTGTTCATGGAAAAGCCTGTTACTGTCGACGGCCCTACCAGCAAACGGATGCTGCAGATGGCCGAAGAGGCTACCGCAAAGAACCTGAAAGTCGGGGTGGGCCTGATGTCCCGGCATGCCCGCAACCTGCAGGAATTGCAACAGCGTGTTCAGAATGGCGAGCTGGGAGAGATCCTGCTCATGCGTGGCTACCGGATGCACGGGCCTGTTGCGTTCTTTGAGTCCCGTCCCAAACCCCCCAATATCAGCGAGCTGGAGTACCAAGTGCGGCGCTTCCATAGCTTCCTCTGGGCCAGCGGCGGCGCGTTCAGCGACTTCTACATTCACATCATCGACCACCTGTGCTGGATGAAAAACGCCTGGCCAGTCAAAGCACAGGCTCTCGGGGGACGACACTACAAAACGGCACCCGACGGTACTCCGTTCGTGGACCAGAACTTCGACACCTACTCCGTGGAGTACGTCTTCGCGGACGGCACCCGTCTCCTCTTCAACGGAAGGTGCATCAACGGCGCCGAAGGGATCTACTCGAGCTACCTGCACGGCACAAAAGGCTTTGCCATCGCTTCCCGCTCTAACGACTGCGGCGGTCCGTCGGCCATCTATCGCGGGCAGGACGCTACCGGTATGCCCCTCTGGCAGTCGCGGGACAACAGTAACCCGTATCAGAATGAGTGGGACGCGCTTATCAGCGCAATCCGCAACAACAAACCCTTCAACGAGCTGAAACGCGGCGTGGAGGCGAGCGTGGTCACCAGCATGGGACGGATGGCGGCGCACACTGGCCGGGAAATCACTTACGAGCAGATGCTCAACTGCCCGCATGAGTTCGCTCCCGGCCTGGACAGGCTTACTGCAGACAGTCCGGCTCCACTGCAGGCCGACGCGCAGGGGCGCTATCCCGTGCCAAAGCCGGGTATTCTCACTGACCGGGAGTACTGACCCGAACGCGACGCCCGCAAATTCTCGAAGTACGCGCTGCATCCCTGATAACGCAACCCCGGCTCAGAATGGCGGTATGCGCAGGGATGCAGGCCAGGGAGAAACGATGACCTGTAACACACAACGATCGCAGGAGCGCGCTGCCGGAAGTCTCGCAGGGGGTATCCGGAAAATCCAGAAGGCAGGGAGCATTCTGATCTGCCTCGGAATGCTCCCCGCAGGGGCACAGCAGGCGGCTGCACCGAACGCAAAGATGGCCCCCTTCGTGGAGCAACTGCCGGGATCTCTGGTCAAAATCCAGATGATGCCCGTGCCGGGAGGGACCATCACCATTCGCAATCGAACCGTGAGCGTGCAACCATTCTACATGGCGCGTACCGAGACCCCGTGGGAAGCGTTCGATGTGTTTACCGATAGCGGCCCTCCTTCTCCTGCCTACGACCAGACGGAATTCCCTCCGGACGCGATCGCACGCCCCAGCAAGAGTTACATCCTGCCCGATCTGGGGTGGGGCCACAGAGGATACCCGGTGATCAACGTCAGCTTCCTGTCCGCGCAGATGTTCTGCCGATGGCTTTCCTCGGTCACTGGCAAGAAGTATCGCCTGCCCACGGAGGCAGAGTGGGAGCTGGCCTGTCGCGCTGGCAAGAACGGGCCATGGAAGATCGACCGTGCCACTCTGGAGAAGAGCGCCTGGCACGCCGGCAATAGCGATAAGATGAGCCATCCAGTCGGCAAAAAACAACCCAACCGATATGGATTGCATGACATGCTCGGCAACGTGGGCGAATGGGCGACAGATCTGGATGGCAACCCCATTCTCTGCGGGGGCACGTTTCTGGACGGGCCAGCCAACATCGCACCTACCACGCGTCGGCGCCAGACCCCGAAGTGGCAGGAGACCGATCCACAGTTCCCCAAGAGCCGGTGGTGGCTGGCCGACGGCAAGTTCGTGGGCTTCCGGGTGGTGTGCGAGCCCTGATCACTCCTGCGCCCCGCCCGCGCACACTCCGGGCGCAAACCGTTGCAGCAAATCGGGTGGAAACGTGCGCGGGCGCCCGTCCGGACCAACCAGCACCTGCAGAGTCTCTCCTTCCGCCAGCAACGTGGCCTCTCGCGTCACCCGGTAGCCCATTCGCAGGGTGCGGCGCGTGTGCTCTACCACATGCACCGTCACCGTGACCTCCTCATCATAACGAGCCGGGGCACGATACCGGCAGCGCGCCTCGACCACAGGCAGGAAGTATCCCGCATCTTCCATGGCCTGGTAGTCGATACCCCGCACCCGGCAGAACTCGGCGCGCGCCGCCTCGAACCAGACGAAATAGACAGCATGGTGCGCCACACGCATCTGATCGGTCTCCGCATAGCGCACCCGCAGATGCACCTGCACTGCGGTGTCCGGTTGCTCTTCCTGATGATCAACCTGGCGTCGGATCATGTATCGCGCAGCGTTACGAAACTTTCTCCTGTCTCCGGGGCAGATCTCGCTCCAGATCCGCAGGACCGTCCGGACCGTTCGCCCCCCGATACTCCGGCAGCAGAGCCTCGATCGCCTCAGCATCGGGTGCCACAGTGGCCATCTCCTGCCAGTCACCGATTGCAATCCCCGGGGGTGTCTCCTGCTGAAGCCGTTGCACCTCCTGCGCGACCGATCTCCGGACTGCAGGCATCTGCAGACTGGCGCAGAAGGGCTTGCCCGGATCGTGATCGGAGTGTTGCGACAGCACCGGATACCGCCGGCCCGTATCTGGATGCACGAACGTGCCCTGCGGATCCAGACGGTAGCGCGCACAGAGCCGGGCCACCGCGTCCACCAGCGCGCGCCACTGCCGCTCCGTCAGGTATGCGCGCACCACAGCCTCCGCAGGGGCCGGTGTCGCCCCCGACGGCACATACCCGGGCAGACCAATGCAGACGATGCCGAGCGTGCACCGGTTCATCCCCTCCGCCTTGCAGTGCGCCCCCATCACGTTGTCCGGACGGCCGCGCTGGATCACCCCATCCAGATCCGGGCGGTACGCCTGTCTCCCGGTCCGAACCCCGTTGAGAATGACCCGGTGGTACCCGATGCCAGACCATCCCTGCGCCCGATGCCACTGATCGATCTGTGCCGCGTCCCCGAAACGAGACGCGGACAGGTGCAACACGATCCCGCGCGGTGTCATACGGTCACTCCTTTGCCACAACACTCTCGAAGGCTTCCATACTCCCCATCACGGCTGTCGGGCCGGCAGACAGGCGCCATGACACACACCGGTAAATCACGGAGAGCCACGCAACCGGGCCAGCAGAGAGGCCCAGAGCCCGGCCCTTCGTGCTGTCCCGGGGGTCCCCGGAGCCTCCTCGCGCTGTGCTCCGCGCAACAGCGTGTCTGCAGCGTCCGCATCAGGGGAGTACGCCTGCGCGGCCCGGAGCAGGCTCTCTCGCTCGGCTACGAAATCGCGCTGCACCGGACGTGCCAGCGTGATGTACTCCAGCACCTGCAACGCGCCGCGATAAACAGCACGATCGGTTCTCCCCTCGGCCTCCGCCTGACGCTGGATCTCCTGACAGAACTGATGCACGTCCCGGATCCAGCCCAGCGAGAAGCGAGAAGGGCGGGCCGCCCGGATCGCCTCCAGTCCCTGCCAGCGTTGCCGGGGAGTCAGATGGCGATCAGTGAGGATCCGATCTGTTACGGTACGCCGCTCGGACTCGTAGAGCGCGCAGAGTGCCAGCGTCGCATGATAGCGCACCAGCGCATTGGAGTCATCCAGATGCTGGCAGAGCGCGGGGACAATGGCAACCCCCATCTGTTGCAGGGCGAACGTCGCGTTCTCGCGCACTGAGGCCTTGCGGTCCCCCAGCGCGTTGCACAACGCATGGACGGCGTGAATGTCCCTGATGCTGCCGAGCGCTCTGGCCGCCTCACGCCGCACCGTGGTCATGCGGTCGTCCAGGGCCGCAATCAACGGCTCCACAGCCCATGGGTCGCCGATGATGCCCAGCGAGCGGGCTGCATTGCTGCGCACTCGCCAGTTCTCATCCTGCAGCGCGTCACAGAGGGGACGTACCGCCTCGCGGTTGCCGCGCCGTCCCAGCTTTCTTGCGGCCTCACGCCGCATGACCGGGTCATCATCGCGCAATGCGGCCAGCCACTTACCGGTCTTCTTACTGCCCATGCGCGAGCATCTCCTGTCTGCAAAAGCGTGTACGGACCTAGCGTGGCGGCGCGGTTGCCGTAAGGATAGGTTGCAGGGCGGCCGCGATCTCTGCCTCTCCATTCCCCAGAGAGGGCAATCGATACAGGTACCATACCTCTGTATGCGTGATGGACTCGCCCGGGGCGACGGTCTGCAGGGGCCCGAGGGTCTCCACTTCCAGGATCTGGTCGTTGGTGAAGGTCTCCGTGTTGCAGTTGTAGTCCGGGTAGGTCTTGCCCGGCTCATAGGGGAACCGCTTCAGGAAGAGCATACCGTTGCGATAGTAAGCGGCCCACCCCTGTTTGTTGAGAAAGCCGACCTTCTGCGGGGACTTCATGCCCGGGTTCTGTTTGAGCGTCACGAAGCTGGTTCCCCACATCCACCGGGGATCTTTCATGTTGGTGTATGCCCACAGCACCATCGGCCGCACCGGCAACAGCGCCTCCGCGTGCGATTTGAACGGTTCCTGCGGGAAGATTGCGGTCCCCTCGGTGTTCATCACCGTGAGCGCCCAGCAGGCCATCTCCACAGGAAACAGACCTCTGTTGGTGAGTTTATGCACGATGGTCACCCGGGATGTCTGCGGGTCCAGCGTGATCCACATCTCCTTACCGATCCGGGTCGCCTTCTCCACAGGCTGAATGAGTTTGATGGTGTCGCCCTCGCGCTCCACCCGGATGGGCTCGTTGTCCGGCTCGTAGGTGCGCGGCATCGCTTCCGGCGCATGCCAGAGGCGATGCCCCCCGCGGATCCACCATTCTCCCAGCTCTGTCTTCGTCGTCGGGCCATTGACAGTACCGAGCACATTATCGCTCTCCTTACTGCCAACGAAAGCGTAGCGCATGATGCGCGGGCCGTAGTCGGTGGTCAGGATCAGCTCGACGGTGCCGTTACTCACACGGATGTTGTTGGGCGCACCCAGATACGCGACCTTCTCCTCGATTTTCACCTGTGCTTCACTCCGGGCCGCGATCATACCGCAGAGAACGGTCAGCAGGGCGTACGCACCGTATCGCACATAACTGCGGGTCGTCATGCAAAGTCCTCCTCACAACGCGAGTGCCGTTCCGTTTCTGTCGATAGGGCACATTTCGGCGCCAGGCACTGGTAGTCCTGCCATGCCAGCGCATCCGGCGATTCTGCCGGTGAAACGGCACAAGGAACAGGGAACAATACAGTTGCCCCGCAGCGGCTGCCGCAGAAAGTGGCACGGTGCAGGCCCACAGCGGGGCAGGGAGACCGGCTCATGAAAGCACTGATACATATTGCGCACACTGCAATCCTGATGACTGTTCTGATGGCGAGTGGAATGACCGGGGCCCATGCTGCATCCGAGGAGGAATTCCCGGCAGTCCCGGAGCTGGTGCCCGCGGGAGCGCGCCCGAATGCCCCGGTAACCGAGCGCGACCTTGCCGTCCTGCTGCCCCGCCTGGCCCGACGATGGAATGCCACACACCCGGTCTCATTCTCCGTGACCCGACCGTCCGGGGCTGTGACCCGTGTGCGTGCCCTGATGGCGGTCGTCAGGCTCGCTGTGAAAGAAGCGGAGATTGCCGCGTACCGGGATGAGATGCCGGAAGATCTGCCCCCGGACATCCAGCAGGTGCCCCTCTGGGCGCGCCCCTACCTGGCCGCCGCGACAGTGCGCGGGTGGTGGCCGGTCGATCACCCCTTTGCACCACGACAGACCGCCGACTGGCGGTTCATGGACCGCCTGCTCGCATCCATCTGCGACAGGATGGATACAGTAGACCGCGCAGGGCCTGCAACGCGCCCCAACGCATCAGAGCCAGACACGCACTACACAGGATTGATCATCGATGCGCAGGAGCTCCGGGTAGAGCGATCCATGTGCCCGCGTCTGCTCGACGAGAACGGGCAGGTGCTCTACCCCGACCCGAAGCGATTGCCGGACATGGACTTTGTGCAGGACCGGGGAATGATGACCTACGACACGTCTGTGGAGACAGCGCGCCGGGCCGGGCGCAATCCCCTGATCATCCGGGCCATCCGGACTGCAGGCCCTGCAGGCACGGACCTGGTGGTGTCCGCTGCGGACGCAGAGCGGATCCGTGAGGCGAACCGGCGAGGCAAGTTCCTCTCGAAGTGGGCAGTGAGCGTGCTGGTCAGTCCTGTGTCGCGCAGGCCCTAGCATGGAGGCGATGTCCTCGCACCCCGGGCTGCCTGCTGCTCCTCATGGTAGATCTGCCACCACCGGCGAAAGCCCTGCACCGCCATTATGGTGAACAGCAGGTACAGACCGGTTGTGACATACAGCTGCTTGACCGGGTAGATGTAGAGCACATAGAACAGATCGACACCGATCCAGAGCGCCCAGTTCTCAAAGATACGGCGCGCCTGCAGGTACTGCGCCACGATGCTGATGGCTGCGGCCGTAGCGTCCGCGTAGGGCAACGATGCATCGGTGTAGGTGCTCATCACGTACCCCAGAGATACCGAAAGCGCCACGATAGCCAGAGACCACCCGACGCGCGCCCGGGGCGTGAGCAACGATATCGGCAGAGTGATCTGTTCCGGCCCCCGGCGCGACCACATCCACCACCCGTAGAACTGCATCGGCAGGAAATAGAGCAGTTGCAGACCCGCGTCGGAGTAGAGCTTACTGGCCAGGAACACGTAGCCGTAGAAGAGGGAGCCGGCAATCCCCCAGGGCCAGGCCCAGATCTGGTTGCGCACCGCGTAGTGCACGCAGGCGAGACTGGAGACCGTGCCACACAGCTCGGCGGGGCTCATGATTGTGAACAGAGGGGCTAGAAAGTCCATAGCGCGTAGTGGCACCGGACAGTTCGCCCCACCCCATCGATTCTCCTTCCGCCATCATCCCCTGTCAGAGACGAGCACCAGTGCACCAGTCGGGCAGGCCGCGGCACAGGCACGCGCGGCAGTGCGCAGGCCGGCCTTCAGGCTCTCCCGGAAGGGCACCGCAGGATGCAGGCCGAAACCACGACCCTGCATTCCCAGGCCGAGCGTCTCTCCCTGTTCCGCGGCGATGCGCACGCAGATGCCACACGCAATGCACTTGCCCGGTTCGAAGCGTACCTCTGGATGCGAGGTATCCACCTCAAACGCCCGTCGGGTGCCCCGGAAACGCGTCGGGTTAGCCCCGAGACGCTCGGCGATGTCACGCAGAGCACAGGTGTCTGCCCGGGCACAGGCGCACTGCAGGCAACGCTGCGCCTCACGCTGCGCTTCCTCCGGGGTGAACCCCGCGGCACGCCCTCCAGAAGGGATCAGGCGTGGCTCCGGACTCCCGCACGCGAGGTAGGGCCGTAACTCCTCCGGCTCCAGCCGACCGGCATGCACACTGAACTCTTTTCCTGTGCGCGAGGGGGCTACCCCGGCCAGATAGTGTCCGATGGCTTCTGCTGCGGCCCGGCCGTCAGCTACAGCACGCACCGCATGTCGCGAGGCGATGACAACAGACCCCGCGGCGAACACCCCGGGCAGACTGGTCTGCATCGTCCGACGGTCCACCCGCACTCCCTGCGCACTGCGGGCCAGACCGGCCTCCAGAAACTCCCGCTCCTGCAGGGCGCCCGTTGCCAGCAGCACGGCATGGTACTCCGCGCGCAACTGATCCAGCGATAGCTCCGCGCCAATGCGCACGTTGCCCCGGAACTCCGCGCCCATCTGCAGGATGACACGGATCTCGGCGTCCAGCACATCGCGTGGCAGGAGCTCCTCGGGCACGCCGTAGCGCAACATTCCACCCGGGAGCGCGTGCGCATCGAACAGCGTGCAGGCGTGCCCCTGCTGCAACAGATAGTAGGCTGCTGAAAGTCCGGCGGGACCGCTCCCGATAATTGCCACGCGTTTGCCGGTTGAGGGCGCACATGGCGGTATGTACGGATCGCCGGAGGCCAGATCATGATCCGCCACAAACCGTTTGAGCAGGCACACTGCCACCGGCCCATCGTGCCCGGCACGACGGCACCCTTTCTCACACAGCTCCGGGCAGATCCGCCCGAGTGTGGCAGGCAGAGCGATCGATCGCTTCACAGTGATGAGCGCCTCTCGGAACTGACCCGTGGCGATCTGCCGCATCATGCGTGGCGTCTCCAGATGCGCCGGGCAGACCCCCTCGCATGGCCCCACACAATCGCCCAGATGCTCGCTCAGTAGCAGCTCAATGGCGGTGCGGCGCACCGCAAGCACACTCTCGCTCTGGCTCTCCACACGCATGCCATCCACCACAGGCGTCGCACACGCAGGCATCAGGCGCGATCCCCCGTTCACGCGTACCATGCACACATAGCAGGAAGGTCGTGGCGCACGCCCGGGAAGATGACACAGCGTTGGAATAGCGATCCCGGCGGCCCGGGCCGCCTCCAGCACGGTGCTGCCCTCCGACACTGTCACGGAGATATCATCGATCGTGAGCGTGACCACAGAACATCTCCTTGCGCTACGATCCTACTCCACTGTGATCGCCTGCACGGGGCAGGCGGCCCGGCAGGCGTCACACCGCGTACAGAGCACATCATCAACGTGGTGCGGACGCATGGGAAGCAGGGGGATGGCTCCTGTCGGACAGACCTGCGCGCAACGCGTACAGCCGAAGCACGCATCTGTCACCCGGTAATGTACCAGAGCGGCACAGCGCCCTGCCGGGCAATGTCCCTGCAGGTGCGCCTCGTACTCGTCACGGAAGTAGCGCAGCGTCGTCAGCACCGGATTGGGCGCCGTCTGCCCCAGCCCGCACAGACTGCCCATCCGCACCTGCTGCGCCAGCTCCTCCAGACGGTCCAGATCATCCCGGTGCGCTTTTCCCTGACAGAGCCGCTCCAGGATGTCCAGCAACCGGCGTGTGCCCACCCGACACAGTGTGCACTGCCCGCACGACTCTTTCTGCGTGAATTCCAGAAAGTACCGCGCGATATCCACCATGCAGTCCCGATCGTCCAGCACCACCATCCCGCCAGATCCCATGATCGCTCCGGCTGCCTGAAGGGCCTCGTAGTCCACAGGCGTATCCGCGAGCGCAGCAGGCAAACAACCCCCACTTGGCCCTCCGATCTGTACAGCCTTGAAGGTGTGCCCGGGTGGCACGCCCCCACAGATCTCCTCCACGATCTGCCGGATGGTGACGCCCATGGGCACCTCAATCAGGCCGCCACGCACCACCCGGCCGGTCACTGAGAAGACCTTGGTGCCCTTGCTGGTAGATGTGCCGATAGCGGCGTAGGCCTGCGCGCCGTGCCGCAGGATCCATGGCACGGCCGCGTACGTCTCCACATTATTGATACAGGTCGGATGCCCCCACAACCCCTGCTCCGCCGGGTAAGGCGGGCGTAGACGGGGCGTACCCCGTCGGCCTTCGATACTGGCGATCAGAGCCGTCTCCTCGCCGCAAACAAACGCGCCTGCCCCCTGCACCACGCGCAGACGCAACGAGAAATCGGTCCCCAGAATGCGCTCCCCCAGTAACCCGCGCGCCTCACACCGACGGATCGCCTCCTGAACGTTGCGCACCGCCTGCGGGTACTCGGCGCGAATGTAGAGGAACCCCTCGCGCGCACCCACCGCGAACGCCGCAATCGCCATCCCCTCCAGCACCCGGTAGGGAAACGACTCCAGCAACATCCGGTCCATGAAAGCGCCAGGATCCCCCTCATCACCGTTGCAGATCACGTAGCGGATCGGGTCGTGCGCCGCACGCACTTTTGCCCATTTGATCCCGGTCGGGAAGCCCGCCCCTCCGCGCCCACGCAGGCCAGCCTCCGTGATCTCCCGGATCACCCCCTCCGGGTCAGAGGCCTCCAGACAGCGACGCAGGGCCACAAAGCCGTCCCGCGCGATGTACGAATCGATCTCCAGAGGGGCAATCGCACCGAAGTGCTCCGTGACGATCCGCCGCTGCGGCCCGAGGTAGGCGCAAACCGGCGGGTCTCGTTTATCGACCGTATGGCGCGTGACCGGCTCCCAGGTAGCGTCGGTCAGCAAATGATCCAGCACATCGGTCCAGATCTGCCGGATACGACCCGCCAATCCAGGTGGAGAACCGTGCTGCCGCACAATGCGCTCCGCCTCCTCTGGCCGAACGCGGGCGTACAGCACAGGCTCACGACCCGGCGACACAACCTCAACCATCGGTATCAGATGGCACAGTCCGGTGCATCCCGCAGGACGTACCGTGGCGCGCGCCCCGGTGTGCCGCACGGCCTCCTGCAAGGCCTCATAGACCCGGCGAGTTCCTCCCGCCACACAGCAGGAGTCCAGAATAACCCGGAACTCGGTCTGGCCTGATGGCGCAGGTGGCATGTCAGGGACATACTCGCTGTGCGCCCGCCGCTGCCGGGCCAGAAAGTCTTTCAACGCTCCCGTCACGCAATCGGGCGTGAGATGACCGTAAAGCGCATCATCGATCTGAACAACCGGGGCCAGTGAGCAGCACCCCAGACAGGCAACCGATTGCACTGTGAACTGGCCTTCTGGATCCGTATCCTCCCCGTCCCTCAGGCGCAGGCACCGGACCAGCGCGTCATGCACCCGTTGTGCTCCCCGGACATGGCACGCCGTGCCGTGACACACATGAACCAGGTGCTCTCCAACAGGTTGCAAGCGGAACTGCGCGTAAAACGTGCTAACCTCCAGCACGTCAGCCGGGCGGATCCCGGTGACCTCACAGAGACGGCGCAGAGCCTCCTCGGGGAGATAGCGGTATCGTTCCTGAATGGCCTGCAACAACGGAATGAGTTGCTCCGGGCCACTCCCCTGTTCTGCCACGCGTGCGTCCACGAACGCCGCTGGAGACAGGGGATCTGTCGCGCAGGTTCCGGTCCCGTTCGTAACGTTCGTTCCACGCGCCGTGATCATGAGAAAACCTCACTGCCCTCCAATGCAGAACAGGTGCTTCTGCCCCCGGAGGAACAACCGGCCCCGGGCCACCGCAGGAGTCGCCTGCACTTCCTCGCCCACAGAAGCCTTACCAATTAGCTGCATCGCGCCACCTGTCGTCAGCAGGTGCGTGGTTCCTTCCGTATCGGTCACGTAGAGCGTGCTTCCAAGGATCAATGGCGACGCATGGACAGGCGCGACAGTTTCATATTCCCAGACCTTTTTGCCGGTGCGTGCATCCACGCAGATCACCAACCCCTCGCTCAGCGCCAGGTAGACGAACGCCCCGTCGGATACCGGGCTGGCAATGTCGGGCAGGCTCTCATCAAACTGCCACCCCACATGGGTCTGCGTCACGTCGCCTGTGCCATCTGGACGGATCGCCACTAGGGCAGCCCTCTGATTGCAGACAAAGACCCATCCTCCGCCCACAGCAGGCGAGGGCGCCACATCGCCGGCCATACATCGAGCACGCCACTGCTCCCTGCCTGTCCTCGGGTCGTAGGCTATGACCCATGGATTGGCGCTCAGAACTAGCAGATCGCGGTCGCCAGCACGGATCAGCAATGGGGTCGCCCATGCGCTGGGAACCGGACGCGCCACCTCCCAGACCGTGCGGCCATCCGTCAGGGAGAGTGCGTAGAGCCGGGATTTCGCCGTGTCTTCTCCCTTGCCCTGATCCAGCGGGACAATCAGCAGGTCGGCATAGATCACTGGAGACGCAGCGTGCCCGAACGGATTCTCCGGCCGACCCAGATCGCGTGTCCACAGGATCCGTCCTGAGGCGCTCAGGCAGACGACCAGCCCATCCGGAAACACGGCACAGACGTGCCGGCCATCGGTGACGGGCGTCGCAGGCGCGTACCCGGTCTCGGCCTGCACTTTGAGGGGTGGAGTGGAGGGGGCCGGAAGGAACGTCTGCCAGAGCAGATCGCCCTTCTCTACCGAGAAGCTGTACACGGCGCGACGGGACGCATCGGCGCCCGTCAGAAAAATCTGATCTCCCCAGACTACAGGGGACCCGCGCCCCGGCAGGGGCACCACGGCTCTCCAGAGGATCCCGCGTCCCGTTTTCACATCCCATACGGTCGGGGCGCTCGCGCCCGGGGCGAAGCCGGCTCCGCCGCGGAATACAGGCCATTCTGCTTCTCCACCTGCGGGCAACAGCACCGTAAGGGGAGCCGGCATCGGCTCCACCCTTCCAGCCGCCGTGCTGGCCCTGGTTGCAGGCGCCTCCGCAGAGCCGTGTGTTCGCACCTCCGCACCGGCTGGCTCTCCCAGAACCGTGCCGGTTCCGGTATCACCCTGTGTGCTGACACGCCCGGCAGCAACGGCAGGTGATCGGTCGCTTGCCACAGCGTTCCCTGCACTGCCGACACTGGAAGATCCCGGTGCCGGGTTCCCATGCCTGCCATCCCTGCCCGGTTCCACAGAGGCCACAGCAGGTTGGCCCCCCTGTCCGGTACCAGCAGCGGCCGCCCGGGCGTACTCCGCTGCCCGGTCGTTGCGTGAAAGCACCGTCAGCAACAGCAGCAAGCCCGCACCAACAACCCCCACCGTGGCAACGCCACGCCGGCCCTGCACGGCCGCCATGGCAACTTCTTCTACGGTCGGAGACAGTGGCAAGGGCACGGAAGGCCGAAGGGCGCGTGCCACTTCCGTCGCCAGCAGGAACACAACCACGCCTCCCAGCAACAGGTAGCTTCCCTGTACAGCGAAGCGCCGACTGCGGAAGTAGGCGGTCCGTATCTCACGATCCAGCCGGCGCACCTCGGCCCGGAGACGTGTGTTCTGTGGATCCCGGTTCAGATCCAGCTGCCGGCGCAACAGCTTCGGGGCGTTCAGCGGATCATAGGCCCGGCTTTTCACAGTGTTGACAGCCATCAACACAACGACCACGCAGCAGAACACCGCCGCAATCATCGCCGTGCGTACTGCAGCCAGATACCCGGCCTGCACGATCTCACGCTCCGGGAGCGTCCTGTTGCCCTCCGCCGTTGCATGAGCCGGCAGCGGCCCTCTCTCTACCTGCTCCATGTCACTCCTGTCTCTCCTGTCACCCTATGCGGCAAAGAGATCGAAACCTCCCCGCGTACCGGGCAGGCGGCATAGCAGCGAGCGCAGGACAGACACGCGCCGGGGTCCGCCTCATACTCGGTGCGCCGACGCCGCATGGCCAGCAGGATCAATCTACCGCCGACTACCAGACCGAACCATCCACCCAGCAACGTGGCGCCGATTCCGAAACGCCGGCGAACGGCCAGGGCTTCTCGATAGAGCTCTGCTGGCGGACGGCCAGAGTTCCAGAAACCTTCGCTCGCTTCTGTCGTCTGCCACAGCTGCCCCTGCTCCTCCAGCCATACCCGCTCCGCCAGAGCGATCACCCGGTTCTGCCGGGCCAGCGCCGGGCTGGCCAGATGCCCCAGCGCACTGAACCCGATGACCAGTAGTGGTAGCAGCAGGATCAACACTGCCAGCCGCCTCCGACCGACCGGTCGGGGCTCCAAGTCCGCATTCGGCGTCACCGGGCGGATCGCGCCGAACGGACAGGCATCTGCGCATAGATGGCACTGCACACACGCAGACGGCGCGATCCGGACACGCCAGCGCGCAACCCCGGAGCAGGCGCGCAGCAACACACCGTACGGGCAGAGAAAGCGGCAGAAGGGCCGGCCAACTACCGTGGAGAGCAGTAACAGGGCTGCCCCGAACGCCATCACCGTTGCTGGCCCGCCGAACCGGAAAAAGCCCACAAACGGGTCGTACTGGCAGAAAAGGAAGCTGGTCCCGGTGGCCGCCATCAGAAGGCCGGCCCCCAGATACAGGTAAGGGATCAGGCTCAATCCCTGCTCAAGAAAAGCCGGCAAGCGACGCGAGCGGATCAGGACAAGGTCCTGCAACGCCCCCAGCGGGCATGCAGCGGCGCAGAACACGCGCCCGAAGAACAGGGCGAACACCAGGGGCAGCAGAAAGAACAGTCCCACGCTCCACGGCAGCACGTATCCCGGCTCCACCAGCGCCAGCGCTACGTTCTGTACTGCTCCAATCGAACACACGCACCCCAGACGATAGAACCCGAAGTAGAGCAGACTGAACACAGCCAGAACCCGAACGCCGGCTCGCGATCGTGCCCCCAGCAGAAACCACGCGGTGAGCGACAGCACTGCCAGCAGGACGAGCAGATCCACGACAGTGAACACTTCCGCCCGGGGCATCGGAGCGTTCAACGGAGGCAACGCGTACCCGGAGCGGAACTCGGGCGGCGGTTGCCGCTGCTGCTCCTGCGCCCACGCCGGCACTACCGGGAACATTCCGACCAGGATCCAGATGGCTTCGCTGTAACGTCGCATCTCAGCGCCGCACCTCGGTCTTCATACGATAGGGTTGTGAGACTGGCACGCGCTCCACGGCGCCCACCGGGCAGGCCAGAGCAATGGCGCATTGATTGCATCGGGCGCACAGATCCTGCCGGATCTGCAGGAACAATGAGCCGTTACCGAAGGCATTGCATCCCTTCACGCAACGGGCACACCCGATGCACAGATCCTCGTCAATCGTCATCTCGAAGTAAGGATCCTCTACAAAGGCCCGGCGGATCGCGTCCGTCGGACACCGGTTGTTCTCCGCAGTAGTCTCGTTGCCGCTCCGTTGATCCCGGAACAATCCGAAGCAGAGCCGGCAGTAGCCACAACTGACGTGCGCATGCAAGCACTTGACCGCCGATGGCGTGAGCACACATGCGGTAGCGCACCGCCCGCACTGAATGCACTTGAGCGGGTCGATCTGCCAGACCGTAGCCTCCGCCCGGCGCGTCACCAGACTGCCTGCAGCCATGCTGGCCGCGATCAGTCCTGCGGTCCGCGCCCCTTCCGCGAGAAACTCTCTTCGACTTTTGAGACCGCCCTTGTCCGCCATAGCGCTACCTCACAACGGGAAGCCACCGGGCAATGCGGGCAGAAGGAGGCACGTGCACAGGCCTCCGTACGGCGCGTCGCGAGGGCCCCGATGCCCGCCATGCCCGCCATTGCCATGGCCGCACGCCCGATGTCCGCCAGCCACTCCCTGCGCGTTCGTGTTCCTGTCATGCAGCCCTGCCTCCCGCAGGAATGAACACCCGGACGCATGCGGACTTCGCGTCCAGAACAGAGATAGAACCATCCCGACCAGCTGCCAGATCCAGCCCCAGCGTATGGCTCGGGAACACCTCCGGTGGGGCCACCACGCTCTCAAACACGCCCTGCGCGGAGTAGACCTTGACCCGGGGGATCCCCTTCTCGCAGGTCACGAAGCGCCCGTCGGGCAGCAGTGCGAAGTCCGTCGGGTTACAGCATCCGCAGAATGCGTCCAGAGAGCTGCCGGGACGGCCCCACGCGCTCACAAAGCGCCCTTCCGGCGTGTGCGTTTCAATGCGATGCTGCCCCGGGTTGGAGACCAGCACCTGCCCGTCCGGGGCAATCACCACATCCAGATGCGGACTCGGCAGGATCAGACCGGAGTAGCCACGCGTGTCATCACGCGCACCGATGCGCGATCGCACCCGGCCCTCCAGATCGCAACGCAACACGACCCGACTGCCTGCGTCCGCCACGTAGACCTCCCTGTCACCCACGGCGATCGCCGTCAGCAAACTGCGTTCGGCATGCGGATCCCAGAGAGCGACGCGGTGTCCCTGCGGCGTGTACACACCGACCCGATCGGTCAACCCCAGGTAGAGCAGCCCGTCTGGTGCGCAGGTCACACAGGTTGGCTCGGCATCCAGAGAATAACTCTCCCGAAGGCTTCCGTCCGGAGCCAATCGCACCAGCAGACGGTCCCCTACAGCATAGAGGCCGCCGTCGGGCGCCAGCGCAATGCCACGCGGCTCCTGCAATCGGAGGAACCATTGCGCTACCTGCCGGTAGCCGATACGCTCCGGCGGCACCCTTCGCAACGACTCGTACTCCGTATCCAGCGCGGCGTTGGGTGCCGGGCGGTTCGGTGTGCACCCTGCCAGAGCTCCCGTCACTACCGAGGAGAGAGACAGAAACGCGCTGGAAAGAAAGCGACGACGTGGCTCGCCATGGATCACAGCGTTCTTCCCCTCGCTCATATCATCACCTCCCGGACGCGCCCGGACGCGTCACATCCAGACAGATCAGGTGAGTGTAGTCGCGGGCCAGCAGGCGCCCCCCTGCCAGCGCCAGAGGCCCCCAGCACTCATGCCCCTCCAGAACCTGCGCCCTTGCCAGAGGGCGGAAGCCGGCCGGAGTCGCCTCCGCAACTGTCAGCAATCCTCGATCATTGAGCGCAAAGAGCAGGCCGTCTGCGATGAGAAATGGGCCCAGACCGAACCGATGCGCCGGCCCGCTGGACCAGACCCGCCGCCCCTGCAGATCCAGACAGACCATCTGTCCCCCTGTGGTGATCCCGTACAGATATCCCCGGTAGAAAATGGGGGTCTGCTGCTCCGATCCGAAGACAGAGGCCGGCAAACGGAAGAGAGTCTCCACACGAAACTCTTTGCCCTCACGACGCACCTGTAGCATCAGGCTCCCGGCGTTGTATCCCCCGGTCAGAAAGATACGTCCCTCGCCAGCGTCTACAGGGGTTGGTACCGTGGCCGTGTCGATCTTCCATTCCGTCGTCTGCCAGAGGATCCGTCCGTCCTCCGCAGCGACCCCTGCGACCCCACCGCTCCCGCAGTAGACGTACATCTTCTGCCCTCCGACGACAACGGGTAGAATCGAGGAATGGGTCATCTGCCATCGCCCGGGGTTGGGCGACTTCCAGAGCACCCGGCCGGTAGCGAGCTCCACCGCGATCAACAGGGCGGAACCACCCGGCGCCAGGATCACCCGATCGCCGTCGATCAACGGGCACTGCCCCGCGTACCACTCCGGAACCACCGTCCCGTATGTGCGCACCAGATCGATCTGCCAGACGGTCCGGCCGGTACGCGCATCCGCACAGAGCACATGGCATTTGGGTCCGAGAGACACCACGTACCCCCGATCCACCGCCGGCACTGTTCGGGACATACCGTGATTGCGCCGAACCTCCACAGGATAGGCGTTGCGCCACAACTCGGAGCCGTCAACCAGCGAGAAGCAGCGCAGCGTGTCCGCCTGTGCCTGCGCGTCGTAATCCAGCACGTAAACCCGGCCATCACGCACAGCAGGGCCGGCATATCCTTCCCCCAGTTGCACGGACCAGAGACGGCGGGGCCCGGACGCGTCCCATGTGCGCGCCAGAGGCACATCCTCGGTGCTGACGTTATCGCGATGCACACCTCGAAAGCCGGGCCACAGACCTGCTACGGGAGAGAAAACCGGAGTGGTAGTGAGAAGAGAGGTAGTGGTCGCAGTCACAGCAGGGGTAGATGTGGACGCTGCCGGCGCGGTCACGGTCTGTGGCACCGATGGCGCCGGTGCTACAACCGGCGGCGAGAAGCCCGGGTCGCGTTCTGGCAGGAGAGGCGTAGCGAGGTAGCCGTACACCCAGAGGGCGCAGAGCGCGACGCCAATCGCGGCGGCACCCGCCGGGATCCCGGTTCCGATCAAGCGCGGCAACATCCCTCTGTCCCTCCAGAACCGCTGTGTGCAAGCAGCCTTCTGATAGGGACAGTGTACAGCGTGCGCCACCCGGGGCGCATCCGCGTTCCGGCGGATTTCACTCCCGGGTGGCCCGCGTGTTCCGGGTAAGATTCCAGAACCAGCTACAGGGTGTTGATCCCCTGCACGATGTCACCCTTGCCATTCAATTCCACCTGGTACCGGTAGCGCGGATGAGAACCGGTCTGGTTGCCCTTGTCCATGGGTCGCCCGCCATCGTCCTGTCGATCCGGCCCGATGCTGTAGAGCCGGTAACTCTCCCCGACACGCCGGTACACCAGAGAGCCGGCTCCGAAGGGATCCGCAGGCACCTGCGACAGGTACCCGGGCACGAGCTCCTGCAATTCCCGCGGGTACGCTCCCCGCTCCTGCTTGAAGGCGCGCAGGGCGAGTGCGGTCAGCAACAGGGTGTTCTGCGCCTGATTGTTCAGAAATTGGAACTGCACCGAGGCCGGTGCAGGAACCAGCGCGGAGACCAGAGGCTCCTGCGGGATTGCAGGAAACGCCCCCTGTGCGATGTAGGGCTTGCGTGCCGTCGCGATGCAGGCATCCATGAATTCCGTGTATCGCCGCATCAGGCGCTCGTTGGAGTAGAAGTGCAACCGCAGGCAGGTCACGATGCTATCCAGCTCCAACCGACTGGCCTCGTCACCCGGGTAGGTCCATTGAGAAAGCGGGTTCTGCTTCAGACGCCAGAAGGGATCCTGAAAGAAGTGGGCCATGCCGGCCTGCCCGGCCCACTTCTCTTCCTGCAAGGTGTCCGCGATGGGCACAGTGCGGGCAAGGACGCGTTCCAGGCGCGCCACAGCCCGGCGCGCCTCTTCCGCGCTCAGGTGATCCACAGCCTGCCATGCTGCCGCGCGCCCGAGGCTTTCACAGGAAATGCCCACCAGATGCGTGATGAGCACGCCCCCCCGCGGGATCGTTGCGCCCAGCTCCACGGCATCCAGACAGCTATCCAGCGAACGGGCCCATGCGCCCCGTGCCGCATACTCTTGCGCCTCCAGCACACAGAGCTGGGCCAGATCGCGGAACGAGACCAGGTAGGGAAACATCGTATCCCAGGAACGCACAGGAGGATGGAGGTACTCCTTGCCGAAGCTCTGCCGCATCAACTCCAGCGCGGCCGCATTCTTCGCAACCAGCGAAGCCCTGAGGTTATTGGTGTCCCGGTCCTGCGGCACGCCGGTCAGCGCGCGCTTCTGAAGCAGGTGATACAGGTTATTGATCTCCCGATGTTCCTGCACACGCTTGCCAGCCAGCACCAGCGTGTCGAAGGCGTTGGGCACGGGCATCCGGGGTTCCGGCACTGTGACGCGCGGCACATGCGTGAGATTGTGCCAGGCCAGCAGTCCGGTCAGCGCTAGAAAGCCGAGCACAGGCACGAAACCGGGCGTCCTGCGAGAACACCTCGTGCGGCCCGCTCCCATCGATGACGTTGCAGCGTACTCCATCGCAGACCTCCCCTCGCTTCCTCACCCGCAACAGAGGAAGCACAGACCACAGGCCAGCAGGTTATAAACACCGGCCAGCTCCTCCGGGCGTAACCGGAAAGCCGGGCACAATCCGCCGGTTAGCGGATGCACTCCACAGCCCTGATTTTTACAATACGTATAAGCACAATCGCATCACGCGTCCGGGCGTCAGAGCGCCTGACAGGGCCGGGAACCATGCCCGTCTCCCGATACTTCACATAGAAAGACGTAGCAGGTGCACTGGCAGGTTCGTCTCCTTGCCCCGAAAACCCTGCCGTGCCGCTTCCGTTTCTGCAGCCCCGGGCAGAGTAATTCATTGACATCCCACATCAAGGAGACGCCAATGCGAACCCGAACGTTGCTACCCCTTGTTCTGAGCGCACTTTTTGTCGGACAGGTGCCCCTGCAGGCCACTGCAGACGATCCCGCGCAGGCGCAGAATGCCGCTACTCCCCGTACTCTGTCCGCCAGAGAAGTGTTCGCAACCTGGAAAGACAGTGTTTTCACCATCAAAACCAGCAGCAGCATTGGTACGGGCTTTGCCTTTGGAGCTGGCATCCTCACCTGCCACCATGTGATCAAAGACGCCAGTGAAGTGAGCGCCATGAGCAGCAATCGCCCCGAGAAGCGCCTGGAGCGCGTCATTGCACTGGACGAGAAGGTAGACGCAGCCTACTTCTTCTGCCCGGACACCGGCGCAAAGCCTGTGGAAGTCGGTGATGAGGAGAATCTCTCCGTGGGAGATCCACTCTATGTGATCGGCAGCCCGCAGGGACTCGAGCACACGCTCACGGAAGGCATCCTCTCCGCAAAGAGAACGATCGGCAATCTGGTGTACTACCAACTCTCGGCAGCCATCTCGCCCGGCAGCAGCGGAAGCCCGGTCTTCGACAAGCATGGGAAGGTGGTCGGCATGGTGATAGGCACCATAAAAGACGCGCAGCAGCTCAACTTCGCCATCAGTCTGGCCAGCATCAGAAACACCATGCAACCGGGCTTTGACCTGAAGACCGTCCTGCGCCCTGCCGCAACGGACTCTAACGGGAACTCACTCCCGTCTCCATCCACTGCCCAGAAAGCCTCTGTTCTTTGGATTCTGGAACTTGTAGCACGCTCCTCGGACCCCAATCGAGTACGGCTCGGTCAGGCACCCGATTTTTCTGTCCGTATTGTGCTCAATGATGTAGCTAGGGCCCTCGTGTCCGAGGAGACTGTTCGAGGATGGGTGCTGGCCGAACTGGCGCGCTCGGCACCCGCTGCCAAGGTGCTGACGCAGGCAGAACGAGAAGCTGCCGAGAAACGGTTGGTAGAAGGATTCAAGGCATTTTTAGCAAACCCCGTTGGAGACCCCATCCTGTTTATGGAAACGTTTATGGAAACCTGGATGGCAGCCTTTGACCAATACTCTCGCACCCTCTCAGTGTTTATAAGCAGCATGCGCGATGAGACCACAGGAACGATTTTCTGGGATGTGCAAGTGTGTTTCGAGCGGTCCGCTATTCTCGTCAGCGGGATTGCCGAGTTGACCGGGTGGGAGTCAGGGTCCCTCGGATACTTCGGCGCAGCGCACAATCCTCAGGACGTTCTGCGAAGAGCAGTTACAGGGCAGGTCCAGAAGTTCTGTGATAGTTGGGTGGTCGCCAACAGGAAAACCAGATGAGAGGAGCATAGCCCCGCTCTGCGCTCTCTGTGCACGCTCCCCACTCGGCGTACCAGCGGTCGGAATGAATGCCCGTTCCGACCGCTAGCGCGCTGGCACCGCCTCCCCGATCCGCGCCAGCAGATGCGCCAGATGGCGCGTGCCTCGCTCGAAGTCCTGCAGGCGGATGTGCTCGTTGGGCGCGTGCGCACGCAGGCCCGGATACTCGATCCCCGGACTGACCACCGGCATCCCCAGAAAGTGTGCGAACCACCACATCGGACCGGAACCACCCACCAGAGGCGTTATCAGAGCGGGCTGGCCGTAGACCGCTTCCCCGGTCTTCGCAGCCAGATGCACCAGCGGGTGATCCGGGTCCACACGGGCCGGTCGCTGCCCGCCCAGATACGCCACCTCGATGTCCGTGAAGCCCTGCGCGTCCAGATACGCACGCAACGCGCGATGCACCCGCTCTGGATCCTGATCCGGCACCAGACGGAAGTCCATCTTCGCGCGCGCCGTTGCTGGCAGAACCGTTTTGGCCCCCGGTCCCTGCCACCCGCTCTCGATCCCGCACAGAGTGAGCGTCGGCTCAAACACCGCGCGCCGCCGGTACTCCAGACCGGTCGTTCGTCGGCCGCCAAGGAGCTCCCCCTCCGCAAGGCCGAACTCCGCGCGCAGGATCGCCGCGTCGTCGGGCAACGCATCCAGCAGCTGCAGATCGCGCAACGAAGGAGGGCGCGCGTCCTCGTAGTGCCCGGGCAGCAGGATCCGCTCGTGCCGGTCCTTCAAGGAGGCCAGCGCCCATACCAGACGCCACGCCGCGTTGGGCAGCAGCGAGCCGCCTACCCCGCTATGCGCGTCACGCGCCAGAGTGCGTACGCGCAGCTCGAAGTACGCGATGCCCCGCATACCGCAGTAGAGGAAGGGCCGATCCTGATCGTCCACGCCCCCCTCCTCCCAGATGCAGGCATCCGCGCGCAACCGCTCCCGATGCCGCTCGATGAACGCGCCCAGATGCGGACTGCCGATCTCCTCCTCACCTTCCACAAGGAACCGGACATGAAACGGATAGGCGCCCCCATGTGCTGCGCGAACAGCCTCCAGCGCAAGCAGACGGGACAGAATGTGCCCCTTGTCATCCCCCGCGCCCCGGGCAAACGCCCGGCCATCGCGCACCGTGAGCGTGAACGGATCGCTCTCCCACAGCTCCAGCGGCTCCGCGGGCTGAACGTCGTAGTGGTTGTAGAACAGCACGGTGGGCGCATCCGATCTGTCTGCCGGCGCCTCCCCGTAGACCACCGGGGGGCCGCCGTCCGTTGGAAGCACCTGCACATCCAGACCGCGCAGGCGCATCCACTCCGCTACCTGACGGGCACAGGGCTCCAGTTCCTGCCCCTTCGCCGACACACTCGGGATCGCGCACAGCCGGGCCAGCTGCGCCAGCGCCTCCTGCTGATGCGCCACGATATACGCATCGATCTGCGCCAGATCGGTCATCGCTTCCTCCAGTGCCACAGAACCGTCAGTCCGACACCACGGCTATGCCTTCGCCGCGCGTTGCGGCCTCCGCGATCAACACGCCCAGCCGACGTACCGCCTCCGCATCCGGCAGGCGTCGGCGGAACAGTCGGCGCGCCAGATCCCGCAGGGCTTCTGCCCATCTCCACAGCCAGAACCGCCTGCCACGGCTCCGGAGCGCGCGGGGCATCCCGGGATAGGAGCGAGCCAGCCGTACCGTCTCCTCTGCGGTCAGAAAGCCTTGCAGGCCCGGACCGGTCCCCAGCCAGGGCTCCCGGTTCTTCTGGCCGGCCAGCAACTCGGCCAGCAGCTCCGCAGCGTCCTCCGCTCCGCGCCGGCGCCCCATCGCGCTGACCACACGCGCAAAGTGCGCGTCCACCGGCACCGGATCCCCCACGCAACAGGTCATCCGCACAAAGGCGCGCCGGGCCTGCAGCAGCGAGAGGCGTTGTTCCTGCAATGCCTCGGCCAGCGCGCACACCTCCGGCGAGTCCGCAATGGCCGCCAGCGCCGCAGGAGACGTGGCCGAGCGCAACGCGGGCCGCAATAACACGTAGCGCGCATGATCGAAACGGTAAAACCACCAGCGTACACTCACGCCTCTGCCGGATCCCCCTGCCGCAGAACGCGATTCTGGCGGCAAACGTTGACAGCATCGCGAATGTCTGCTATCATATCCCGTAAGGGAGTGCGCCCGTAGCTCAGCGGATAGAGCGTCTGCCTCCGGAGCAGAAGGTCGTGCGTTCGAGTCGCGCCGGGCGCGTTGTGCCATACGCAACGGTTCCCTGAACCGCCACTCCACCAACAACTGCGACCATGCACGGGCACGCCGCCGCTATCGCCTTCTTCCTGACCCCCGCCGGACGTGCCCTGCTCGACGAAACTGCCGCGCTCCCTGCCGATCCCCTGATCCGCCTCGAGCGACTGCGCCGGCATCACCCGCCACCGCTCGCCGCCGCCGCGGTACAGATGTGGGAACTCCGACAACGCGCACAACGCAAGTTCCAGAACGCGGCTACCATGCTGTTCACCCCGGAGGGACTGGAGCAATCCACTGGAGATCGCATCGCTGCCTACCGCGCCGCACGCTTCCCCGATAGCATGCCTGTGCTGGACGCCTGCTGTGGCATTGGAGGCGACAGTCGCGCGCTGGCCAGTCGGGGCCCTGTCGTTGCCGTTGAGATCGATCTGGCCGCCGCGCTCTGCGCGCAGGCCAACCTGCTCGAAGCCCCGTTCTCCTGTGCAGTGCTCTGCGCCGATCTCACCACGCTTGACCTGCGCGCGTGGTCATCCCGGGGAATACGGGCCGCCTTCTTTGACCCCTCCCGCCGCCAGAGCACTCCGCATGGCGCACGTCGCCGGGTCGTGCGGGATGTGGAACACTACACGCCTCCGCTCTCTTTCCTGCACGCCCTGCGCGCTCACTTCCCCGCGCTGAGTGTCAAAGTGTCTCCTGCAGTGCCGGACTCTGTGCTTCAGGCGTTTCCCGATGCCCGTGTGGAATTCCTTTCCGATCAGGGGGAATGCAAGGAAGCGGTCCTCTGGTTCGGGCCACTCGCGGGGGCACTGCCACCCGTCCCGACCGCCACGGTCCTGCGTCCGAACGCTCCTCCGCAGCAACTGGCAGCAGAACCGGTGCCGGTATCCTGTGGCCCTCCCGGCGCCTACCTGTACGAGCCGGACCCTGCCGTGATCCGGGCCGGGGCGCACCGGGTCCTCGCCGCACAGCTGCACGGCCGCCTGCTCGCGCCGGAAATCGCCTACTTCACCACCGACTGCTGGACCCCAACGCCCTTCGGCACCGCCTACCGGATTCTGGACTGCCTGCCCTACACCCCGAAGGAAGCGCAGGCCTGGTTGCGACGCCACGGAGCACGCCTGACCGCGGTTAAAAAGCGCGGCGTGCCCCACCCGCCGGAAGCAGTCCAGCGCCGTCTGCGGAACGCGGGCGATACCGGAGTTATTCTCGTGCTCTGCCCGTACCGGGATCGCACCTTTGCCCTCTTCTGCCAGCCAGCAGAGGCCTCCACGAATCCAGCAGCGCCCACGCGCTAGAGGTAGCCCAGGTCCTCCAGACGGCGTGCCAGTTCAGCCTCCTCGTCCGGAGTATAGGCCAGCGTCTCTGTGCGTCCGGTCACAGCGCGGCGTCCCATGCCCGACGGGGGCACAATGCCAAACGCCTCCAGCACCGTCGGTGCCACATCGTACAGCGAAAGCCCGCTCACACAGTGCGCTTCCCTCCGGGACGGGACCACCCGATCGTCCTGCAGATCCTCACTCTCGGCCATCAGGAACAATCCATATTGCGCGTGATTGGCATCGTCCGGCCCGGTGTCGTTCTCCTGTGTCCAGATGGTGGAGTGCCCCACGCTTCCCACCGAGCGCCAGTGCAGGTCACCGAAGTAGACGATCAGATCCGGGGGAACGTTCCGACAGTGCGCGTAGATTCGCTCCGGACGGAAGACCCGGTTGCCCAGCGGCCGGCCCTGCGCGTCTGTCAGTGCCTCCAGCTTCGCCGTGATTTCGTTCTTGAGCGCCTCCACTTCCCCGGGAGGCACGATGCCCTCCGGCTCCCGCCCCCGCACATTCAGGAACAGACGCCCGTAGTAGCCCCCATCCCCCCAGGCCCGCGTCCGTGACCAGTCCACCAGAGCCGGATCGAATTTCCTCACCGTGTCCACCGGCTCTTTCAGAACCAGGTACCCTTCCTGGATCAGCCACTGGTTGAAGCAGACGCCTCCGTCCATCCGTTTGGCGCCGTGATCGGAAACCACCAGCACCCGGGTGCCCGGCTCCAGCAGGGCGATCAGACGCCCGATCTCTGCATCGAGCGCCACATAGTAATCGCGGATCGCATGCTGCAACGGGTGATCCGGAATGTACCGGGGATGTTGCGGGTCGAAGAACTTCCAGAAGCCATGGTGCACCCGGTCCGGCCCCATCTCCACCATGATGAAGAAATCCCACGGATGGTGCGTGATCAGATGACGGGCCAGCGCGAACCGGCGTTCGGTCATCGTATGGATCTCCTGCAGAAGCCGCCCCTTGTCCTCCGTGCGGAACTCCCGGGTGTCGAACAGGTACGTACCCACTACCCGCGCGATCTCCTCCTTGAGCCCCGGAGGATAGGTGTAGTCGGACTCTGTGCCGGGCGCGAGGAAGTCCGACACCAGCAACCCGTGGATCGGGCGCGGGGGGTAGGTGAGAGGCACGCCCAGAGCGATCGTGCGCTTGCCATGCTGTGCCAGCAGATCCCAGAGCGCGAGCTCACGCACCATGGCGCTGCTGGCGAACGCCAGCCCATCATAGGAGTGATCGCGCCGGTTGCGGAACCCGTAGATGCCCAGCGTGCCCGGATCCTTGCCAGTCATCATGCACATCCACGCAGGCACTGTGATGGGTGGGATCACGCTCTCCAGAGGGCCGTAGACACCACGCTCCATGATCCGGCGCAGGTGCGGCAACCGGTCGGTCCAGAGTTCAAACACAAACTCGGGCACAGCGCAATCCAGACCGATCACACAGACTTTGCGGGACATCCTCGCTCCTCATGATCCGCAGCATTGCGGCTATTATGGCGCAGGTGCGATCCCGCGTCAAGAGAAACCGGGCAGACGGGAGCCAGATCCTGCGCCGGCAAATTTAACAGAAATTTAACAGAACCCGGGTTGACTCGCGCCCGGCATTCGAGATATACTCGAAGCACTAAACGAGATTTCCAAGGCAGTACCACAAATTCTCAACCGTAGAATTTGTCCGGTACGTCTGGCAGTATCAGGGCGTACTTGCGTTGCACAGTACGCCCTTTTTGTGTGCGAAGCGCACGGTGGCGTACCTCGAGATACCACCGTGCGCACAGGGAAAGGAGACAGGAAGAATGCGTCTGCGTCATCTGCTGACCGCTACCACGCTCGTGCTGGCCCTGCCGGTAGCGGCTCCGGCACAGATCATCACGTTGTGGAACTTCAACTCACCGGTGCCCGACAACAACACGTCCACAGGCACCACGGCGCCGGCCATCGGCGCCGGCACAGCCTCCCTGATCGGAGGCACCACGGCCACGTTCGCCAGCGGCACCGTCAACGGCGGCTCTACCGATCCGGCCCCCTCAGACAACAGTGGCTGGAATGTGACCAACTTCCCCACACAGGGCACCGGAAGCGGGACTGCCGGCGTGCAGTTCCGGGTGAGCACAGTGGGCTTCTCCCGCATCGGCGTGCAGTGGGACCAGCGGCACAGTAACACCGCCTCCCGCTTCGTGCAGTTCCAGTACTCCATCGATGGCGTCAACTTCACGGCGCTGCCCACCCTGTTCGTGGGGAACGCAGGAGACACGTGGTTCAACAACCGCTTCGTGGACCTCTCCGGCATTGCGGGCGTGAACAACAACCCCAACTTCGCGTTCCGGATCGTTTCCGTTTTCGAACCGAGCACCAGCGCCTATCGGGCCTCCAACCCCGCCAGCACCTACGCTACCACAGGCACCTGGCGCTTTGATATGGTCCGGGTGGGTGTGGTGCCCGGTCCCTCCTCGTTGCTGGTCTTCGCGTGCGGCGGCCTTGCGCCAGCCCTGACACTGCTGCGTCGCCGCCGCACGGCCTGATCGCACCCGGTCCCGGGATCTCCGGCGCTCTGGAATATCGCTGGAGAAAAACCATGGCGGGTGGCTCTGGCCACCCGCCACACTATGAAACATCTGCCTGTGGAGCCCCTACTCCTCCTCATGGATCTGCCGGGGCGTCTCCTCTGTCTCCTCCGTCTGCCAGTTATCACAGTCCAGCCGCTTGCAATGCAGCATCCGGCGACTGGCTCCACTGGACATCTCCACGGTCGCGATCGTCGCATAGCGACAGGAGAGGCACAAAGACGGCTCCAGCAGGCGTACGATGCGCAGTTTTGTGTTTTCGTTTTGCATGCCTGTCCTCGATATTCAGTTGTCCCGGCGGTTCAGGGCGTGATCTCTCCCCTTGCGGAGCAGTGCTCGCACACGGGTTATTCCACAATTGCACGCCGGACTCGCAAAACTAATGTGCTGCGCCATCGGATCCTACCAGGCGCGTCGCCACACGGGGACCGGGCGTCACAACTGGGAGATGCAATCGGTGACAGAGCGCCTCCTCCTCTGAAGACGCCCACCCCAGTGCAGAGCCAGCTCGCGCCCGGATCATCTGCTGCACTGCAGGAAGCGCACTGATGACGTCGAGGTACCCTCGATGCGCACGTACCTGCCCGGCGATCCGCTCCAGGCTGTCCAGCCACACGGGCTGTGCCGGTGATAGCCCCTCCACACGCGTGACATCCACCAGTATCTCCAGATGCCCGGAGCGTATCAGCCGCTCAATCACCCCGGCAATCACGTGCTCCGACCGCTCGTCCCACTCCCCACGGAGCGTCAACGTTGCCACACCGCCATGCAGATGCAGTGACCACTGCAAATCCTCGCGCTCCATTGCCCGTGCCTCCTGATCCGGACTTCTGCCACTGTGAATTATCGGCCTGCACGCACGATGGCATGAGAGCACCACAACAGACAGAATTTGCATGCAACCACTTTTACTTCCAGTTCTACTTCCAGAATGCTGTCACATCCGGCACCGCGCAACGTCTCACCTCCGTATGGTATCATGGCCGCTCACACCATGGTCGCCTTGCTCATGAGCGCCCCCGTTCTGGATGGAGGAGTGACCATGTCCCTTCGGCAACGCGTTGCAACTCTCATTACCGGCGTCGTCCTCATCTGCGCCGGGCCCTGCCTGTTGCAGGCGCAACCTGCAGCCACAGCCATTGCGGCCGTAGAGTCCGGGGCAGCACCCGGGGGTGCCTCCGCAGTGCAATCGGAGATCCTGTTCGGGCAGAACATCCGGGGCCCCTATCGGCTTGGATGGAAAGGCATCCGCGCCGGCAGCGAAACCGTGGTGCGTGACGGCGTGCGCCTCGCCCGTAACGTGGACTACACGCTCGACCCGGTCAACGGGGTGCTCGCGTTCCACGAGCCCCTGCGCAGCACCTCCATGGTGCGGATCACATACCGTTGCGATACCCCGGAAGCCGCGCCCAACACCGGGCCGCTTCTCACGCACATGCAGTTCGACCTCTTCGCGGCCGGGCGCAATCGGGCGACGTTGCTCACACAGTTCCAGCCCGTTGCCGGCACCACCGGGCCCACCGTGCTGCCCCTGCTGCAACTCCACATGGGGCAGGCGCTGGGACCCGCGGACCTCTCCTCTGCACTCTGGCTGGACCTGCGTGGCGGCGACCTGTGGAACCGGAGCGCGGCCCGGATCACCGAAAGCCTGCGGTTCGGGGGTGCGGAACTGGCGCTGGGCTACACGCGGGCTGGCGCACAGTTCGCACACGGGAAGGTGGCTGGATTAACGCCGGGCAGGGAAGTGATGGAAGCCGCCGGACGATTCGCCCTGACCCCGGGCATCACCCTGAACTCCTATCTGCGCCAGACCACGGCCCTGCCGGACGACAACGCGCGCGGCCCGCAGACTGTGGAGCAGGGCGCTTCCGTGAACGCCCGGCTCAGCACAACAACCACCCTGCAGGCCGGACGTACGGAAACGCGCACTACCGCGACCGGGGACACAGGAAACGTGCGGGTGGAAGACCGGGTGCACGTGGAGAGCACGCTCGCCCCGCAGACCCGGATCGCACTGGGGTACACGGGAACCGTCACACGCCCGGACGGAGACGCTGCCGGACCGCAAACCATCACGCAGACCGCGTCCATGGAATTCCACACCCGCCCGAACGCGCAGTATCTGCTCACGGGCGGATACCGGAACGTGCTCGGCCCGAATGGCGCACAGGACATTGCCGGGCTGAAAGTGGAGGCCACACCCTTCAGCAGGATCCGGGACCTGCGCCTGCGGGCGGCTCTGGAAGAACGCTACACGCAGGAAGGAGCGTATCGCAATCGCGAAGCGCACGTAGAGCTACCGGTGTTGCCGTTCGCGCAGACACAGGTCACCGGTGGTGTTCGTGCGGCTGACGACCCGACAGGGGACCGCCTGATCGGACTGCTGGACGTGCGGATGCGCCCGAACCGTCACATGGAGCTCACTGGCAACGCACGTCTGCGCTCCGGTATGCGTAACGGCCTGCCCGACACGGATCTCGCCGACACCTACGTCGCCACACTCGCCATCACCCCGAACCCGCAGCTGCGGCTCACCGCCGGCTTCACGCAGAACCCCGGGTTGAACGACACGTTCCGCCGGGCCAGCCTTCGATCTATCGGGTTGGAGACCCGCTTCGGCAACGCATCCCTGCGCGGAAAATACGGCGTCGAGGACGAATACGTCGCCGCACGCCTCGCCCGCATCGCCGAAATGGCTCTGGATCTGCGCCTCTCGCGCTGGCACTCCCTGACGACCGGTTACCAGACCCGCTCGTTCTACGGGGCCGACTGGCTCACGGAAGACACCTACTCCTTCGCCTTCCGTCATGAACTCGGCGCCCGGTTCAACCTGAGCCTCGGTGGCTCTATGACCCTGCACGGACGTAACGGCACCGTCGACAACAGCCGCACCGAGATCCGTGGAGAAGCACGCCTGGGTGTACGCTTCTAGTCCTCGTCCTCCTCGTCTGGCTCCGGAGCGATCAGCGATCGCCCGGACGGGTGCAGGATCGCGCGCCGCGTGACCCCCGGATAGGGCACGCGCTCCCCCTTGATGCTGTGCCAGAGGATCCGGTTAAGCGTGTCCTCGTCCTTCAACGTCAGACGGTCCGGCTCCGAAAAATCCAGTGCCAGCGACTTCTGCGCGCCATAGGACAGCCGGCTATTTTTCGCCTGCAGATCCACCCGCGCCGGTAGAGCCGTGTAGGGCGTGAGATCCGGCCTGCTGGTGAAACTGTTGTACAGCGGAGTCGCAGCCGCATCATACTGGCTCATGGGAGGCAACCCCAGGATCAGCTCCATGGTGCGCAGAAACGATGCCGTGGTGTAGAAAGTGCTGTCCACCTTGCGCAACCGTGTGTACGGAGAGATCACCAGCCCGACCGTGCGATGCGCATCCACATGATCCGGCCCGTTCTGCGCGTCATCCTCGATCACGAAGATGGCAAACTCCTTCCAGTACCGGCTCCGGGAGATCGTCTCCACAATCTTGCCCAGAGCCAGATCGTTGGAGGCCACACAGGCCTTCGGAGTGAAAGCGCCCGGTGTGGTGCCCCGCGTGTGATCCTCACTGAGCGCCATGATCATGAAGCGCGGCATGGTGCCGGTGCGCTCGAACTCCCGGAACTCCTCGAGGAAGATATCCACATAATCGTAGTCACGGCGGCCTGCCGCGCGCGCCTGTGCCCACTTCTCACACCGGTTCTTCTGTGTGTGGTAGTAGTACGTGCGATACGAGAGCCCCTTGCGCTCACACAGGTCCCAGATCCGGCCGGCCGGCGTGGTAGCCAGCGCCTCATTGAGGGGCGGGATGCCCCGGCCAGAATATTGCTGCGGCCACGTGCGCTGCATGAAGTCCGGCACGTAAGCCCCGTTGGACCAGTGATGCCCATCCACAGAAACCTCACCATCGCAATACAGGTTGTCCAGCAGCACAAACTCCCGCGCCAGCGCATGATGATTGGGCGTGACCTCCTCCCCGAAGAGCGTTAGATTGGGATCCCCGTTGCCAATCGGCCTGCCTGAATGGTCCTTCATATCGCCCAGCACCTGATCGTAGGTGCGGTTCTCCTTGATGATGTAGAGCACATACTTGATGGGCGATGGATCCCCGAGACGCGAAGGGATCGGATTGGTGCCGGGCCGGGGTGCGCGACGAGGTCGGTCCACATACGCATCCCGGTAGGGCGTGTTGGCCAGTGTCTGCCGGGTATAGGCAGCCAGTTGCGCCGCATCCGGGATCGGCACCGTGGAGATCAGACCGTTCAACAACTGCACAATGTAGGGATACCCGGTCGGCACCACCGGATTGATTGGCAGCTTCGTCACCGGGTTCGGCCCCGTGCCGGTGCCCTTACCACTCCCGATGAACAGGCGCTTGCCATCCGCCGACACCGCGACCGCCGTCGGGTACCACCCGGTCGGGATGAAACCGCGCACATGGCTCTGCCCGGGACGCGAAACATCCACCACCGCCACACAGTTGTTGTCGCTGTTGGCAACAAACAGCGTTTTCCCATCCGGAGCCACTGCGAGCGCGGCAGGTGTGGCCCCCGCCGGTGCCCGGGGCGTCAGACGCATGTTGATCCGCTCCTGCACCTGCCCGGTGCTCTGGTCCAGCACCACCACGGTGTCGTCGTTCCCGCAGGACACAAACAACCGGGACCCCACACACAGCACAGCGTTGGGATGGTTCCCGACAGGAAGGACCTGTACGGTCTCCAGCGTGCCCGGGTCCAGAGCCAGCAGATTGCCTGCGGCCCACTGCGCCACATACAGCCGCGGCCTTCCCCCGTTCGCTACATAGCAGAGAGCATACGGGCGCACACCCGCTTCCAGCTTGCGCTGCACCCGCACCGATCCCTCCGGCAGAGACACAGACAGCACGATATCCAGCCCTGTGTCCGCCACATACAGCGTCCTGCCATCCGGTGCAAGCGCCAGGCCGGAGAACCAGGAGGGTGCCTGCCGAACGCTGGAACCGGGCAGCGGGATCGGCTCCCCGGGCGCGAAAGTGCCGTCCGCCTGCCGTTCGAACCGATACACCGCCAGCGAGGTCCCACCGGCCACATAAATCGTGCGGCTATCCGGCGACCAGACCAGCCCGCTCCACCCGCGAACCAGCGGCAACGACTGCCGGATCCGGCCCGTCATCGGGTCCACAAGATGCAACCGGTGCGCGGTCGCCCCCGTGTTGGTCATAGCCAGCATGGAGCCGTCAGGACTGAGCGCGCACCCCAGCAACATATCCCCGGTCTTCTCATGACTGCCAGCTGGCGTGATCCTCCACCCGTTGTGCAGCAGAACCCCCTGTTTCTCCCGACCGGGCCAGCGCACCTGATAGGCGGCCAGAGGCACAATCACGACCAGCGCAATCACCAGAGCCGCGAACCGATACACTGTCACAGATCTCATCGCGTGACCTCCTTTCCATCCCATTCCATCTGCGTACACCCTGCATTTTCCGTATGCCCCGGCGATGTCCTGCCGCCCCCAACGCTTCTCCCGCAATCTTAACGGAAACTTAATTTTGCGATAACACCATTTTAAAACGGACAGAGGTATGCTCATTGACGTCACGATCCCGGAGGGCTGGTCCTTTCGCAAGAAAGTCCGGCGGAAGTCAGTACGCGCCTCCGTCCGGACACAGACAAGGAGACACCTGTGATGATACGACGTGTGCGATCCGGCTTCACGCTGATCGAACTGCTGGTGGTGATTGCAATCATCGCCATCCTTGCTGCCATTCTCTTCCCGGTCTTCGCGCAGGCCCGCGAGTCCGCGCGCAAGGCCAGCTGTCTGTCCAACCTGCGGCAGATCAGCACCGCAGTGTTCATGTACGCGCAGGACTACGACGAGATCCCACCGGAAACCGGATGGGACGGGCCCTGCAGCAGCCCGGTGCCCGATGCCAACGGCTACTATGCGGTCGGCGACGCCTACTTCAGCGGCGTTTTCTCCTTCCCCATCGCGACCGCACCCTACATCAAGAACTGGCAGATCTTCTCCTGCCCCAGCGACCCGGACAAAGGCGGCTTTAACAAAACGGGCTCCTTCTGCTACGAGGCACAGCTTCTGGCGGTCAACATGCCCAACTCTTTCCCCGGCATGCGCAACGTGGTCAACGCCATGCTCCGCTCCTTCCCGCTCTCATACGCGGGTAACTACTTCCTGAGCCAGACCTACGACCCGACCAACAACCGCGCCACCTACCGCGGGCAGAAGATGCACCCGATCTCGGCCTAAGTGTTCCCGGCCAACCTGTTCTTCGCCGCCGACGTCGGCTCGTCGGTCTCAGCAACCACCGGAACCATCTTCGCCGGGTGGTACATCGCCCCGGGCTACGGCAACGACGCAACAGGTCGGGGCCGCTGGCCCAAGGGCCGCCGCCATGCCGAGGGCCGCAACTGGATCTTCTGCGATGGCCACGCCAAGTTCCTGAAAGATCCGCCCTTCCTGCGCGCCGACGGCACCGCCAAGTCCCAGCTGGAGATCATGCTCGAATACCAGCAGCGCGGCGTCTACACCTACCCGGAGACCACCGGCCCTGACTATCGCCGCTAACACCCTGCAGTAATCGGCACGCTTTCGACCAACCCTCCTGATTGTCCCTGTCTGCTCCGCGCAGACAGGGACTTTTTTCCCGCGTCCGAACCCGGAGAAATCCGACCGGAGGCAGGAGAACAACCAGCAGGCGCGCAACCATAGCCCGGAAAGTCCGCGCAGGCGCAACCCGCATGCGCCCTGTAGCACATCGAACCAGAACGATTGTTCTCCGAACGCACCGCCCTGCGCATCATCAGAAGAGAACGGAGCGCACCAATGTCACTCGGATACAAAGACACACCCATCCTGCCGGACTCCGGCTACCATGTGCACGACGGCGACCGCCCGCAACCCCCCGTCGTAACCCCCGGCGCCCCGGGCACATCCGAACTCATTACACCACCCCCCTCCGACGCCATCGTGCTCTTCGACGGCACCGACCTCCGTCACTGGCGCGCACTGGACGGAGGTGAGGCCCGATGGCGCGTCGAAAACGGCTCCCTGCAGGTAGAACCCGGCACCGGGGATATTCGCACCGTGGAAAGCTTCGGGGACATCCAGCTTCACCTCGAATGGGCGGCCCCGGCCGAAGTACATGGCGAGGGGCAGGGACGGGGTAACAGCGGAGTCTTCCTCATGGACCGCTACGAGATCCAGATCCTGGACTGCTTCCAGAACCCCACCTACGCCGACGGCACCACCGGCGCAGTCTACGGCCAGTACCCGCCCATGGTCAACGCCTGCCTCCCACCGGGCCAGTGGCAAACCTTCGACATCCTCTGGCAGGCTCCGCGCTTCGATGGAGAACAGGTCGCACGCCCGGCAACCGTCACGGTTCTGCACAACGGCGTGCTCCTCCACCTGCACCGCACGCTGCTCGGAGCAACCGGATACCGGTGCATCCCCGGGTACACCCCGCACGGCAACGGACCGATCCGCCTGCAGGACCACGGCCATCCGGTGCGTTTCCGCAACATCTGGGTACGCCGGCTGGACACGTACCTCTGAACCAGAACCCGGGGCCGCAAACGGAAAGTCCGCAAAAAGAAACACAGAGATTAATAAAATTTAAGAACCCCTTAAGGCAAATTTAATCTCTGCCGACTATACTGTGGACAAGCAACTCGATTGGGGTGGACGTGCGCGCTCTCGCATGTTGCGACACGGATTTCACCTCTCCTCGCACTCCAGCGAGGTTTTTTTTTGCCTCCCCCCAGACAGAAGAGGCACGTTGCACACGCAACGTGCCTCCCGGAAATGCCAGCCCTGCTGGAACGCCGTGCCGATATAGCGGGATCAGACGAGGCCCTTGCCGGTCTTCCCGTGCGTCTCCTGACCATCAGCGACACGGAAAATACGCCCCTTGCCTCCCTTGCCGTGCGTCTCCTGGCCATCCACCACGCGATGTATCCCGGGGGCCTGCCAGCGATCCTCTCGATAGGACCGCATGCCACACAGCCCGGTAAACAACACACATATCACAGCACAGGCCAGCGCCCTGTACACCACATTCCGGGGGGATATGCCTCTCATTGACGCTCTTCCTTTCCCAGCTCGCCGTCCAACCAGTTCCACCACGCTACCAGATCACTGTCCCGTATCTGAAACAGGGTCCGCAGGAACTTCTCGGCGGGACACTCCGCAAGATCATTTTCCAGTACGGTGTTCAACAACTGTTGTGCTTCCCGGTAATACCGGTCTTTCACGTACGCCAGCAGCAGATTGCAGGCACGCATCGGAGTGGGCCGTTGCATGGCCAGACGAGCATAGTACGTGGCCCGCTCAATGTTCCGCTCCCGATTGCGTCCCGCGTCAAACCACGTCAGATAAATATCCGCCGCGTTGGTCGCCGCAATGTACCGATGCTCACCCGCATCGGGATGCTCCACAATACTCAGGTAAATCTTCAACGCATCGCGCAGGTTGCCTTTCTGGCTCAGCAGCACCCCGACCTCATTGAGCGCGGCCAGAAAGCGCGGATCCCGCTCATAAGCCGCGCGGTACAGACGGATAGCCTCCTCGATCCGGCCCGCACGGCGCGCCCGCTTGGCCTGCTCATACAGCTCCTGCGCCTCCGCACACTCCGCAGTCGGATTATCACCCAGCGTGTAAGTATCCATCACACGCATGGCCTGACGCATCTCCGGAGAGGGAGGGGCCACATGCGCCACATCCCCGACCTCGTTGACCACCGCCTCCTCCACATCATCGTCCGGATGCGGTGCGACTGCCGCACGCTCCTTCCACGAGGTGTTAAGCAGGCGACGCAACAGATCCTGCTGACGCTGGGCAGTCCAGTTTGCAGAGGGAGATGGCTTCTGGCGCACGCGGGCGCTCCTTTGTTGCGCGATCAGACGTACAAAAGGATTATCGAGTCCGCACTCTTTACGCAGAATATCCGAGAGGGCCGCACGCGCGCGGCACACAGCCTGACGCTCCCGATCGGTCTCCGGCGCGACCTTCGCACCGTTCTGCCGCTCCCGCTCGCGGGCCATATCGCGCTGCAGCGCCATCAGATAGTGAGCCGGGATCCGCTGCAACGCCCGGGCCAGTGCCCGACGGAACCGCGCGCGCTCATCCTGATCGATCAGAACCGCCTCCGGCAGAACGTCGATCGCCTCCGTGGCCAGCGTATCACGCAATGCCAGCGCGGTGTCCTCGCTGCCGGCAATCGGCTGATCCATGGAGATCGTAGGAACCTCGCGCCGCGCCGCGCGCTCGGCATCGCTTACCACCGAACGCACGCACCGGGCCAGATACGCCACAGGATCCGGAAAGAGCACCTCCAGCGCCGCATCAAAATCCATGCCCCGGAGGCTGGCGTCCCCCTGATACCGGCGCAGCGCCACCCGGGCCATCTTGCGGCAGGCCTCCTCCAGCGCCACATAGGCGTCGTTGGCACTCATGCGCGGAGGCAACGTGCGCCCATCCTCCAGCGTGCGTGGCGACGCGAGCAGGGTAACGGCCCGCGCACCGAAGCGACGCAGGACCGCCTCGGCCGCCTGCACCGGGTCCACTCCCACACAGATCCCCGCAGCGGGCGCGATATGCTCAGACCGATGTTTTGTTGGGGTTGCCACGGGCTGCCTCCTGCTTCCGGGATTTCGGGATGCGCACTCCCTGCATCACTCTACGCAACACTCCCGGATCCGTGACAGCGCCGGTCCGATTTTTTTCAAAAAAACGGCACGTCTGTGCGTCTGTCGCGGTTCATTATACACGCAAACCGCGCTGCAAGCAACACCCCCTGACCCCCTGTTCCCCTATCGGTATCGTTGCTCGCTCACAGGTGTGGAAGCAAGCAACGCACGTCCCCGGCCGGCTCTTTCCCGCCATGCAGGGATCCCGACCATGCAGAGCTAAAATGGTAGCCAGCACATAGAGGACAGGGAAATGACAGGCCTGTTTGTAACATTCGAAGGCGTGGAAGGAGCAGGCAAAACAACGCAGGTAGCCCGATTGCGCGACGCACTCGAGCGCGACGGCTACTGCGTGACCGTCACACGCGAACCGGGCGGCGACACGCTCGCAGAAGGAGTGCGCGCCCTCCTGCTCTGTGGCGACGTAACACCACGCGCCGAACTCCTCCTGTTCCTGGCCGCACGCGCACAGAACACCGAACGGATCATCCGCCCCTGCCTCGCACAGGGCCACATCGTCCTCTGCGACCGCTTCATCGACTCCAGCGTGGCCTACCAGGGAGTCGCACGCGGATTGGGACGCGACGTGGTCGCCCGGCTCAACGCGTTCGCCACCGCACACCTGACCCCCGACATCACCTTCCTTCTGGACCTGCCACCGGAACAGGGACTGCTCCGCATCCGCCAGGAGCAACACGACCGCATCGAGGCCGAAGGGCTCGACTTCCACATCCGGGTACGAGAAGGATTTCTGGCAGAAGCGCAGAAAAATTCCCACAGGTTCCGCATCCTCGACGCGAACCTGCCACCGGACGCCCTGCACCGGGAAATCCTGCAACACGTGTACCGTGTAGCAACCGGGCGGCACCTGCGCAGACGAGAAGAGAGTGAGATCTGATGAAACTGGTGATCACCGTCGTCCACGACCGGGATAAAAACAAAATTACCGAAGCCCTGCTGCGCAACGGGTTCAAATTCACCAAAATCGGTAGCACCGGCGGCTTCCTGCGAGAAGGCAACGTAACCCTCCTCATCGGTGTGGAAGGCAAAGAAGTCGAGAAGCTCATCCAGGTGATCCGTGAAAGCTGCAAAACCCGCGAACAGTTCGTCAACGTCCTGCCACCGGACGCCGCGCCCGTCGGAACGTTCATGCCCAGCCCGGTCAAAGTGCTCGTCGGCGGTGCCGTCTGCTTCGTCCTGGACGTCGAACGATTCGAACGCTTCTAGGCCACCCCGATGCCACTGGTCTTCGTGCACGGCGTCGCCGTACGCCAATCCGGCACCACACAGGAACAACAGGCAGTAGAAGCACGCAACGCCGCACTGCGCCACATCGCGTTCGCCGATCAGGTACGCCCCCCCGCACACCTGCACATCGAAAATCCCGGCTGGGGTGACCTGGGTGCCACCTTCGCATGGAACCTCGCCTCGGTCCCGACACATCACCTGTCCCCGGCCCCGGAAACCCTGCCCCCTCCAGACGCCGGATGGCTGGCCCTGAGCGCCCCACCCCGCTCCCTCCCGAACGCAGCAACCTCCAGACACCCCCTGCTCACACTGGCCCGAACCACCTCGCTGGCACATGCCACCGACATCGCCTTCGCCGCAGCCATGACCTCCCCGCCAGCCCCCGGCCATAGCGACGCGCTCGCCCTCCTCGCCGCCCGAACCATCGCCTACGCCGACGCCAACCCCCGGCCCGCATGGCTTCGCCACGTCCGCTCCGACTCCACCTTCCTGAAACGCCTCGTCCACGAAGCCATCCAATGGCAGAACCCGCAAGAAACCGGCACCGGGGCCACAGAGCGCGCCACCACCTGCCCGGAGGAGAGCCTGACCGCCGCGCGAGACTGGTTGCAGGCCGGCGTGCAACAACTGGCACAGAACTGGAACACCCTCTGGCGCCACCTGCAGGACCACGCCAGCAACCGGATCGGCGACCTGAGCAGACCCCTGATCGGAGCGCTCCGACCCGCCGCAACCACCGCCATCGGCCGCTTCCTGGGCGACGTCCTCGTCTACCTCGACGAACGCGGCACCCCGGAACACCCCGGCCCCATCGTCCGCCGGATCCTCGACGCCATCGAAACCGCCCTGCAACACCGAACCGCGGGCGACAACCGGCTCTACCTGATGGGACACAGCATGGGCGGTAACATCCTGTACGACATCCTCACAGCCTACCGCCCCGACATCCCGTGCGACCTGCTCATCACCGTCGGATCGCAGGTAGGACTGCTGGAAGAACTCAAAATCTTCAAAAGCAGCAACCCGAACATCGGAGCCGACCGAACCATCCGCCGCGTGCCCCGCCCGCCCGGCGTCGCGCACTGGATCAACCTGTTCGACCCGAACGACGTGCTGGGCTTCGGCACCGAAGGCATCTTCGCCGACGTCACCGACTGCGCGCTGGACATCGACACCCTGCCCCTCCTCTCGCACAACCTGTACTTCCAGCGACCACGCTTCTACGCGCGCCTGCGCGCCCACATCAACGGGGCGCTCCACACCACACGCCCCGCACAGGAAGAGACACTCGCGCCATGGCACTCTGGACACCGGAACAATGCCGGCAAGGCATCGCAGAAATTGGCCGACTGATCTACGATCGACGCCTCTCCGATAGCGCCGGGGGCAACCTGTCACAACGCGCCACCGACGGCAACATCTACATGTCCCCGCGCTACGCCGGCAGCCGCTACCACTGGCAACTGCGCCCCGACGACGTGATCTGCCTCTCGCCAGACGGACAGCTCCTGCAGGGCCACGGCGAACTCTCGCGCGAGGTACAGATGCATCTGGCCATCTACCAGGCCCTGCCCGAATGCCACGGCATCTGCCACGCACACCCCTACCACCTGCTGGTATTTGCCAGCGCCGAACTGCCCCTGCCACCACCCACAGAACAGACCGAAAAGTACGGCACCATCCCGCTGGCGCGGTTCGCCCCCTGCCACTCCCCGGACCTCGCTCGCGTGGTAGTCGAGGCCCTCCTGCCCCAGCGCGAAAAGCTGCGCAAGCACGCCATCGCCTGCCTCCTGCCACGGCACGGCATCACCATCGCCGGACGTGACCTGAACGACGCCTACGACGCATTGGAACGACTCGACGGGAGCGCCAAAATCTGGATCGATCGCGCCACCCTCCTGCGCGCCGACATCCTGCCCCGATAAACTACGCAACACACCGGCAGATGGCACCCAGCACAAGGAGAACATCAGACATGAGCCGAATCACACGACGCAGTTTTCTGGAAATCTCCGCACTCACCGCAGCCGCGCTCACCGGAGCCGAATGGGCCGAACAGGCACAGGCCCGCACCCGCAAGCGCGGCATGGTCAACAACCGCATTCAGATCGCAGTCATCGGCACCAACGGACGCGGCATGGACCACGTCCGGAGCTTCGTGGAACGCGACGACGTGCAGATCGTGGCCATCTGCGATGCCGACCGGAACGCCGCCGAAAAAGCGGTCGCAGAGATCGAAAAGAGAGGCAAGCCCCGACCCACGATCTATCAGGACATCCGCAAGCTTCTGGAAGATCGCGATCTGGACGCCGTCTCCATCGCCACGCCCAACCACTGGCACGCCCTCGGCGCCATCTGGGCCATGCAGGCCGGCAAAGACGTGTACGTCGAAAAACCGGTCAGCCACAATGTGTTGGAGGGACGACGCATCGTGGAGGCCGCCCGCAAGTACCGACGCATCTGCCAGACCGGCACCCAGTCCCGATCCCATCGCGCGGTGCAGGAAGCGATCGCCTACATCCACAGCGGCAAGATCGGAAAAGTCTTCCTGTCCCGCGGACTGTGCTACAAAACTCGCAACAGCATCGGCAAGGTGACCGCCCCCACCCCGGTCCCCCCCGGGGTGGACTACGACCTCTGGCTCGGCCCCGCGCCCTACAAGCCCGTGATGCGTCAGCGCTTCCATTACGACTGGCACTGGCAATGGGACTACGGCAACGGCGACCTGGGCAACCAGGGCATCCATCAGATGGATATCGCGCGCTGGGCCCTGAACAAGCGCGAAATGCCCCGCACCGTCATGGCCCTCGGCGGACGCTTTGGCTACATCGATGACGGCGAAACCCCCAACACCCAGCTGGTCTTCATGGACTACGACGACGCGCAGCTGATCTTCGAAGTGCGCGGACTGAAGACCGAACCCCTCAGAGGCGCTTCGGTCGGCAACATCATCTACGGCACCGAAGGCTACGTGGTCATGACCGGCAACTACAGCCGGGTCCTCGCCTTCGACAACAACGACAACAAGATCGCCGAGTTCAACGGCAGCGGCGACCACTACGGCAACTTCCTCGACGCCGTCCGCAGTCGCCGCATCACCGACCTGAACGCCGACATCGAGGAAGGCCATATCTCCAGCGCCATGTGCCATCTGGGCAACATCTCCTACCTGCTCGGATCGCCACAGTCCTTCAGCGCAAAAACGCAGGCCTTCGGCGACAACAAAGAAGCCATGGAAACCTACCTGCGCTTCGAACAACACCTGGCCGACAACGGCGTGCCCATGAACAACCTGCAGTACCGCCTTGGACCGAAACTGGAGTTCAACCCGAAGCGCGAACAGTTCAAAGGCAACAAAGAGGCCAACGCCCTCCTGACCCGCGAGTACCGCAAGGGCTTCGAGGTCCCCAACCGGGTGTGAACCCGCTTCGCACGCACGCCCCATGATGGCCCCGACCGCCGGATCAACCGCAGGGAGCAGGCGCTCCCCGCAGGAGAAGCGCCTCCTGCTCCCTGCGGGTGTGCTGACCCTCGCAGGAACCGCCGTCTACCTGCTGGGGCCGGGATGGAACCGCATGGACCCACCCGCCACCGGCGCCCTGCTCGCGCACATCCTGCTGGGACTGGCGCTGACCCCGCCCGCAATCCGATGGTTGCTCCGCCACAGACGCGCCACCGGGAAGCGTGCAACCCCGGTAACGCTCTGCGGACTGCTCTGCGCCGGCACGGGATGCTGGCTCTTCGCACGCGCCGCGCTGGGCCACAGCACCGCCTCCTCCACAGTGGCCTGGTGGGCACACACCCTCTCCGGATTTGCAGCCCT